>PMBV01000469.1 GCA_003153055.1 Myxococcales bacterium
CCATGCACGTCCTGCCGGAAAAGGGAATGCTCCCTTACACGGAGGTGGGGGGGCGGATCAAGTTGCTCGAGATGGATCATTGCCAAGAACCCCCCTTTCGAGGCATACGGGCGCCTCTTTTTCTTCGGACAAGCCGAACTCTCCAAGGGTCATCCGACATGGGCAGCTTCAAGTCGTTCATCGAATCGAAGGGCATCACCGCGGCGCAGGTCGCCACCACCTCGCGTCGCATCGAGGCGTACGACGAGACTTCCAGGACCCTGCTGGTGAAGCGCGCCAGCAAGCGTCGGGTGAAAGAGACGGCAGACAAGAAGTACGCCGAGCTCAATCTCGCCAAGCCGGCCACCGCGGGCCGCGGCATCTCGCAGCAGCAGGTCGAGGCTGCCATCGCCGACAAGGAGCTGTCGCGAAAGGCCCGGGCCAAGATCCTCCGGGCGGTCAACGTCATCCTCACCAAGAAGAACGAGGCGGCGGCCGACATGAAGGGCCTGTTCGAGGGCCTCAAGGCCCGCGTGGGCAAGAAGCCTCAGACCGCCGCCGACAAGAAGTCCTAAGACGTCTCGAGCCCCATGGCCGGCGGGCGAGCTGTTCCTCGCCCCGGCCCGTGGTGTACCTCAGGTCAGGCGACCTTCTTGGTCTTCTGCGCCTTGAGGAACTCTCCCAGCGCCTTGTCGCTCGCCTGAATGTGCTTGAGCAGCCAGTCGCGGAGAAAAGCCATCACCTCCATGCTGAGCACGGCGTGGTTGCCGGCCTTGTACTTGGCCTGAACGTCGAGCACCTGCTTGGTCAGGTTGGCGTGCTCCTTGATGTGCTCGGGAGCCTTCGGGTAGCGGTGCTTGGCCATCTCCACCTCCTCCCGACCGAAGTGTGTCTTGGTGTATGAGATGAGACCGTCGAGCACCTTGCCGAGGGCCTCCTTGCCGCGGGCCGCCTTCACCGCGTCGTGGAGCTCGTTCACCAGGCCGACGAGGTGCTTGTGGTCTGAGTCGATCGCTTCCACGCCTACCGACAGTTTGTCGTTCCACTCCATCAATGGCATGACGTTTCTCCTTCTTCTGGGGATGACTGCACTTCGAGAGGTTGCGAGGGCAACTGGCTGGGCGCGGCGCGGCTGAGGGCCTCGGCGATGGAGTCGACGCCGGAGGCCGCCTCGTCGACGTACTTGGCCGCCGCGACCGCCACCTGAGATTGCTCCTGGAGCTGATCAACCATGCCACGGGTGACCGACCGCACGGCCTCAATGGAGCCATTGAGCTCGACGCCCTGGCCAGTGGCGTGTTCGGCCGCCACCAAGATGCCCGAAAGCGCCGTGCGGATCTCTCCGGTGGCCTCGTTGGTCTGCTTGGCGAGCTCCTTCACCGAGCTCGCCACCACCTTGAAGCCGCGGCCGGCCTCACCTGCCCGCGCCGCCTCGAGCGTAGCGTTGAGCGACAGCACCCGCGTCTGCATCGCGATGTGCTCGATGAGCTGGAGCACTCCATCGACCTTCCGGGCCAGGGCCACCAGGCTCCCCATCTCGGAGCCGAGGGTCTTCGAAGAGTGGTGCACCTTCTCGATGGCGCGCTCGAAGCCGGTGAGCTCGCCAACGACGTGCCCGAGCGAATCGGAGACGCCGGTCATCATGCCCGAGACCATGCGCACCGAGAGCCCCACGTCTTCGGCCTTCTGCCGGAGCAATTCGATGGGGTTGTGCGATTCCTCTTCCACGTCACGTGTCTCCCTGCTTCCGAATGGTTAACGGCAGGTGGTGGACGACCGCCATCGCCGTGCGCGCCAGACCCTTGACACCGAGGGGCCACGATTCGCGGAGCTGGCGGAACGACGGAGGCGAGGTGGGGTCAGCCGCGAGCGCCGAGGCGATCACCACCCGGCCGTTTGAATCATCGAAGCTGACAGGGAAACCAATGGAACGTTTCGACTGGCGTTCCCGGCCGGCCGGTAGACCTCGGGCGACCCGAGGAGCTAGAGGAGACCGGAGATGAAAATCTACACGAAGACCGGAGACGGAGGAGAGACGGCCCTCTTCGGCGGAGGTCGGGTGGGGAAAGACGACCCCCGTGTCGAGGCCTACGGTGAGATCGACGAGCTCAACGCGCTCCTGGGGGTGGCTCGGGCCGAAGGCGTGGGCGAGCTCGATCTCTTGCTCAAGGGGCTCCAGGAACAGCTGTTCGCGCTGGGAGCGATCCTCGCCACGCCGGCGGGCACCAAGGCGGCCAAGGCCGTGCCTCCTCTGAAGGCCGAGTGGGTGACGGCCATGGAGCGCGCCATCGATGACTTCGACGCCGAGCTGCCGCCCTTGACCAGCTTCGTTCTCCCCGGAGGCACCAAGGCCTCGGCGTACCTCCACCTCGCCCGCACCGTGTGCCGTCGAGCCGAGCGGCGGGTGGTGCCGCTGGTTCGGGCCGACAAGGTCGAGCCGTCGGTGGTGGTCTACTTGAATCGCCTGTCTGACCTGCTGTTCACCGTCGCCCGCGTCGCCAACCACCGGGGCATGGTGGGAGACGTTCCGTGGGTCCCGGAGAGCTGAGGGCGAGCGCGGCGCGACGACTCGAGGGCCGCGAGCTCGTGGCGATGGCCACCGAGGCCGGCTTCGACCTCATCGGCTTCGCGCCGGCGCGGCCGCTCCCTCGCCAGGCGCTGGTCGACTGGCTCGCGGCGGGGCACCACGCGGACCTCGGGTGGATGGCCGCGCACCTCGAAGAGCGCCTCGACGTCACTCGCCTGTTCCCCCCGGCCCGCACGGTGATGGCGCTGGCCTGCAACTACTGGAAGGGAGGCCTCGACGACTCACCCGTCGCCCGCTACGCCCGCGGCCGCGACTACCACGCCACCTTGAAGGATCGACTCCGCGCCCTGAGGCGACGGCTGCGTGAACGATGGCCTGGGCTCGAGGACTACGGCTCGGTCGACGCCAACCCGGTGATGGAGAAGGTGTGGGCGGCGCTCGCTGGGCTGGGTGCCATCGGCAAGAACTCGTGCCTCATCACGCCGACGTTCGGCAGCTGGGTGGTGCTGGCGGTGCTGATTCTCGACGCCGAAGTCGACGCGCCCCCCGCCCCGGCCATGGCCGTCTGCGGGCGGTGCCGGCGCTGCATCGACGCCTGCCCGACTCAGGCCATCGTCAGCGACGGTGTCGTCGACGCCCGGCGATGTCTGTCTTACCAGACCATCGAGAATGAACAGGCCGTGCCCATGGACCTCCGCCCGGCGATGGCCAACATCGTCTTCGGGTGCGACGTCTGCGAGACGGTGTGCCCCCACAACCAGCGAGCCGTGCCGGCCTCGGCGCGCTTCGAGCCTCGCCCCATCGCCTCGCTCACCGCGCGAGCCCTGGCTGCGATGAGCCCTCGAGACTGGGCCGCCCTCGCGCCCGGCACCGCCCTGATGCGCGCCGGCTACGAGGGGGTGCGGCGCAACGCGGCCTACGCTCTGGGCGCCAGTCGCGACCTCGAGGCGCGCGACCTCTTGCGCGAGCTCGCCATGGCGCCGGAGCCGACCGTGCGGGAGGCAGCCGAGTGGGCCCTCGCCCAGCTCGAGCTCACTCCCACTTGATGCGGTAGAGCGCGTCAGGTTTGGGGTGGGCCTCGAGGGTGACGACGCCCTTGAGCCCGAGAAATTCGAGGCCGCCTTGGAGCAGGCCCACCCAGTACGTCGGCAGCCCATCGACGTCGCTGATGGTGAGAAGCACTTCCTTGGGGCCGACGAAGGTCGACGAGGAGCGGGTGTAGTTGTCGCTCGTGCGGAAGGCCCGGTCGAGCCTCGAGAGGGTCCGATGCGGGCCGATGATCTTGAGGAAAGTGGCCGCCGCCTTCCCCAAGAGCGTGTGCTGCCAACCCCGAATGAAGTGGAGGCCGAGGAGGCGGAACCGCTCGCCCTCGGGAGCAGCGGGCCAGATGTCCTCCGCGATGACGCTGAAGATGCGCGGCATCAGCTCGGCGGGAATGGCAGGAGGCATTCGGTGAACGTCAAGCCCGAGGGCCAGGAGCTTTCGCCGAGTGTGCTCGGTCACCATCGACCCAAGCCCGTTGAGCAACCCTTCTATGGAAGTGGGGAACGCGAGCCTGGGCTCATTTGGAGCCCCCCCCTTCCCCAACACCTCTGGCGCGTGCACAATGATCACGGTAGCGCAGCTTGCGCTCCCAACACGCAAACAAGTTGGCGGAAGGTCACTGGCCTGGGTTGGTGGACACCCGGTGGACGGTCCGGACCCATGTTCTTCAGACGCAAAGTCGCAGAAGTACGAAGCTTTAGATGTAGGTAGACGTCTTGCATTCAAGGCGTGCCACCGGGGGAGGCATCATGTCATCGACGTTGATCGCGACGCGAGACCGCGCTGTAGCGATGGCCCAGCGAGGCCAAGAAGTCCTGAACGAACAGCACCCCACAATGGCCTTCGAGGTCCACGCGAATGGCTGCATCATGACCGCCTCGGGCGCGGTGGAGCGGCTCACCGGGCGCCCCACGACCCAACTCGCTGGCCTGGCGATGGAGACGTTGCTTCCCATGGAGGAGCGCGGCCGTTTCGCCCAGCTCCTGGCAGACGCTGCCACTGCCAGCTCTGGAGTCGCTGGCTTCACCATCGTCAGGGGCGAAGACCGTGTCCCCTGCGAGGTGTGCTGGTGGGCCACTGATCGCGCCCCTGGAGAAGGCCGCCTGAGAGCGCTCTTCAGTGATTCGTCTGAGCACGGTTGACGCATCGCGCCATGCAGCTCACTCGAATTGACTTCTGAATGAGATCACTCAAGGAGTAGACCCCTTCGACTCTCGACGTGGGGAACCTGAGTGCTCTACCTGCACGCCATAGGACATTTTCATCCTGAGAATATCGTCACCAACGCTTTCCTCGAATCCCTAGGAATCGAGACAAACGAGGCGTGGATTCTCGAACGCGTGGGCATTCGGACCCGGCACACGGTCCTGCCCCTCGACTACATCCGCCAGACCAAGAACAGAGATCCACGGCAGGCCATCGAAGCGGCGACGATGTCGAACGCCGAGACTGGGGCCGAAGCCGGAAGGGTGGCCTTGGCGCGCGCCGGGCTCACCGTGGGCGACATCGGCCTGGTGTTGTCGGGCAGCTGCTCACCCGATGAGTGCATTCCCGCCGAAGCGAACCGGGTCGCAGAAGCGCTGGGAATCAACGCACCGGCGCTCGACCTCGCCTCGGCCTGCTCGAGCTTCGCCAGCCAGCTGTACTTCCTCGAGGCCATGCGCCCCGAGAAGCTGCCCGACTTCGTGATGGTGGTGAATCCAGAGAACTCCACCCGGGTGGTTGACTACGCGGATCGCTCGACCTGCGTGTTGTGGGGCGACTGCTCGACGGCAGCCATCCTCTCGCCTCGTGTCCCGGGGCCGTGGCGAGTGACCGAGACGTACCTCGGGGGCGACCCCTCGGGAGCCGAGAAGGTCAAGGTGCCCCGCTTCGGCCACTTCGTGCAGCACGGAGCCGAGGTGCAGAAGTTCGGCGTCAGGCGTGGTGTCGAGGTCTTCGAGGCCTTGCGGAACCGCTGGCTCGGGGGAGGCGAGGGCCGGGCACCGGAGGAGCTCACCTTCATCGGCCACCAGGCGAACCTGCGCATGCTCGAAGCCGTGACCCGACGCTGCGGCGTTCTCCCCGAGCGTCACTTGTTCAACATCGAGCGACGGGGCAACGTCGGCGCCGCCGGGGCACCCTCGGTGTTCTCGGAGCACTGGGGTCGGCCCGAGCTGGGCCAGGCCGTCGCCCTGTGCGTGGTGGGCTCGGGCCTCACCTGGGCTGGCTCACTGTTCGAGCGGGTCGAGACTCCCGGGGATTGAAACGAGCACCCGGGTCGGCCTCACTCAGCCCGGAGAAGCCACCGCTTCCCGCCCTTCGGCCGACAGGGGGGTCAGGTACTTGCCGCTGAAGCACGCCGAGCAGAACGTCGCCCCCGACGGGTCTTGCGCCGCCGCGTGCAGCCCTGCCAAAGACAGGTAGCCGAGCGTGTCGGCGGTGACGTAGCGGGCGATCTCCTCGGTGCTGTGGGAGGCGGCGATGAGCTCCTGCCGACTGGGCGTGTCGATGCCGTAGAAGCAGGGCCACTTGGTGGGCGGGCTGGAGATGCGCAGGTGCACCTCTTTGGCGCCGGCGGCCTTGAGCATCTTGACGATTTTTCGCGACGTCGTGCCCCGCACGATGGAGTCGTCGACCACCACCACGCGCTTCCCCTTCAGCGTCGAGGCGACCGGCGCCAGCTTCAGCTTGACCCCGAAGTGGCGGATCGACTGCTGCGGCTCGATGAAGGTGCGCCCGACGTAGTGGCTCCGAATCAGGCCCACGTCGAAGCGAATGCCCGACGTCTCCGAGAAGCCCACTGCCGCGGGAACCCCCGAGTCCGGTACGGCGATGACGACGTCGGCGTCGACGGGCGACTCCTTCGCCAACTGCCGGCCGAGGTTCTTGCGCACCTCGAAGACCGATTGATCGAACACCTGGGAGTCGGGCCGCGAGAAGTACACCAGCTCGAAGATGCACCGGCCGGTCACCCGGCTCTTGGCGAAGGGGAAGGTCGACTTGAGGCCTCCCTCGTCGACGACGATCATCTCTCCGGGCGCCACCTCGCGAATGAGCTCGGCCTCGATGAGGTCGAGGGCCGTCGACTCCGAAGCCACCACGTACGCGTTCTTCAGCCGCCCCAAGACCAACGGGCGGAAGCCGATGGGGTCTCGCACCGCCACCATCTTCTTCTCGGTGAGGAACAGCATCGAGTAAGCGCCCTCGAGCGCCCCCAGCGCCTCTTCCACCTTCTTCTCGAACGTGGGCGCCTTGGAGCGAGCGATGAGGTGAATGACGTTCTCGGTGTCGGAGTCGCTCTGGAAGATGGCCCCATCGGCCTCGAGCCTGGCGCGGGTGACGTCGGCGTTGACCAGGTTCCCGTTGTGGGCCACGGCCAGCTGCCCACCAGCGAAGCTCACGTGGCACGGCTGGGCATTCTTGACGTGGCTGCCTCCGGCGGTGGAGTAGCGCACATGACCGATGGCCACCTTGCCCTCGAGCTTGTCGAGGACCGCCTCGGTGAAGACGTCGGCCACCAGGCCCATCGCTCGGTGTGAGGTCAGGGTGGCGCCGTTGGACGCGACGATGCCGGCCGACTCCTGCCCTCGATGCTGGAGCGCATGAAGCCCGAGGTAAGTGAGGTGGGACGCCTCCTCATGGCCAAAGATGCCGAAGACACCGCACATATTCTGATTTTTCCTATGGTGAGGGAGCCAAGAACCGCAACCGTCTGTAACGCGTTTCGGTCCCGGCGTAAACGAGGGTCCATCATCATCGGTCTGGTGGGCGACAAGCATTGCTTGCACTCACCTGGCCTCGCCGGGGTCTAAGCTCAGTGGACTGGTCGTGGACAGCACCGACGGTTGGCCCAGCAGGAGGAATCGTGCCTGAGTCGCGGAGACTCGAATCGGCCCACGTCTCGGGCGAGTCGCTCGACCTGCTCCTCATCGGTGCCTTGAGCCCAGCGGTCGCCAACGCGGCCAAGGCCCACCTCGACGAGTGCGAGGCCTGCCGGGTGCGCTGGCGGGAGCTGAACGAGGACAAGCAGCGCTTCGAGGAGCAGGTGTACGCGCGCACCCTGCCCAAAGTAGTGGCCCGCTCCGGCAGCCACGCGGTGCTGAGGCGCCGCTGGCCCCCGCTCGCCTGGGTCGCCGTGGGAGTCACCCTCGCGGCCGCGCTGGCGCTGGGCGGGTTCCTGGCGCGCAGGTCCCCCACGCCCCTTCGACCTGGGGTCTCGAGCACGTTGGTGGTTCCGGTGCGAGGTCGGTGAGGGTAGACGGCCCTCCATGACCGTCTCTGCCATCTTCGACGAAAGACGCTGGCGGCCCGTCGAGGGCTTCGACTTCACCGACATCACTTTCCATCGAGCGGTGGACCAAGGCACCGTGCGCATCGCCTTCAACCGGCCCCTGGTGCGCAACGCGTTTCGCCCCCGCACCGTCGACGAACTGTTCCGGGCGCTCGACGCCAGCCGGTTCATGACCGAGGTGGGCTGCGTTCTCATCACCGGCAACGGCCCGTCTCCCAAAGACGGCGGGTGGGCCTTCTGCTCGGGAGGCGATCAACGCATTCGCGGCAAGGACGGCTACCGCTACGCTCCGGAGGACCAGGCCCTCGACCCCGCCGGCCTGGGGAGGCTCCACATCCTCGAGGTGCAGCGGCTCATCCGCTTCATTCCCAAGGTGGTCATCGCGGTCGTCCCCGGCTGGGCCGTGGGCGGAGGCCACTCGCTCCACGTGGTGTGCGACCTGACCATCGCGAGCCAGGAGCACGCCGTCTTCAAGCAGACCGACGCCGACGTGGCGAGCTTCGACTCGGGCTACGGCTCGGCGCTGCTGGCTCGCCAGGTGGGGCAGAAGCGGGCCCGAGAGATTTTCTTCCTGGGGAGGGACTACTCGGCCCAGGAGGCCTTCGACATGGGCATGGTCAACCTGGTCGCGCCCCACGCGAAGCTCGAAGAGGCCGCCCTCGAGTGGGCCAAGGAAATCAACACCAAGAGCCCGACGGCCATCAAGATGCTGAAGTACGGCTTCAACCTGCCCGATGAGGGCCTGGTGGGTCAGCAGCTCTTCGCCGGAGAGGCCACTCGCCTCGCCTACGGCACCGAGGAGGCCAGGGAGGGCCGCGACGCCTTCGTGGAGAAGCGCCCCCGCGACTTCAGCCGCTTTCCCTGGTCGTACTGAGGCCCGAAGTGAAGCGCTGGGGTCTCAGACTCGCCGTCGCCGCTGCCCTGGGCGTGGCGGTGGTCGTGGTGGTGGCGTCGATCGATCGCTGCGGTGGGCCCTGGCCGGCGCGGGCGCCCTGGGTGCGAGCGACCGGCCACGACACCGGCCCGATGCGCGCTGGGGCCGCCGCGGTGCCCCTATCGATTCACTACCCCACCACGGTGGCCGGGTACGCACCCTGGCGGCCGACGGCTGAGCGCGCCGCGGCTCCGCTCATGGCGCGAGCCTCCGTCGTCGAGGTGGGCACCCAGCGCGTCACCTTGGTCACCCTCGACACGCTGCTGGTGACGGCGAAGATGCAGCGCGCCGTGCAAGAGGGCCAGAAGGGCCCTGTGTGGCTCATCGCCACGCACACACACACCTCGGTGGGTGGCTATGACTCCCGGCCGGTGGCCGAGGTGGCCGCCCTCGGGTGGTACGACGAGCGCATCGAGGCGGACCTCGTCGAGGCGGCCCGAAGCGCGGTGACGAAGGCTGTCGCTGCTCTCGAGCCGGCGCGCCTCGAAATCGGCCAGAGCGAGGTGCAGGGCCTCACGGTTCCGAGGAGCGGTGACGAGGTCGAGCACACGTTGACGGTGGTGCGCTTCGTGGGCGCCCGGCCCATCGCGCAGTGGCTCATCTTCTCGGCGCACCCGACCGTGGCGACGCCCCAGGCCGCCCTGCTCGATCCCGACTGGCCGGGCCGGCTGGCCGAGCTGACCAGCGAGCAAGTGTCTTTGGTGCTGCAGGGGGCGGGAGGCAACGCGACCGTCGACCGGGCCTTCGCCGCGACGCCGGCGGAGTTCGCCGCCCACCTGCTCGAGCACGTCAGCGTGCCCCAGACGCAGCTCGTTGGCGTTGAGCTGGCGTGGGCCGAGGTCGGGCTCGCCCTGCCCCATCCGGAGGGCTCACGGCTGGTACGTGAGGCCGAGGTCGGGCTCGCCCTGCCCTCCCCAGAGAGCTCACGGCTGGTGGGCGAGGCCCTGCTCGGTCCGATCGAGAGCGCCCTGTGCTGGGGCCAAGAGCGAGAGGCGATGGTGGCGATGCTCCGGCTGGGGCCCGCGGCGTTCTTGTTCACGACCGTGGAGCCCAGCGCGCCCGCCGGTCGCGTGCTCGAGGGAGCCGCCCGGGCCGACCGCGTCATCGGCCTGGCCAACGGGTACCACGGCTACCTCGAGCCCGAGGAGGCCGCCCGCGCGGCCCAGGGTGAATCGAAGCGCCAGTACTTCCCCCCCAGCTTCGTGGGGGTCCTCGGCCAGGCGGCGAGCCTCGCGGCGGCTTCGCTCGGCCCCTCCGCTCGCCCAGCCCCACGACTCGAAATGGAGCCATAGCAGCAAGGGCCGTCTGGTAGGATACCGACGACCCGGAAGGGCCACGGCCTCAGAGTAACCACGGAGACACGATGAACGAGCTTGAGCACGGGACAATCGACTCGGACGAGAGCGGCGCCGAGCGCGAGGAAACGGGCGCAGAGCAGCTCGCGAAGCCGTTCGACCCGGCCAAGATTCGCGTCGAGTCGAAATCGATGACGGTCGACCTACTGGTGAAGCGCATAGAGCAGAACGAGATTGACCTGCAGCCCGATTTCCAGCGTGCCTCTAATCTCTGGAAGGACGAAGCGCAGAGCAGGCTCATTGAGTCGCTCCTCATACGCATCCCCATCCCGGCCTTCTACTTGGACGCGACGAACGAAGATCGCTGGATAGTTGTTGACGGTCTTCAACGACTCACCGTCTTGAAGCGTTTCATTCTCGACAAAGCGTTGAAGCTGGTCGACCTCGAGTTCCTGCCCTTCAATGGTATGCGTTGGGATGGCCTGTCGCGGGCAATGCAACGTCGGATTGAGGAGACACAGGTCATCGTCTATCTCATCCAGCCTGGTACTCCAGAGGAAGTGAAATTCAACATCTTCAAGCGCATCAACACGGGTGGACTACCGCTCTCTGCGCAGGAGATCCGCCATGCGCTCAACCAGGGACCTGCTGCGGAGATGCTGCGCGACCTCGCGGAATCCGAGGAATTCTTGTCTGCGACCGCCCGTGGGCTCCGTGCCCATCGCATGACCGATCGCGAGTGCGTACTTCGGTTCCTCGCGTTCATGATGACCAGCTGGGAGGAGTACAAGAGCCAGGATCTCGACGGGTTCCTTCACGAGCGAATGCGTGAATTGAACCAAATGACAACGGATGCGCGAGACCACCTGGGTCAGCGGTTCCGGCAGGTGATGCGGCTCGCCTTTGCCGTCTTCGGAGACGACGCGTTCCGAAAGCGGGACGACCCCGAGGCTTCGCGAGGCGTCATCAACAAGGCTCTGTTCGAGACCTGGAGCGTCAACCTCGCCGGGCTGTCAGAGGAGCAAGCCCGCCGAATCGTGGAGAGAAAGGACAACGTTCGGGCGCGCTTCATCGAGTTGATGAAAGACCGTCAGTTCGACCAGTCTGTCACACAGGGAACCGGCGACGCCCGACGGGTGAGGAAACGGTTCTCGGCCGTGAAGGAACTGCTCGAAGGAGCGCTGCGATGATCGCCGGCGTCCGACTGGTGAACTTCAAGTGTTTCACTGACCAGACGATTCCGTTCGGCGGCGTCACTCTCCTGGCGGGCGTCAACGGCACCGGGAAGTCCTCCGTTCTTCAGGCGCTGCTCGTTCTGCGGCAATCGCACCTGCAAGGGCTCCTACGGGAGAACCGATTTGGCCTCAACGGCGATCTGGTGCGCCTCGGAACTGCTGCGGATACGCTGAACGATGCCGCCAGCGATGAGTCGATCGTCATCGAGCTCGAGCTCGAAGCGTCGACGGCACGATGGCGCGTTGGCTACGAGAAGGGTGCGGAGGTACTTCGCGGAGACCCCGGCGAGCCGAGCCCTTCAGCGGCGCTCCAGGAGAGTCTGTTCTCCGATCGCTTTCAGTACCTCTCCGCCGAGCGCGTTGGGCCGCGAACGTTCTTCCCAGCTTCTGAGCCGTCTCTCCGCAAAGCAGCACTCGGAAGTGCCGGGGAGTACACGGCCCAGTATCTCGCAGCCTATGGCACGCGACCCGTCGCCGACCTGCCACTGCTTCGCCGCGCAAGCGCCGCTTCGCATCTTCTCCGCGATCAGGTGGAGGCGTGGCTCTCGGAAATCAGCCCTGGGGTTCGGCTCACAGCGACGGCCCATCCGGCGCTCGACGTCTACCAACTCGGCTTCGCGTTCGAGCGCGAGCGGGATGTGTCTGCGTCATTCCGTCCGACGAACGTCGGTTCTGGTCTGACCTACACGTTGCCCGTGCTGGTGGCACTGCTCTCCGCCGAAAAGGGCTCGCTCATCATGATCGAGAACCCCGAGGCCCATCTCCACCCCCGGGGTCAGGTCGTGATGGGCGAGCTGATCGCCCGGGCAGCGGGGTCGGGCATACAAGTGGTTGTAGAGACGCACAGCGATCACGTCCTCAACGGCCTACGGATCGCGGCGCTTCGCGGGCTGGTAGACCCGGCGATGGTTCGGATCCATTTCTTCGTTCGTTCCGTCTCAGGGACGAACGAGTTGATTTCGCCGAGGCTTGACCGCCGCGGCCGAATTGACAGGTGGCCACCGGACTTCTTCGACCAGTGGGACAGGAGCCTGGAGGAGCTGCTCCAGGCAGGAGAGAGCGCAACGTGAGCAGACAACTCGTGTTCAACGAGCTTTCGATCACAAAGCCTGCGCCGACGCTTTCTGACGCACGACGCTGGATGACACAATTGGTCCAGACAATCCTGATGGCTTCGAACGCGGGAGCTGAACGCGCGCTTCGCAGCCACGATGAATTCGGCCACCATGAGCTGTTCCCTGGTTATCCGATTGCGAAGTGGCGGAACGATCCGGACGTGGACCTGGAGTTGAAGCGGTTCTTCCGGACCGTTACGAGTAAGGCTCCGCTGTTGGTGGACGTCGCCGCGGAAGTGGTTGACCGGTCGCTGGGGAGCGAGTACCGGCACGGTGGTCACCTCTGCCACGGTCTGGGGGCAGCGGCGCTGCTCGATGGGCTGGCGCTGAGTCTTCCGAGCGAACGTGCGTGGGGTACCGGCTGGATCAGCATCAGTGAGGAGCGCCTCCTTGAAAGCGCGACTCTTCAATCGGACTCGATTGAGGTCCGCAACTCCGACGCTCCAGCGACTGTCGCGAGGAACCACCGTGAGTGGCTTGCTACCCCCGAAACTCCGGTGACGGACGGAGCTGACCTCTGGAGGCGCCGTGCTGAACTCTTTCCCTCACTCGACCTGTGCGCGCGCGTCGAGGAGGATCTTGCCACGATCCGGCGTGGCGACCCGCTCCTCATACAAATTGCCGATCGTCTATCGATTCTCCAGCGGTACTTCAGGGATTGGAACGGAACATTCGACAAAGACGCCATCGGCACCAAAGTAACGCCAGACAGCGGTGCCGCACTGGAGCAGCACGCTGATCAGCGGAGGTTTCTTTGCCCTGATGGGCAAACCCGCCAGTTCTCGTGGCATGCGCGAATGACGCCGGGGGCGTGGCGACTCTACTTCTATCCAGATCCGTCGAGCCTGCGCGCGTGGATCGGCTACATCGGCCATCATCTGCGGACTGCCAAGTACTGAGTAACACGTCGGCCGCCCGCGGGCGACGCGGCCCTACCGATCCTCCATCACAAGCACCGCCGCGCCTTGGATGCCTCCCTTCCGCAGACGCGACAGCGCCTCGTTCGCCCCTTCGAGGGGAAACCGCTGCACCTCGGTACGCACCGGCACCCGCGGCGCCAGCGCCAGCAGCTCATCTCCGTCTCGGCGGGTCAGGTTGGCGACCGAGCGAATGGCTCGCTCCCCCCAGAGCATCGAATACGGGAACGAAGGGATGTCGCTCATGTGGATGCCGGCACAGACGACCCGCCCGCCCCTCCCGACGTTCCGCAGCGCCATGGGCACGAGTGAGCCGACGGGAGCGAAGACGATGGCGCTCTCCATCGGGCGCGGCGGCGACTGTCCGCTTTCGCCAACCCAACTGGCCCCGAGGGAGCGGGCGAAACGCTGGGCCTCCTGGTCTCCGGGCCGGGTGAAGGCGTAGAACTCGCGCCGCTGGTGAACCAGCACCTGGGCGACGATGTGCGCTGCCGCGCCGAAGCCGTAGAGACCGACCGGCGAGCCCTCACCAGCGAGGACCAGCGCCCGGTAGCCGATGAGCCCGGCACACAGAAGCGGTGCCAGCGAAGCGGCGTCCCCGGTGTCTGGCTGAGGAAAACAGTAGCGCGCGTCGGCGACAGTGGACTCGGCGTAGCCTCCGTCGAGTTGGTAGCCGGTGAAGCGGGCTCGCTCGCACAGATTCTCCCGCCCGCTCCGACAAAAGGTGCACACGCCGCAGGTCCACCCGAGCCAGGGCACCCCACCCGTTGGCCGACGAGGAAGCCTTCGACACCGTCGCCTTGAGCCACCACCCGCCAGACTTCGCCTGCGCGTCCTAC
>PMBV01000198.1 GCA_003153055.1 Myxococcales bacterium
AGAGAGTTTACCCGGCTCGTCATCGACCCCAAGAAGACGCTTGGCCTGAAGATGTTCCGACTTCACGAGAGGCCAACCGTCCTCATCATCAACGAGGAGGTGAAACAGAGCATCGAGGCTGCGGGAGTACGAGGCATCAGGGCTGATGCCGTGGCGTTAACAAAGAGGTGACCTGATGATGCCCAGAAGGTACCCGCGATGACCGCATCGTGCTCGACGCGATGACGCGATGACGCGATGACGCCCCGGGGGAACCGGCCGACCGGCAACGCGCTGCGCCACGAACTCAACCGGAAGTACCTCTACTAGAGCAAATCCGTGGGCCCACAAGGGGACCTATGACATCAACAATGGGGGCAATTGCATCTTCTTGCCTTCTTCGGCAAGCCAGTTTCTCGTTGCCTACTACTACTGGAAGCTCCGCAAGACCGGGAAAGCACTTCAGGGCCACCTCGGCGCACATCGAAAGGCCTACTCCCAGAGTGCGATGATATCGACACCGACAAGAAGAAGGAGCTCTTGCAAAATCTGTCGAGAAGAAACTCCAAGAACTTGAAGGCCGACTCTTCGCAAAGCTCGCTGCACACAGACCCGAACCCAACTTTCAACTCGGGGGAGAAAGCTACATCGAAGTCCCGGAGGAGACACTCGACTTCCATGTCCCGCCAAGGGTGAGCGAACTTCTCCAGAAGCCATACGAAACACTGCCAAAGTTCGACGCATAATTAGCCCAGGGAGCCAGTTTGCTCTACAACCTCTTGATTGCCGACACGGAAGGCTACCCAATGCTTCCGCTGGTAACGCCGTTTGAGCACAACTTCTGGTGCGACGGGAAACCAATACTGGAGGCGGTGCCATTGCTCCGCTTCGACTGCACCCCGCAGGCAGGCGAGCCAGTCTCGTGGTGGGACTACCTTATGCCTGCGGTGCACATCCCTCTCGTCTCCAAGAGAATGCGCGAAGTGCTAACCCGCGCTGGTGCAGACAACATTCAATACTTCCCAGCGGAAGTGCTCGACCCCTCCACGAAGACCCCTCGGACTTACTACGCAATGAATATAGTGGGTCTTTGTAGTTGCGTTGACAGAAAGCGATCCGTGTTCACACCAGCCGAAGGACACGAACTGCTCATCACGGACTTCGAGCGCCTGGTTCTGACCTCTGACTTCATTCCGTCGCGGATATTCCGTCTTGCCGAGCAAGGCGTTCTCGCAATTGTGGACGAAACCGTGCGGCAGTCAGCGGAAGCTGCCGGACTCACCGGTGTCCGGTTCGTCCTCCCAGAGAATCTCGACTACTTCGACTTCTAACACTAGCCGCTCGAACTCAACTTCCACGACGGTTGAGGACAGGCACTGCGTCGCAGAGCGGGCACGACCCCGGCGGGTGCGTCACCCGTCCCCGGTGGAGGTCGAGGACTGCGCGGCTCACCTCGGCGAGCTCTCGGCGCACCTCCCGTCGTGCGCCCTTCACCCGAGCGACCTTCATCGAGTCATAGGCAGTCGTCTGGTGTCGCATCCACGCGATGACGGCGGCCTCGGCACGCCGCTCGATCGGAATGCGCTCGGTCCGCGCCACGGTCCCGCTGCCCACGGGGGTGGCGTGCGCGGTGACCCGCTGAGCCATCTGCTGCTCCAGCGAGGCGAAGGCCGAGGTGAAGCGGAGGAAGCGACGAACCTCGCCCTCGAAGTCCTCGACGTACTGCACCTGCTCGGCCTGGCGCTTCGCCCGGGCGCTCTCGAGCTTCTTGGTGTACCGCGGCGTGGCTCGCTCGGCCTCGAGCTGAGCCTTGGCCGCCGTGATGTTCGCGGACGGAGCCCACACGCCCTTGGAGAAGACCTTGCGGCCCACCTTCTCCACCACGGCCCAGCTCGGGCCAGCGGCTTTCACCCGCCGTGTGAGGCCCGCGTCGCCGGGGGCCAGGCAGCTCCAGTCAGCCGGTACGGTCAGCACCCGGCCATCGGGCGCGCGAACGTGCCGGGGATCCTTCGTCGGCGCACATATGAGGGACTGCGTCATCATGCGGCCGGGAAGGACCACAGCCGGCGCCCAGTTTCAACTCGAGACTCAATCCCAGCAAGCCTCGCTCACGGCCAACACCCCACCGTCGAAAGCGAAGACGCTGCAGGCCAGGCTTCCTCCGAAGGAGCCACAATCTCCGTTGTAAGGAGCACCCAGGCGCAGGAGGTCGAGCCCCTGGTACGCCTCACAGTTGATGGGACACCCGCACTCCCCTACCCCCGCGTCGTGCTCCCGACCGACAAAGCACCGATCACAGCAGAGGAGCTCCTCCCCTGGTCCCTTCCAGGTGAGCGCGATGAAGGTCGGACTCCCACGCGGCATGGCCGGCAACGACGCAACAGGCGCCCCCAAGGCGATCGAGCGACACATGCTCCCCGAATCAAGCCACCCACACGAGGCTCCGAGCCCCACCAGCAGTCCTCCGGCCAGTCCAGCCAAGACCTTGTGCCTCATCTTTGAACGCCCTCCTGAGGCCGGGCAGAAGCAGGTTGCGTGCCTACGCCAACCCATGAAAATGAGGCCCCGATGACACCGCCGTCATGGCAGCCGCGTCGCGGGTGGAGCGTGCGACACGGGCGGCACGGGGGGCTCGAAGCAATACAACCGCCCATCTTGCGACGAGCAGGTGCCGCGCGGGCTCTGGGCGCACTGCGCCTCGCTGCGCACTTGTTTGCAATTCCACCCGCAGGCGTAGGCGGTCTCGGTCGAGATGCAGCTGGCTCCCTTCAGCTCATCGGTGAAGTGGTGAATGATGGCCGGGGGCGGGTCCCAGCAGACGACCTCGTCATAGCGCGTGGTGCACACGCCCCACGGTGTCTGGGCACACGCCAGCTTGGTCTCCGAGGTCGCGCAGGAGTAGCCGCAGGCGATCTCACCGCGCTTCGCCTTGCACCGCGGTGTATGGGAGCTGTCGTGGAGCCGCACCTCCTCCGGTGGATCCCAACAGACCAGCTGCCCCTCGAGGCGTTGACAGATCCCCTCAGGGGTCTGGGCGCACCGAACCTCGCCCAGCTCCGCGCGACAATGGTAGCCACAGGCAACGGCTCCCCCCGAGGTGTGGCACGAGGGAGACTGGCTATTCTGCGTCAAGAGAATCGTGATGAGCGTCGCAAGCATTGGGGCCCATGACGAGACTCCCCAGCGGCGCATTCACTGAGCCTGCGCTTTGCCATTCTGTCACTCTTCGACGTGGAGCTCCGACATCATGCCCTCGGCGATCCAGCTCCCAATGGCCTGGAACGCGGCCGCGACCGGCTCTGGCCCATCGACGAAGGCCTCGCACACCGACGGCATGTCGTGCCCTGAGAGTACGCCGCTCAGCGCCCTCGCCTCCGCCGCGCTCACCGCCGAGTGGAACACCTGGAACCCCTTGCGCCAGACGACGAGGGGCACCACAGCCTCCGGCACCTCGGGCCGCTCCACCGGCCCATCGACCTCGAGGGCGCGCCAGAGCGGACGGAGGTCATACGACAGGCGCAGCAGCCTCACCGACGGGCTGGGGACCAACGTTGCCCTGGTGAAGGTGTCCGCCGTCAGCTCCCGGAGCTCTTCGGTGGACAGCACCGGCGCGTCGATGGCCACGAAGCTCTCGGCGCGCGCCCACTCCAGCGCCGCGAGGTCTGCCAACCACGGCTTCCCCTCCATGGGGCGCTCCCGAAGGGTGTCAGCCAGGCCGACGCCCAGCCGCCCCAGCGAGTAGTGCCTCGAGGGCTGGCGGCGCACGTGCCGGGCCACCAAGACGTCGAAGTCGTCCGCTCCCAACACTCGAGCGACGAGCGGGTAATCGGACGAGAGGGCGTCACGCATGCGCAACCAATACATCTCGGCGTAGATGCCGACTCGGTCGGCCGCCTCGAGCGCGCCCCCGTGCACCAGGGCCGCCGTCTCCTCGAGGGCCCCTTCACCGGTGACCGCCCGGAACATCGTCTCCTGCAGCTCGGCGAGCGTCATTGGGCGAATGCTTTCTGGCGGCCCAGCACTTCGTCGGCCGTCTGGCGCGCCAGTCGGCTCTCGGCAAGCAGCACCTCGAGCTCGGGCACCTGGTCGTCCCACTCGACCAGCGAAGGGACGTCTCCGAAGCGCCGCACCGCGTGCCGGTAGAGCTCCCAGACCGCGTCGACCACGTGACCATCATGGGTGTCGATGACGATGGTGCCTCGGTCCTGGTGCCCGGCGAGGTGGAACTGGCCGACCCGCTCCACCGGCACGGCATCGATGTACGCCACTGGATCGAACCCGTGGTTCCGAGCGCTGACATAGACATTGTTGACATCGAGGAGGATGCCGCAGTCGGCCCGCTCGGCCACAGCGGCGAGGAACTCGGCTTCGGGAATGACCGACTCCTTGAAGGCCAGGTACGTCGAGGGGTTCTCGATGAGAATCTGCCGGTCGAGGCGCCCCTGGACTCGCTTGACGCGCTCCACCACGTGCTCCAGCGTCACTCGGGTGTACGGCATGGGCAAGAGGTCGTGCGCGTAGCGGTCGTGCGCTCGGCCCCAGCAGAGATGGTCCGACACCATCACCGGCTCGATGCGGTGAATGAGCGCAGCGAGGTCTGCCAGGTAGGCCTCGGAGAGCGGCTCGATGCTGCCCACCGCCAGCGAGACCCCATGCAGCACCACGGGCCTTTCCCTCCTGGCCTTCTCCAGCACAGCCAGCGGTCGACCGCCGAGACCCATGAAGTTCTCGCTGATGGCCTCGACCCAGGCGATGTCGGGCGACCCGTCGAGGAACTGCGAGTAATGCCTGGGTCTCAAACCAACTCCGTGACCGAGCTTCGGGCGAGCGTACATGGGAGCCTCTGACGACTACTTGTTGAAGGCGATGACCTTGCCGCCCTTCGCCTGGCATTCCTTCTCGGACAGCGAGACCCAGCCCTTCGCCTTGCACTCGTTCTGTCCAGCACAGTCGTGGGTCGGGCCTCCGCATTCTCCTTTGCCCTTGCACTCGTTGACGCCGGAGCAGCTCACCTTGGCGCTGGCGTCCTTGGCGCCCTTCTTCGGGGCCTTGTCGCCGGCGAAGGCGCCCGAGGCGAGCAACGAGGCGACGGCCGAGGCAATCACGATTCCCTTGGTGGACTTCATCATGTGAGCAACTCCTTGGTGGGTGGACGCGCGGGGCGCCACGAAGGTGGTACGGGGACCCCGACGAAAGGGTTACGGCGTACCGTGTGTAAGGAGGTGGCCGAGGAATTTCACTGCGCGCCTACAGCCCGCTCTCAGACGGGCCGCCGCGACATGACGCGTCGCATCATGTAGGATGACGGCATGACCATCACCATCCGAGCGGCGCGCAGTGAAGACCTCGCGGTCGTGGAAGGGCTCTTGGTGGAGGCGAAGCTCCCCGTCGGCGGCCTGGGTGACCAGTTCCCGTCGAGCTACTTCGTGGTGGAGGACGGAAGCGAGCTCATCGGAGCAGCCGGCCTCGAGGCGTACGCTGGCCATGGGCTGCTCCGGTCCGTCGTGGTGCGAGCTGACCGCCGGGGCAGCGGCGTCGGGCGGGCGGTGATGGAGCGAGTGCTCCAATCGGCCCGAGACCAGGAGCTCCATGGCGTGTACCTGCTGACCCAGACGGCGCCGGAGTACTTTCGGCGGCTCGGCTTCTTCGGCTACCCCCGCGGCGACGCTCCCGACGCCGTGCAGAAATCTCCCGAGTTCGCCTCGGTCTGTCCCTCGACGGCGACGTGCATGCGCTGGACGGCCTGAGCCGGGCTCGCGGGGCTCGTCCTCCCCGTGGTAGAGCCTGGGCCATGAATCCTCAGATTTTCCGCGAATACGACATTCGTGGCGTGGTGGACCGCGACCTCACCGACGACGTCGTCGAGAAGCTCGGGCGGGGGCTGGCGACGATGGTGAAGCGGCAAGGCGGTACGACGGTGGTGGTGGGCCGTGACGCGCGGCTGTCGGGCCAGCGCTTTCGCGACGCCTTCGTCTCGGGTGTCACCCGCACCGGCGTCCACGTCTACGACGTCGGCATCGTCCCCACGCCGGTCGTCTACCACGCGGCCAACAGCCTCCCCATCGACGGCCTGGCCGTCATCACCGGCAGCCACAACCCTTCCGAGTACAACGGCTTCAAGATGGGCGTCGGCAAGACGACCTTCTACGGCGAGACGATTCAGGCGCTGCGCCAGCTCATCGAGAAGAACGACTTCGAGTCAGGCAAGACAGGCACGGTCACGCCCTTCGACGCCGTCACTCCGTACCTCCACTTCGTCACCACTACGGTGAAGCCAGCCGGCCGCCGTCTCAAGGTGGTGGTCGACGCGGGCAACGGCGTGGGCGGCATCGTGGCGCTCCCGATGCTCGAGAAGCTCGGCTACGACGTGGTGCCGCTGTTCTGCGAGCCCGACGGCCGCTTCCCCAATCACCACGCTGACCCGACGGTGGCCAAGAACCTCGAGCACGTCATCGCCGAGGTGAGGAAGCAGGGCGCCGACCTCGGCATCGCCTTCGACGGAGACGCGGACCGCATCGGCGTCATCGACGAGAAGGGAGACATCATCTGGGGAGATCGACTGATGATCGTCCTCTCCCGTGCCGTCTTGAAAGAAGTGCCCGGCGCCTCCATCGTCGGCGAGGTGAAGTGCAGCTTCACGCTCTACGACGACATCCGTGCCCACGGCGGGGAGGCCATCATGTGGAAGACCGGCCACTCCCTCATCAAGGCGAAGATGAAGGAGGCCCACGCCATGCTCGCAGGAGAGATGAGCGGCCACATCTTCTACAAGCACCGGTTCTTCGGCTTCGACGACGCGCCGTACACCGGGGCCCGGTTGCTCGAGCTGCTCTCCCACCAGAAGGCGCCCCTGTCGTCGATGCTGGCCGACGTGCCGGTGACGTACTCCAGCCCTGAGCTCCGGTTCGACACGGTGGAAGAGAAGAAGTTCGCCCTCGTCGCGCGCTGCACTGAGATGCTGCGGGCCAAGGGGCTCAACCTCCTCGAGGTCGACGGCGTACGCGTCACCTGGCCAGACGGCTGGGGGCTCATTCGCGCGTCCAACACCACCCCGCTCTTGGTGGTTCGCTACGAGGCCAAGACGAAGGAGCGCCTGGCTGAAATCCAGGCCCTCATCGACGGCACCATCCACGCCGCCAAGAAGGAGCTGGGAGGATGACGCTGCACCTGGGGGCCGACATCGGTGGCACCAACGCCCGCGTGGCGCTGGTGGAGTCATCAGGGCGACTGGTGCGTGCGTTGAAGGCACCCCTGCCCGACCGGAGCCTCGAGGCCGTCGTCGCCACCGTACAGTCTCTCGTCGCTCAGCTGGGAGAGCACGGGCCCACTGGCTCGACGCTCGGAGTGGGGCTGGCGGCGATGCTGCGCGGCTCGCTCGTCGTCAACGCCCCCAACCTCGGGTGGCGCGACGTCGACTTCGGCACGGCCCTGGCGCACGCGGTGCGTCTGCCGGTTCGCCTGGTGAATGACCTCTCGGCCGCGGCCTGGGGCGAGCGGCTGGCTGGCGTGGCGCGAGGCCTCGATGACACCTTCACCGTCTTCGTGGGCACCGGAGTGGGCAGCGCCATCATCAGTCAGGGCCGCCTGATTCACGGCGCCACTGGCGTCGCCGCCGAGTTCGGCCACACCAAAGTCGTCGCTGAAGGAGGTCGGCCGTGTGGCTGTGGAGAGCACGGCTGCCTCGAGGCCTATGTCGGCGGCGCCAGGCTCCTCCAGTGGATGCGTGAGTCGGGCCTCCAGGGCACCCCGGGAGACCTGGAGCGAGCCGCTGCCCAGGGAGACGCCACCGCCAAGTCGCTCCACGACACGGCCTCGGGTTACCTCGCCCTCGCCATCGCAAACCAGGTGACGATGCTCAACCCTGCCATGGTGGTGCTGGGAGGCGGCGTGCTGATGCACACCCCAGGCATCGTCAAACACATCCGCGAGGTCATCGCTCAGCGGAGCGGTGCGGCTGCGCGCGAAGGGCTGCGCGTCGAGCTCGCCGAGCTGGGCGACGACAGCGGCATCGTGGGCGCGGCCCTGTTGGGTTGAGACTCAGGCTTCGATCTCAGCCTTCTTCGGCTGGCGGGTCGCCATCTCTTCTTTGATTTTCTTCATGTCCAACCCGCGGACCTGGGAGATGGCGTCTTCCAGGGCGGTCCCCGGGAGCGAGCCAGCGTTCTGCCCGACGAGGACGCCGTCGCGGAACACGGCCAAGGTCGGAATGGCCTGGATCTCGAAGGCCTGCGCCAACCCCTGCTGCTCGTCGGTGTTGACCTTGGCGAAGGTGATNNGGCCCGCACCACTGCGCCCAGAAGTCGATGAAGAGGATTCCCCCCTTGGCGAGGGTCTCCTCGAAGTTCTTGTCGGTCAGCTCGAGGGTGGACGCGGTCAGGTGCTCGGACGGAGAAGGCATGGAAGTACCCCTTGTTAACTCCCTTCATGGGAGTGCGCCACGAGAGGACGCGTTCCTCACCTCTGAGCCATGGCCCGCGGATGACGGTTCGTTGGCGGCGCTCCCAGCGAGGCCCGTTGATTCGACCAGTTCCACTCGCTTCCACGCGCCTGTCCGGTACCGCCAGCTCAGCACAAAGGCCAGGGCGGCTNNGAAGAGCGTGTCGCCGGCCGCCCGCAGCGCCTCGGCCAATGTGGTGGCGGTGGCGTCGAACACCTGCCACGCGGCGGAGACGAGCAGCATGCGAACGCCGACACGAGTCAACTCGGCGGCGTCGGGCCCGTGAGCGAAGGGCCGCATCAACAACTCGGGGAACACGAGAGAACCCAACCCCACCGCTACCTGCCAGCACACCACTGTCTTCAGCGTCACCCGCACGGCCTGGGGCACGTCTTCCTTGTGGCCTGCCCCGATAGACTGGCCCACCATGATGGCCCCGGCGCTGGCGATACCGAAGGCAGGCATGAACGACACGGTGTTGACCAGGAGGACGGCGTTCATCGCCGCGAGCGCCACCGTGCCGAGCCCGCCCACCACGACGTTGACGAAGAACATGAAGCCGAGAAATTCGAGGAGCCAGTTGAAGCCCGAGGGAACTCCGAAGCGGAGCAGCCGAAGGAACTCTCGTGATTGGAGCGCCAAGGGGCCTGGCACTCGCTTCGAGAGGAAGAAGGTGAGGAAGGCGGCGAAGGCGATGGTGGTGGCGAGCGCGCTGGCCAGCGCCGAGCCGGTGACGCCAAGGGCCGGAGCACCCCAGTGACCATTGATGAACACCCAGTTGCCCAAGACGTTGAGCGCCATCGCCGCGAGGTTGGCGACCATGCCCGGCCGCGTGCGACCCAGCCCAGCGTAGTAGTTCGCCAACGCCTCGATGCCCACCGCCGCGCCGCCGCCCAACAGTCGCACCGAGAGGAAGCTCGTCATCTGTGCTCGGAGTGACTCCTCGTAGGGCAGCCACGCCACCACCGCGCCCACCCATGGGATGACGACGAAGCACACCACCTGCGTCGCCGCGGCGACCGCCAACCCGTACCAGGCGAAACGCCGAGCCCCGGGCGCGTCTCCTGCGCCGTACATCTGCGAGGCGAAGCTCGACACCATGTACATGACGCCGACGGGGAGGATGAGGAGCGTGAAGGCGTTGAAGGCACCGGTGGCCACCGCGGCCAGCGCTGGAGCTCCGAGGGGCGCGACGAAGAGCGCATCAGACAACCCGATGACTGTCTGGCTGAGCCGCGAAAAGACGATGGGCCACGCCAAGCCCAACAGGCCAGTCAGGGAAATCTCGAGGCGGCGCGGCACGTTCATCGAGCCATCCTACGTCAGGGGAATCTGCGGCCGGGGACACTCGCCTGCGACGCTCGTTCTGGTGGCGAGCGGCAAGTACACCGTTAGGCTTCGAAGTCGAAAAACGCACGAGCGCGTGGGTGCCCAGGGCCCCAGGGAGTGGTGTAGACGACTCGAGTCTGGTATTGGGTCGTTGCAGGTCGTGCCGCCGACTTCGGTGGCCACTTCATCTCGTCGCTCTCGCGTTCATGAATGGGTTGCCTTTTCTTCCAATGGAGGAAGCACCATGCGTCCGATGAACCCCAAACCCCCCACCTCCAACAAGCCCGCCGAGGCGGCAAAGCCCGCGGTCGTGGCTGCTCCACCCAAGCCCGCAGCCAGCACCAAGCCCGCGGAGTCTCAGCACCACCCTCCCGTGACGGCCTCGCTCACGACGGAAAAGAACGGTGGCGCCACCTTGAAGCTCGAGTACGCCGGAGGGCTGGCCCAGTACGAGACCGTGTGGGTACGCCTGGGTGAGCGACGAGCTGGCCGCGATTGGATCAACACGCGAGACGTGAAGCTCGAGAAGGTCGGGGCGATGGCCAGCACCAAGATTCCGCTCGCTCCAGGAGAGCCCATCGAGGCCGCGACGTTCGCCTTCCACGCCAACAAGGGCGCCGAGGAGCTGTGGGACAACGCAGGGAGAGACTTCGGCTGTTACGTGGTCGACGCGAAGACGGGCGCCATCTCGGCCCAGTAGCTCGCGCCTTTCTCCTTGGTGGGCTCGGGTAACCGTGACCCAATGAGGAATGACTGCACAGCGTCACCCGATGGACGGGCACGGAGTCGTGCTCGCCATTGGGGCAGCCCTCGGGTTCTCGGCCAAAGCAATCTTGGTGAAGCTGGCCTATGCCATCGCTCCGGTCGAGGCGGTGACACTGGTGACCCTGCGAATGGCGTTCGCCCTGCCGGTGTTCGCCTGGGTCGGTCTCCGGGAGACACGGGGGGCTGAGCCGCTGTCGTCGCGAGACTGGGCGGCGATGGTGACGCTGGGAATCCTCGGGTACTACGGCGCCTCGATGCTCGACTTCGTGGGGCTGAAGTACGTGTCCGCCGGCCTGGAGCGGCTCATTCTCTTCACCTACCCGGCGCTGACGGTGCTGCTCAATGCCCTCTTCCTCGGACAGAAGGTGGGGCGACGAGCCCTGGGCGCCCTGGCTCTCTGCTACCTGGGGGTGGCCGCCGCCTTCGCGCACGACTTGAGCCTCGCGAGCGTCGCCGGCTCGGTGGTCATCGGTGGCGCGTTCGTCTTCGGGTCGGCGGTGACGTACTCGGTGTACCTCACCGGGAGCGGGCCGATGATTCGCCGACTGGGCACGGCTCGGTTCACCGCGCTGGCGATGCTGGTCGCCACGGCCGCGACGCTCACCCACTTCATCGCCACCCAGCCCCTGTCAGCTCTGGTGCTCCCGCCCACAATCTACGGCTACGCCTTGGGCATGGCGGCCCTGTCGACGGTCGCTCCGGCCTTCGCGCTCTCGGCGGCCATTCGGCGCATCGGGAGCAGCAAGGCGTCGCTCATCGGCACCATCGGCCCCATTCTCACCATCGCGCTCGGCTGGTGGATTCTCGACGAGCCGATGTCGGTCTGGCAACTCGTGGGGACCGCCTTGGTGGTGGGAGGCGTCGTGCTGGTGAGTAGTGGTCGCGGGTCGGTCTGAATCGGGTAAGTGTGCGGCGATGAAGCCGACACTCCTCGCAGCCGCGCTGATCACCTCGTGGATCGCCAGTGCCCAGCCCGTCCCGCCGCCCCAATCGCCACCATCTACACCCGTCGAAAACGAAGCGGGTCCAAGGCGCCTCCGCCCGGTTCACGGGGTCGAGCGCTTCGATGACGAAGGGGGGCCGGTGCCGCTGGGGTTTCACCGGGTCTCCCAGCCTCGAAAGCCTCTCGTGTTCGCCGGCGCCGCGGCCTTCGGCCTCGCGTATGCCCTCTCGGTCTACACGGCGGTCGTCAGTGGCGAACCCTGGCTGGCCGTGCCACTGGTGGGGCCCATCGCTGCGACAGTCAGACTGTGGGACGGCCGGTACGCCAAGTCAGACCAGACCTTCGCGGGGTTCTTTTCTGGGGTTGCAACCATGCTGCTGATTGTGGATGCAGTGCTGCAAACCGGAGGCGTCATCGTGGGCGTTCTGGGCTGGGCTCTGCCTCACCGATGGCTCGAACGCGATGACCCGTCGGGGCCGGTCGTGTCGTTCGTCCCCGCGGCGACCGGGGCCCAGTTCGGCCTGAGCATGCTCGCTCAATTTTGAGCGGGCACTCCGCGGGGAAGCGTCGACCACGGATGTCGTCTTCCCTCAGCGGTCTGCTCCCGGAGCGCCCACGCACCGGTCAGTCCGCGCATCCGCCTTGGGAGGACTGCTCCTTCGTGACAGCCTCCATCGACGAAAGTGCAGCCGCGACAGGGCACGCTCGAGCTCCTCCTGGGGGCGAGGCTCAGCTTCTTCGAGACCATGTACACTCCCCCCGCGGTCGGCTAATGTAATGCCGCGTGAATGAGCGGCGTGCACCAGGCTACGATTCGGAATTTGAGCTGGAGCCACCAAGCAGTTGTGCTCTTCTTGGCGTTCGTGCTTGCCCTGGTCTTCAGGGCCTGAACCCTACGGCCGGAAGCGCAGAAAGGATTTGAATGTTCCCTTTGGCTCTAGTCGTTGCCGCACACCTCTTCTGTCTTGGCGCGATTCCAGACAGCACCGACCCCACGCCGATCCCTGTCTTTGATCTTCACTCGGAGTCGTTCAGACCGACGAAGGAGAGAATCCGCGACTTCCTGAATAGGGACATGGAGTGGGGAGGGGACCTCAACGGATACTACGAGTTCTCCGCTAACGGAACCGCGAGCTATCAAACGGAAGCGGGAGAGCGCACCCAAACAATGTGTCAGTGTCTTGAGCCGGCTCCATATAGCACGACAAGCGACCAGGTGAGCTTTCGCTCTCNNAAGCTCTCGGAGACAAACGACTCAGAAACAACCAGCCCAAGATTGTTCGTTTTGAAGATAATCTATGTCTCCAAGAATGCCCTCCTCTTCAAAGACCAAGATGGAATTATGGTAGCCGTGCACCACTGCAATCAGGCCCTGAAACACTGCATGGCCACGGCACCTGGGCGCACCTTCGACTATTTGTCCAAGGAAGTGTTTGAGTCTATCAACATTCAGTTGATTCCTGGGAGCCACGACGGGTCGACGCTAAGAGCGATCGAAGAACGCCTGCAACTCGCCGCTACCCAGGATCGCAACGCTGCGTTCTTCGCTCCTCCGAGACCTTCGATGTCTCAGACGAATGTGGTCATCACCATCGCTCCGCCAGCGCGAGTGCCTCGGCATCGCTCCGAGATCTTCTATGTGGTAGGCCAACCCGACAACAAAACGGAGCTCGCTTTGGATGCGGCAAATGCAGTCGCTGGCCAGCTCGAGCCGCTGATTGGCAAGGTAAGCCCGAAGAAATGGCCCGGGGCATGGCCTGCCCAGGTCGTCGTGGTGACGGGCGAGGACAATTCGACCTCTCTTGATGCCGGGTCAACCGGCCGGCCGAACAACCCAAATGAGTGATCCCGTCTTCCTCGAACGCGAGGTCCTCTGGGAGGCCGCCCTCCTCCATCAAACTAGGGGCTATCAACTCCTTGACGACAAGGCTGGCCCAAGCCTTAACCGATGGCTGCTGGATGAAACCACAAGACAGGGCCTGGATTTTCCAAGCGCCAACTCACCGTATCGATCGTGAACCCGTGAAACGCCGAACTGCAGCACATTCACAATGGCAGCCATGGTCGCGAGAGACCCTCGCGGTTGGAAGTTCGTGTTTACGCCATCACACCGGGAGACGAGGCGAACGGCCCGATCGATCGAATCCAGTCCATGAGACGCCGTAGCCCTGCGAGTCCGCGAGCGGTTGTAGGGGGAAGATCTTGAAAACTATCCTGATATTGCCCAGAAAAGCCGGACGGTCATCCGCAGGTATCTTCGCTGTGGGCGTCTGGGCATTGCTGGCCGGAGTGGCCGTAGGAAGCCCGCCTGCCACTGCGCCGTCCGATGAAACGATCCATGACTTCCTCTCGGCGCAGAAGACGGTAGGACCCCTGAGCGGCGAGATGGGGGTCCTTGATGACGGCCCCGGATATCCTGAGCTGGTTCTACTGGGCGACCGAGCGTTCCGCTTGCGGTATGAGGACGGGATTGCCCATGCTGAGCGTGGAGAGTGCACCGGCGCACTCGGGATCTCCATGCACGAGCTCGATGGCAAATGCGCGTATCGCACCCAGCGCAGAGGTGACAAATCGTTCAGATTCAAAATAATCATTCACGGCATTGAAAACGGCAAAATGGAGTACGATATTGCCCAGGCCTGCATCGGCGACCGCTGTATCGTTGACAGGGACCTATGTTGGAGCGCCAATGAATTGAGCGCGAATGAGCAAGATTGCTCTCCGCGACCGCTGCACGCTCCCCTCACGAAACCGACAACCGCCAAGATTCTGAAGTTCATCAGTTCCACGGACTTCAGGCGACATCGCGAGACGTTTATGCTGGGAGCTGCTTCAATCATTTTGCAGGCCGACCGTACGTTCAGCATCTGGGACCTCAACAATACGATGGAGCCATGCATCACGGGGACGTGGGACCTCGCAGGGGCTACGGTGCGCGGGAAGTGCAAGGGCAGCCGTGAGACATTCTCTGTAACAATTGGCGCGGTCGGCGCCGATGCTGTGAGGTATGAAATCGAGCATTGCCCTGATGGCCGCTGCGACTCTCAGCGCAGATGCTGGGGAATCGCGCACGGAGCCCAAGACGATTGGTGCTCCGGCGTCTTCCTTCAGCTGATTCCAGGATCGAAGGATCGTGCACTATTTGAGGCAGTTGAACAGCAAATACGCCATTCCTATGCGAGACATTGGAAGGCGGCGGGTCTAGACTCTATGCCGACTCTGTTTGACGGGCCGCCCGCCCGCACGCCCCGCACTGCCTCCCAGATCTTCTTCGCGAATGATGGTGTTGCAGCAGCAACGGCGACCGCAAGACTGCTCGCTCCGGCAATCGGCCCTGTGAAACCGACACCGTGGCCGGGCCCGTCCGACTATAACGTCATTGTAGTTATTGGCGACAGAGTCGCAGAGGAAATGGATAGCGAACGATGAGCGACGAGTTCTGGTTCGAGCGACAGTGGCTGTGGGAAGAAGCACAGGCGTTCGCGGGGTGGACATATGGCTGGCATTTTGCGGCCCCGACTTATCCAGCCAGTTGGCTCGACAGGGCGGTCGCAATGGACGTGTGCCGTGTAAACCAGACGCTCTATCGGAAGAACCAGACGCGGCGGATCAACTGCTCAATGTTTACGAACGCCGTCATAATCGGCGCGGCCATGAGGGGCGATTCCAAGTTTGACTGGACCGTCGACATGCACAAGGCATCGGTCAACGACCCGCCCTTTTCGTTGCCTGACTGGAGTAAGCCACGAAGCCCGCCGGATTGTCCGCCCGTGCGCGCCTATGTCGCAGCCAAAATGGCGAAGTGGGCAGAGCCTGGTGAGCGACCCGCGCGCGGTGACTGGTGCATTTGTCAAACAACCCATCACTCCTTCTTTGTTGTTGATTTTGACGAAGATACTCAGTTCTGTTTGACACTTGAGGCGCAGACCTTTGACGATGAGCGGAGAGAATTTGGGTTTGTCGGTCATCGGGGACGCTTGAAGTTACGTCAGGTGCCTTGGGGGTTCGGTCTTCGGCCGACGCCTCCTGACCTGAATGAACTGCCGAAGGAGCAAAATCGCGATCTCGTCAGCTGGTCCGCGCTCAAAGTTGTTCGTTTCGCCCGGCTGAACCTCCGGGACTCCGAGCTTTCGATGCCCCTCGATCGGCACGCGAGCCCGCTGCGCGTCTATTTCAATACCGAGCACCTCAACAATGGCGGGCTCTTCCCACTCGGGAGCTACCGGAACATCCACACGGGCGTGCACCTCGTTCCGCACAGCGCCGACGAGCGAAAGGTCCGCGCGATGGCGCCGGGAGAGATCGTGGCCCTCCGCCTCCCATCCTTTCTGCACCCAGCATCCGCGGCCAGCACCTCGACGCCTCCTCCCTCCAAGGACGAGCAAGACATCAACGAGCTGTGCAATCAACTGATGGGGAGCGACAACGGGTTCGTCCTCCTCCGACACACCGTCGCCAAGCCCAACGCCACGGGAGCCGCCAGCAACGGCGCAAAGAAGAAGGACGATACCCACGTCTTCTACAGCCTCTACTTCCACCTCCGGCGCCCGCGGATCACCAACGGCGCAGTCGAGGGACTCGACGCCGACGTCGTCTGGCTGAGGCGCCTCTATCGCCGCTACGGCTCGGTGACGATCCTCGACCCGAAGCACCCGGCCTACCTCTCGCGGCGGTGGCTCTCGGAGGACGGCCAAGCGCCGGCCTCGGGCAAAGCCGAGCTCGTCGCTGGCGGGAAATACCCGGTCTTCACCGAGGACCTCAAAACGACCGAGACCCTCGAGCTCGACGGCCCACCCGCCGCCCTTGCTCTTCTCCGGCCGCCGGAAGACGACCTCAAGACCTTCTACGCCGAGCTCGAAGCGGGGCATGTGGTGACGCTGGCTGCCCCGGTGTGGACGGTCCAGAAGGGAGAAGTCATCGGGGTCATCAACGAGACCAGTGGCTTCGGCTCGGGCATCCTTCACTGGGAGGTGCTCACTCCAGGCGAAGGGTCGATGAAGCAGGTCCTCACCTTCCTCAACGGCCTTCTCCCCGAGGACAGCCGCCTCCCGGGCGACTTCTTCTCAGAGGTCAAAGAAAGCCAAGAAGACAACTACTTCGAGTCCAAAGGCGATGGGACATGCGAGGAGCTCGAGACCATCGTCGGCAAGCTCCCCGAGGCCGACAAGAACGAGCGAGAGGCCTTGGCCCACGGCTACCCGCCGAAGGTGCTCCTCGACCTCTTCAAGGTGAAACAGCCCGCCAAGGACGTCCAGCAGCTCGCCTTCGACACCCACCAAGACGCCCCCAAGGGCTTCTTCCGTGGCACCCTCCGAATCGCCAACGGCGCCGCCGAGTACAAGGACCTCGTCCCCGACGGGACGCACCCGCTCACCGTCACGTGCTCCGGTGGCGGCTTCACGCACTCGCAACAGCTCCAGTACAAGGCCGCGAAGGGCGCACCAGTCGACCTACCCATCACCATCCCCGGTGGGACCCGAGAGGTCGAGATCAGCACGCCTCCCAACCTGTTCCTCGACCCCGGTGGGTCCGTCTCACTGCGCGCGCCGTCGGAGCTGAAGAACCAGCGCGATTTCCTCGTGCGGCTGGGAAAGGCACGGCTCCGCAACACCGTCATCACCCACCTCAACGAATGGACCTCCGACGGGCTGAGCACCACGTTCAAGGTCCGCGAGCAGCAGAACTTCCCGGCAAAGTTTCCATGGGTCGGCGAGGAAGGGAAGCGCGACGAGAAGCTCCGCGCGAGCGTGGTGAAGGCGATCCGCTGGTGGGGCGTCAACACTCCGAGCGGCCCGACCCACCAGCTCTTCGGCGATGGTGATGGGCAGTTGCCACCCAATGCCAAGACCGAGAACGTGCACCCGGTGACGCTCATCTGGCTCCTCCAGCTCCTCGAGCGAGCCAAGGCCGTCGAGTTCAGGGTGCCCCAGCGTTGGAAGCCCGACGACGCCAACCGCGTCGCCTTCGCCGGAATCGAGGGCGTGCTCGAGGGCCGCACCCAGCGCAAGGTCGGTGAGCACCTCGGCATTCTCGTCCTTCAGGAGGTCGAGCCGAGTGAAGACGAGGTCCGCGTCCGAGCGCTCCTCACCCCCAAGGGCAAGGAAGCCCGCACCGCGGTCTCGGGCCTCTTCAAGAACGGTGTCTCGCGCCTCGAGTTCTCGGGCCAGGTGTGGGGCACCCTCGCGCTGTCGTTGGCCGAGAACCCAGACAAGACAGACACCGACGCCCAGACCGCGGCCAAGTCGCTGGTGCCTCCGGGCTCGGCGGTCGACGCACGCTCGGTGGAGGTCATCGCGCCCGAGCTGGAATCGATGTCGACGCCCAAGCAGATGAAGGACGACTTCGTGGCGCTCCTCTCGTTCAAGCGGGGCCTCCCCGCGGAGCTCGAAGGCTGGGTCGTGTTTCGAAAATGGGTCGACCCCAAGAGCCCGGCGGCAGCCGCCGACCCCGGCACCAAGCCCTCCCACAGCATCCTCTTCCGGGCCAGGCCCCGGCTCACCTTCGTGCCGCCGAAGACGCTCAAGATTGAAGGCGGCCTCATCATCGGCCTCCCACCGAATCTTCAGTTGAGCCCCAACTTCGGGTCCTCCGAGTACCTCAAGGGAGCAAAGAACCCCGCCCGCCTGTCCCTCAACATCGTCAGCGCCATGCAGGCGCTACGCGACTCAAGCCCCCTGCACGGGCTCAGTCCTTCCGGCCTCACCGCCGACGGCCTCGGGCTCGACTTCACCGTCCCGGCGAACAAGGGCGAGTCGCTGTCGAGCGTGTGGAAGTCCTTCGACGAGTGGTATTCCCACACGGCCACGGCCATCGCCGCCAAGTACGGCGCCACCCTCAGGACCGAGGAGCTCGACCCGGAGTCGCGGAAGAAGACGGCCCCCAAGGTCCACCTGAAGGACAACCAAGACGCCACCGCCGGCGGTGACTTGGAGCTGCGATTCTCGGTTGCCGATGCCGTCTTCGCCGCCACCGAGCTCGCCGAGGGAGAGAAGGGCCTCATCGACGTCGGCGTCGGAGTGCGCGTCTTCAACGGCGCGACCTGGCAGCACCCCGGAGAGCCGATGATCGTCCCCGCCGACAGCCCCCGGCTCCCACTCCCCTCCGACTGGGCCGAGGTGTCGAAGGAGACCATCGCCGAGCTCCCGCGAGTCTGGGCCCCCGCCCCCATCAAGCTCGCCACCGTGCCGCACGTCGTCTCGGCGCGCTTTGAGCACCTCCACTTCGAGCCCGGCGACAAGGCCAAACCTCGCGCACAGGTCATCGTCGAGCTCGCCGGCGGCGACGAAGCCTACTGGAAGAAGGCCGAACCGGGCCTCTCACTCAACGAGAGCCCCCTCAAGAGCGCCCGCGTCCCCAGCCAGGGCAGACAGCTGCTGACGGCCTCCTTTCTCATCGAAGAGCACCGCCAGGTGCTGGAGTTCAAGGTCAGCTGGAAGGCCGCCAAGTTCCTCGGTAAGAACGTCGCCGCCAACGAGGGCGAGGCCCTTGAGCTCCAGGGGCCCGGAGGCGAGACTGCCTCCTCCTACGACAACACAGCCACCAGAGCACAGCTCCGCCTCCCCGAGGGGCGGTCTCTCGAGATCACCGCCAACCAAGACAAGGAGGTGTCCCTCATCCTCCAAACGACCGGTGTGTTCTCCAGCCAGCTCCTCGAAGTAGTCCGCGCCGATGGCAAGGATGCTCCACTCGACTCCGTCACCTACGCACCGGTGGCGAAGACGCTGCCGGACAGCGCGAAGAAGCGCAAGGTGCGGGCGCTGGGGCAGGTCGATCGCACCGGGGCGATGTCGATCACCCTCGGCCTCCTGCACTTCCCCGAGTACACCGACGGGGGCCGCGTCACCTTCAAGGTCCTGGTCCGGGATCGCCATGACAAACGTCTGGGCGAGGTGGAGGTCGATCCGATCCAGGTGACCATCACACCCGCCGAGCAGCTCAAGCCTCCACAGGACCCCGGTGGAGACATTCGATGAGCGACGACCACTCGACCAAGACCGCCCTGGCCGCGGGCGCTGAGTACCTGGTGGATTTCACCGCGTACCCACTCATCTCCCTCGACGTCGACCTCTCCGGGGAACCGCGGTGGAAGACGGAGAAGAAGGACGGCAAGTTCTCCCGGCGATGGCTCACCCTGGAGGTTGCCGGCACAGGCCAGCACATCCCCGACACATTGGCCTGCCAAGTCGTCTGCCGGCTCTCGGAGCGACAACTCATGGGCAAGCCGACGGCTCCACTCCCGGGGCCGTACGAGTGCGGGCCTTTCGACCTCAAGAAGGACGGTGAGACCTGGAAGCTCGGCGCCGACATCGACGCGGTCGAGGCGGGGCTGCTGGGCAAAGGAACCATCCAGTTCTCCCTCAAGCCGGCCATGCCGCATGCGCCCGAGTTCGCCATCAAGAAGAAGCTCGCCTTCGACGTCCCCTTTGACGTCCAGTGCGAAGGTCTGGCTGCGTCCGCCACTATCGGCGAACCGGTGGGCCTCAACCCCAACGTCACCAAGGACCTCCGAGACCTCGACGGCTTCCTGCTCCGGCTCCAGTTCGTCGAGACCAAGGGAGTCGGCGAGGCTCAGGCCGACGAGAAGGTGCTCGACACCTTCTTGTGGGACCCGGCGGTGCTGACGAACCGGGAGCTCGACCGGCGCACCTGGCGTGTGGGAACCGAATACCACGGCCCTTCGGGAGACCTCGCCGGCTTCCGGAGCCTCTCGTGCTACCGGCCCAACGAGCAAGGAGACTACGAGTGCGGCGCTCGCCTCGCGCTCTCTCTCGATGCAGGGGCGAGCTTCGTCCCCGTCGAGGCCTTGGCCTTCGCGGTGAAGCGGCCGGCGCTGAGCGGCTTCTCGGTCGAGATGCGCAGCCTCGAAGGCGAGGCCCTGAAGGCGGCGGTCATCGAGTCGGTCCCAGCCCAGGCCCGCCACAAGCTCGTTGCCACCGGGGCCGTGTCGAACCTCAACGCTCAAGACCTTGGGTGGGCACTGCGGGTCAGCTTCTGGGGCGCGCGACCCGCCGAGTCGGTCGACCGCGTGGCCGGCCCCCAAGCCAAGAGCGCCCGAAAGGCCACCGCGCCGGCCGCTCAGGTCCTCATGGCTGAGCCCCTCTCGACCACGACCGTGGTGCCCATCAAGGCGAACGGCTCCTTCGAGGCGAGCGTCTCCCTCGCCCGCATCCCCCACGAGGAGCTGAAGCTGGTGTGCTCGTACCCGTCGTACATCGCGACGCTGGCGGTGGACCCGCGGACCACGGCGACCGATCAACCAGTGCCCATCGTCGAGGTGATGCAGGTCGACCCCAAGCGCTTCCTCCTCGTCGATCCCGACGAGCTCCTCGAGCAACGCAGCGGTGAGAAGGCGGCCCGCCTCGCCGCGCTCCCAATGGCCGAGGCGACCTCCGAGCTCCCCCAGCCGGCGCCGGACCTCCGGTGCGTGCCGCACCTGGCCGCCCTCTTCCCCGCGATGCACGGAGAGTCGCTCACCTTCGAGCTACACCTCTCGGGCAACTCGGAGTTCTGGAAGAAGCAGCGGCTCCAGTTGGTGGTGCGCCCCGGTGGAAGCCCGCCCGACGCCAGCGCGGTGAGCGAGGTGGCGCTCGCCATGGAGACACCGAAGGGCCGGCCCCACGTGCGCTCGGGGAAGATCGAGATGGCCAAGGCGCTGGACGTGTCGAAGTCGGGCAACCCCGCGGGGTGGATCTCCGTGTGCGCCGAGAAGCTCGGCGACGACCCGCAGCGCCTGGGGCTCGAGTTCTGCTGCGTCCCCTCCTTGGGCACCCCCCACGCGCTCGAGCGGCAGGACGGTACGTGGCGCCTGGTCTGCGATGCCCACGCCTTCCCCAGCCTGGGTGACGGCAAGAAACAAAGCAACCAGACCTCGCGCTTCTTCTTCTCAGAGGAGCTCAAGGCCAAGGGCTTGGGCACACGCTATGACATGCGACTTCCGGCGGAGATCGCCTACGACTTCCGCTCCGGCGCCGAGGGGCTCGCGTCGGCCTTCGGGCAGCTCTCCGCCACCTTGAAGAACGCGCGGTGGCTCGCTGAGGCCAAAGGGCGCATCTCACTCTGTGTGGAGGGGCCTCGGCCCGACGGGAAGGTGTACGGGTTCCAGGTCGGCGCCCGCTCAACCCTCCTCAAGGACAACCCACCGCAGGAGTACACACATGTGTTGCCTTATGGAAGGCGTGTCTCGCCAGCGTTTCGACACAAGGTCATCGAGATCGCGCGTATGCTCACCGAGGTGGCCGGCAAGGGCGAGGCGACCGAGGACGTCGCCGACTCCCTGATGATTGTGATGGGGCTGGAGACGCAGGGTTCCTTCCTGCCGACAGTCCTCTGCCCCCCGACGGGTGCGCTGGGACTGGTGCAGTTCGTGGTGGACGGAGACAAGAAGATTACCGAGTTGACGGGAGAAGCGCCGGCCGACGACCGAGTGGGACACAAGGTCCAGTCGCTCATCGATCAAGGGATCAAAGACCCCTCGTCACGCATCGAGGCGTACCGGAAGGAGCTGGCCTCGATGACCGCCGAGGAGCAGCTCGAGCCGGCCAAGAACTATCTCCACTCGATGGTCGCGGCCCACAAACCGAAGGGCCTGGTCGAGTATTACCTGTGCGTCTTCCTCCCGACGGCCGTGTCCACCCCGACCGGCGTCCCCTTCCCTGCGAAGTACGTGAGCGGCAATCCGTTCCTGGCGGCGGGGGGGCAGATCACGAGAGAGAGCGTAGCCGCCGCGCTGGAGAAGAAGAGATCGGAGGGGACGAACCACGCGGCAGACGTGGATGACCCGCGAACCGTGCCTTCGACCGAGGCCGTAACCACGTACCATCCCCAGTGAGGTGAACGAGCCTCACCCTCGGTGAATGTCGGCGAACCGGTGCGACCCTGCGTCCGGTCATCACCCGCCCCCACCGCGACGTTTTCAGAGTCGCCCTGGCCCAACCCGGTTACTGCACAAGGGAGGCGGTTCCGGGCAAGGCGCAGGCGCGGCGTCGCGCCTCGGGGGGTTCACAATCCAAACGAACTCGACATCGAGCACCGTGATTGTCCTTGCTCCCGGGTCTGCGAAGCGTGGCGCGTTTGCCCCCCTGCGGCTGCTGCTGGCCATCACCCTCGCTGCGGGAGTCGCTGGCTGCCGCGACCGCTCGAGTAGCGCGCCGCAGCCAACCCGGGTGACGCCTCAGTGGGGCTACGAGGCGATTGCCGTCTCCGTCGTCATCGCCGGAGAGGGGCTGGTCCCCCAGGTCGACACAGACTTCTCCCTGAGCTCCGCGAGCACGGTCGACACCCGGTTCTCGGTGACCCTGGGCGACCACGCCCTTGAAGCTGTGGTCCTCCAGCCCGACGGCACCTTGAGCGCCGTGGTCCCGCCCACTGTCCCGGTCGGCGCTTTCTCTCTCACCGTGGTGGATCCGACCGGTCGCCGCGGCACCCTCGAGGGTGCCTTTCGCGTGGTGGCTGCCGGCGACGCCGAGGCAGCGGTGGCCGGGTTCCGCTTCGAGGCCATCCCCGAGGAGGAGTCGGGGACGCCCTTCTCGGTGACCATCAGCGCCATCGATGGGACCGGCGCGGTGGTGCCTGACTTCAACGGGACCGCCACCCTGACCGACCGCACCGGCACCGCGCGACCCACCACCGTGGGCGCGTTCACGAAGGGCCGCTGGACGGGCTCGGTGGAGGTAGAGACCCCGGTGGATGCCGACGAGCTCACCGCCCGGGGTCCCTCGGGCCAGACTGGTATCTCTCCGCTCTTCAGGGTGAGGCCGCGGCCACCGAAGGCGGTGGTGTTTGCGAGCCCCCCGCGCACCGCGGTGGCCGGAGCCTGCTCCGAGCCGGTGACGCTCCAACTCGTCGACGACCTCGGAACGGCCCGCGCCGCCGACGTTGGGCTCGCGCTCACTCTGGCCCCCAGCAGCCCCGTGGGCTTCTCGCTGTTCGCCGACGACGTCTGCACGACCCCACTCGTCTCGCCGAGCATCGCCGCGGGCACGTCGAGCGCCACGGTGCGGTTTCGCGCCACCCGGGCCGGTCCAGTGGTGCTCTTCGCCTCGGCGGTTGGCCTGCCGATGGTGACCCAGCTCGAACAGGTGGCCCCCGGGCCGCCGGCCACCCTCTCCTTCACCTCGCCCGACCAGGTCCTCAACGCCGGCACCTGCTCCCGCCGCGCCACGGTGGACATCCTCGATGCCTACGGGAACCGCTCGCCCATGCCGGCCGCGGCGGTTGCCTCCGTCTCGGTGGACCCGCCCTTGGGCTTCCTCGTGGCCACCGACGCCGCGTGCGGGTCGGCCAGTGACACCGTGGCGGTGGCAGCCGGAGACACCGAGTTGGCCTTCTGGTTCGCCGGCACCGTCGCCACCACCGAGCACCTCACCGTCTCGCTGCCCGGGCTGGCCTCGGCCACCCAAGACGCGCGCATCATCCCCGAGGGCTTCGCCACCCAGCTCGTCTTCGTCACCGCTGTCCAGACAGTGAAGGCCGGCGACTGCTCCGGGACCGTGAGCATCCAGACCCAGGACTCACATGGGAACGCGGTACCGAACATCGGCGGAGTGCAGGTCGCGCTGGCGGCCGCTCCCTCGGTGGGCTTCGCGCTCTTCTCGGACTCGGCCTGCTCGGTCCCGGTGAGCGCCGTCGTCATCGGCGCCCAGCGGTCGACCGAGAACGTCTACTTCTCCGGCACCCTGGCGGGCGTCGTCACCGTCGGGGCGAGCGCCACCGGCCTGATGCCCACCTCGCAACTCGAAACCATCGTCGCCGCCGCGCCGGCCCGCCTGACCATCACCAGCCCGCCGCAGACGCAGCCAGCGGGAGCGTGCTCGACGCCGGTGCGCTTCGAGCTCAGAGACCAGTTCGGCAACTTGGCGCCAGCGACCGCCGCGTTGAGCGTCGAGCTCTCGGCCTCGCCACCAGCCGGCTTCGCCTTCTCCCCATCGGGGACCTGTGCCGGAGCGGCGACGAGTGTCCCGGTGCCGGTCGGAGCGGCCAGCGGCAGCTTCGTCTTCGCCGGCCTGGCGTCCGCTTCGGTGGTGGTCACCGTCTCTTCCGCGGGCCTCGTCGGCGACACCCAGACCGAGGTGATTCAGGCGGGGCCCCCGGCCAGGCTCGTCTTCACCTCCCCGCCGCAGGACGTGGCCGCCGGTGCCTGCTCCGGCGCCGCCACCCTCGAGCTCGAAGACGCCGCCGGGAACCCTTCGGGCCAGGCCACCGACCTCACCGTGGCCCTGACGGCGAACCCACCGACGCTCTCGCTCTTCACCGACGCCGCCTGTTCCAAGCCCGTCTCCTCGTTGACCCTCGCCGCTGGCGACACCGCGACGGCCTTCTTCTTCCTCGGGAACGTGGTCGGCCAGGCCATCGTCACCGCCGCGACCGGTGGCCTCTACCCGGAGGCTCAGCAGACCGAGACCGTCCACGCCGGCGCACCGGCAGTCATCACCTTCATCACCGCCGCCCAGACGGTGACCTCGGGAGCGTGCTCCTCGGCGCTCACGGTCGAGGCACGCGACGCCAAGGGGAATCCCGCCAACGGCTCCGCTGACGTGCCCGTCACCCTGAGCGCGTCGACGGGTGGAGTGACATTCTACGGCAACGCCGCCTGTTCCACGCCTCAAGGCAACGTGCCCATCGGCCGGGGCAGCTCCCGAGCGAGCTTCCATTTCCGCGCCACCCAGGCCGGCACCGCCACGCTGACCGCCAGCACCGCCACCCTGGGCGACGCCAGCCAGAGTCAGACGGTGACGCCGCTGCCCGCTGCCCAGGTCGTCTTCGTCACCCCACCCCGGTCAGCCACGGTGGGGAGCTGCTCCGGTGCCCTGACGCTGGAGAGCCGGGATTCGGCGGGCAACGTCTCGCCAGTCGCCACGACGACGACGGTGGCGCTGTCCGCCTCGCCGTCGAGCGGCTTCGGCTTCTTCTCTGACGCCACCTGCGCCACCGGCGTGAGCTCGGTCCCGATCGCGGCGGGCGTCGCCTCGGCCACCTTCTATGTCAACGGCACGGTGCCTGGCTCGGTGTCCGTCACCGCCACTCCGGCGGGCCTGCCCATGGCCACCCAGACCGAGCTCGTCCTCCCGGCCGCGGCGCCCACCCAGCTCGTCTTCACCTCCGCTCCCCAGTCGGTGACGGCCGGAGCCTGTTCCGGCGCCGCGACGCTGGAGACCCGCGACTCCTTCGGGAACCCTCAGGGTGTCAGCGCCGCGACGACGGTGGCGCTGTCCGCCGCGCCGACCACCGGGCTCGGCTTCTTCACCGACTCGCAGTGCACCTCGCCCACCGCGAGCCTCGCCATGGCCACGGGAGTCAGCACGGCGACCTTCTACTTTAGAGACACCGCCGCCGGTGCCGTGGCGCTCACCGCCTCATCCACCGGCTTCAACGCGGCCCATCAGACCCAGACCATCGCCCCGGCGACGCCCGACCACCTCGTCTTCCTCTCGGCCACGCAGCACTTGGTGGCCAATGCCTGCTCGGCGGTGGTGACGCTGCAGAGCCAGGACGCCTACGGGAACCCGTCAGCCCCCAACGGCCCCAAGCATGTCGCCATGAGCGCTGCTCCGGCCGGCGGAACGACCTTCTTCGCCGGCCCGGCTTGCGGCTCGTCGGTCACCAGCGTCACCCTGGCCGCGGGGACGACGACGGTCTCCTTCGTCTTCAGCGCCACCGTCGCAGGCTCCCTCACGCTCACTGCGTCGGTCGGCGGCTGGCCAGACGCGAGCCAGGTCGAGACCATCGACCCCGCTGCGCCGAACCGGCTGGTCTTCTTCACCGCGCCGCTCACCGTGGCGGCCGGAGCCTGCTCGTCCGCTGTGGTGGTGCATACCGTAGACCCCTACGGGAACACCGCGCCGGTGGCGGCCCTCACCACGGTCAACCTCGCGGCCTCACCGGCCAGCGGATTCCAGTTCTCGACCGTCGCTGGCTGCGGAGCCGCCGTGACGTCAGTGCCCATCGCCACCGGCAGCAGCTCGGGCACGCTGTACTTCAGGGGGACCGTCGCCGGAGCCGTCACCGTCACCGCCAGCGCGACGGGGATGACCTCGGCGTCCCAGTTGGAGACGATCACCGCGGCGCCGGCCGACCGCTTGGTGTTCACCACCCTCGCGCGCACCGTGAGCGCCGGAGTGTGCGCACCGGTGCTCACCGTGCAGAGCCGGGACCCCTACGGCAACCCCGCTCCCGCCGCCGCCAGCACGCCGGTGGGCCTGGTCGCCTCCCCAGCCACGGGCTTCACGTTCTTCCTCGACGCAGCCTGCAACTCGGCCGGCAGCCCGACTCTCTCTGCTGGAGCGAGCGCCGCGAGCTTCTATTTCCGCGGCACCGTGGCCGGGTCGGTGACGGTGACCGCCACGGCCAGCACCTGGACCCCCGCGCCCCAGAGCGAGGTGATCGTCGCTGGCGCGGCCGCCTCGCTGGTGTGGGACCCCATCACCTCACCCCAGGCGATGGGCAGCCCCTCGGGAGTGCGCGTGGTGGCACAGGATGCCTACGGCAATACCGCTCCCACCTTCGTCGGGACCGCGGTGCTCTCCATCGCTCCCGGCAGCACCGTGCAGTGCAGCACGTCGTGCACCAACAGCACCACCACCGGTGCCTTCGCCTCGGGCATCTGGTCCGGCAGCGTCACCTTCGGCGCCCCGTCGGGCACTGGCCGCACCCTCACCGCGACCTCGGGGGCGCTGACTGGCACCTCCAACGCCTTCGACCTGAGCAACTACCCGGCGCGCAGCCCTCCGGTGGCGCGCTTCACTCGGACCCCGGCGGTGGTCGCTCCCAACGCCACCGTCACGTTCGACGCGTCGAGCTCGACGGACTATCAGACGGCCACCGCCAACCTCCAGGTGAGCTGGGACTTCTCTGGAGTCGCTGCCAGCGCCCCACCGTGGACACCGTGGACCACGAGCAAGACGACCACGACGAGCTACGCCACGGCCGGAGTGTATTCGCCGCGGCTGGCGGTGCGCGACGCCGACGGGGACATCGGGTACGCCACGCTGCCGGTGGAGGTCATCACCGCTGCCAATACCTGCATCGTCACCACCAACTCCATGGCCGACGACGGGGCGACCAGCTGCACCGCGGTCGGGCCCGACGGCCGGCTCTCGCTCGTCGAGGCGCTGCGGGTGACGGGAACCATGCCCGGTCGGCAGGCCATCACCTTCAGCGGTCCGATGACCATCACCGGCGGGTCCACGCTCACCATGCGGGACGTGGACGTCATCGCGCCCAGCGGGGTGCTGCTGAACACCCTCACCTTCGAGGTCGCCAACGGGACTTCGTCGCAGCTCTCCGGGGTCGAGATGTTTGGACAGACGAGCCCGCTGGTCGTGCGGAATGGTGGCACCTTGGTGGTGACCGACGCCTACCTCCACGACATGATTGGAATCTCCCTGGAGGCGGGAGCCGCCGGTCAGGTCATCCGCACCCGCATGACTGGCTGCACCTTGGCGTGCGTGAGCCAGAACGACACCGGCTCGTCACCGCTCCTCGTTCGCTCTTCGACCTTCTCGGACTCGGCCCACCCAGGGGTGTTCATGATTGCAGGGAACGGGGCCAGCTCGGTCCTCGACGCCTACGGCAACGTGTTCGTCCGCATGGCCATCGGCATCCTGAGCTGGGCGGCGGCCCCGGTGAGCATCAGGAACAACACTTTCCACGGCAACACGCTGGGCCTGTCCTTCGGCTCGGGGACAAACCAAGACGTGCGCAACAACGCCTTCACCAGCAACACGAACTCGGCCTCGTGCGGGTCGGCCACGTTCGCCTTCAGGGACCGGCAGGTTCTGTATGGGAATACCTCCGACGGGTGCCTCACGGCCGGTACCAACACGCTCACCGGAGACCCGCTCTACCAGTTCCTCTCCGGCGACGATTTCCGGCTGCAGCAGAGCAGCCCGGCGGTCGACAGCGCCAGCAGCCTGGGGCTCGACCTCAACGACTCGGCGCCCGGGCTGTACTTCGGCGCTGGCCCAGACCGCGGCGGCCGGGAGACTTGGTAGCGCCACGGCCTGAGCTCGCGGCTCGGGGCCCGAGGAAAGGCATCGACGGAGGCCGAAAACGTGTGACGAAGACGTGCGCCGAAGACGTGTGACGAAGACGTGTGACGAAGACGTGTGACGAAGACGTGCGCCGAAGACGTGTGACGAAGACGTGCGCCGAGGACGTGCGACGACGACGTGCGCCGAGAACGTGTGACGGGGACGTGTGCCGAAGACGTGTGCTGAGGACGTGTGCTGAGGACGTGCGCCGTCATGAGGCGGCACCGGCGAGGGCCGGCGCGGCTCGGCGGAGCGCGGCGACGAGGTGCTCGGCCACCGCTGCGGTGCGAGCGTTCCGCCGGAGGTCTCGATGAATGACCAGCCACACGTCCGACGGAGCCACCTCGCCAGGCGCGCCGAGTCGCCTCAGGCCCCGCTCGGCGTCGCCCACGAAGCAAGGGAGCAACGCGATGCCGCCGCCCCCCACCGCCGCCGAGGCGAGGGCCAGCGTGCTCGCCGTGCGGAGCGCCACCAGCGCCCCAGCGAAGCGATGGAAGAGCCACTCCGTCTCTTCGCCCGCGACCGGAGCGTCATAAGCGAGCAGCCGCTCCGGCGACCGCGGCCCGCGCAAGTACCCGGGTGACGCGTAGGTGGCGTAGGCAACCTGGGCCACCCGTCGCCCGACGGTCGACTTCTCCTTCGGCCGCGACAGCCGCACCGCCAGGTCCGCTTCCCGCCTCGCCAGAGAGAGCGCCCGCGGGTCGAGCACGAGCTCCACCGTGAGCCCAGGGTGACGGCCCGCCAGCTCAGCGAGCGCTGGCGCCAACACCCGCGCGCCCAGCGCCTCGGTGGCCGTGACCCGCACTCGACCGGACAGCCGTTGCTCCGAGCCAGCCAGGCGCCGGAGCATCTGGTCCGCCGCCGACTCCATGGGCTCGGCCAGGCGCGCCAGCTCCGCGCCCTCGGCGGTGAGCCGCGGGCCCTCGGGCGTCCGCTCGAGGAGCCGCACTTCGAGACTGCGCTGCAGCGCCTCGAGCCGCCGGGCCACGGTGGTGTGGCTGACACCGAGCGCTCGGGCGGCCTCTGAAACGTTCCTCGAGCGGCGAACGGCGAGGAGAATACGAGCGTCGTCCCAGTTCATGTTGTGCATCTTCGCACATCGGAATGGCGGCCATGTGCGTTGCCGGAGCATCGGGGCGTCGCCATGGTTGACGGGAAATCCCACGCCAACGAGCCGCCTGGCTCTTCTGTCTCGCTATTCGCTGCTCGACTGTGCTCACCCATCTGGAGGTCGAAATGATCCGTTCCACCGAAACTCTCTCCCCCCGAGCCGCCGGCGCAACCTCCGAGCGTTACCACCGCGGCCTCGCCCGCCTCGCGGAGATAGACGGTGCGGCCGGACAGCGAGTCGTCGCCAGCCTTGAGGACCTCGCGCCGGACCTCGCTCGCTACGTCATCGAGTTCGCCTTTGGCGACGTGTACTCCCGCCCCGGGCTCGACCTTCGAGCTCGGGAGCTCGCCACGGTCGCCGCGCTCACGGCCCTCGGCACCGCTCGACCTCAGCTCGAGGTCCACCTCAACGCAGCCCTCAACGTCGGCTGCACGCGGTCCGAGCTGCTCGAGGCCATCACCCAAATGGCCGTCTACGCCGGGTTCCCCGCTGCCTTGAACGGCATGGAGGCAGCCAAGGCAGTCTTCTCGAGGCGGAATCCAACCGAGGCGCCGACGACGCTCCGGCAGCGCTACGGGCTCACGCGCCCACGGGAGCTCCGGCCCCGTCAGACCGCCCTTCTCCTCGTCGACCTGCAGCGGGAGTTCCTCGACGGCGGCCTGCCGGTCCCTGGGGCACAGCGCGTGGTCGAGCAGGCCGTGCGCCTCCTGGAGTGGGCCAGACAGACCGGGGTTCAGGTGGTCTTCGTTCGACAGGAGGCGACCAGCTCCGGGGCGCCATTGTTCGCACCTGGCTCGGCGGGCGCGGAGCTCGCCCCCGGCCTGATGCCGCGGAGTGATGAGCTGGTGGTGACCAAGTCGGCGGCCGGCGCCTTCTCGAAGACGAGACTGCATGAGCACCTCTCCTCCCGGGGCGTCGAGCAGCTCGTCGTCGCGGGTCTGATGACCCACCTGGCGGTGGACACCACCGCGCGTGACGGGACCGTGCTGAGCTACCAGGTGGTGGTGGTCAGTGATGCCACCGCGACGCGCGCCCTCCCCGGGCCGCGGGGTGAGGGCCAGGTCGACGAAGCGACGCTCCAGCGTGCCGCCCTCTCGGCGCTGGCCGATCGGTTCGCCGAGGTCTTCACGACCGACGAGGTCCTGGCGCTCCCGGTGCGCGAGGGAGCCGAGTAATGAATGGTCGAGATTGGCGGATCCGACGGGGTGGCCGTCGCCACGGCAGGCACGTCATCCTTTGCCGGGTCGTGCGGGCGCAGGTGCACGTCATACGAATCCTCCACGAGCAAATGCTCCCTCGGCGACATCTCTGAGCCAGGTTGGGCCCACCAGTCACACGGAATCGCCTCTTTGCTCAGCCTGGTCGACCCTGCGTGACGTGCTCCAGGCGGTCGAGCAGCTCTCGGCCGATGCGGCGACTGACGGGCAACGGCGCCGCTCCATGCTTGAGCACCACCTGCCAGCGCTCGTCGGCGTACTCGACGCGCTCGACGTGGTGCAGGTTCACCAGCGTCGAACGGTGAACGCGCACGAAGTCCGCCCGGGGGAGCCGCGCTTCCCACCGGCGCAGCGTGACGTCCACCAGCGCGGGCTTGCCGGTGGCGAGGTGCACCTCGGAGTAGTCGTCGGCCGCGACGATGAACGCGATCTCGCGGGCCGGGGCAAAGCGCAGCGCGTGGGCCTCGCGCAGTGCGACGAGGTCATCGAGACCCAGCGGGGCATCTTCACGGTTCGGCTCGGCGGGCAGCTGCAGCCGCTTGAGCGCGCGGTCGACCTGCTCGGGGCTGACCGGCTTGACCAGGTAGTCGAGGGCGTTCACCTCGAAGGCGCGCACCGCGTACTGCTCGTAGGCGGTACAGAAGACGACCTTCGTGTGCAGACCCTCGCCGAACAGCTCGAAGCCCGAGCCGCCCGGCATCTGCACGTCGAGGAACACCACATCAGGCTTCAACTCTGCCAGGCGCAGGCGCGCGGCCGCCACGCCGTCCGCCTCTCCGACGATCTCCACATCGCCGCGCTCTTCGAGCAGGCCGCGCAGCGCGACCCGGGCCAGCCGTTCGTCGTCGACGATGAGCGCGCGCAGCATCAGGCCGGCCCTCCGGCGATGGGCAGGCGCAACGTCGCGACGACCTGGCCCTCGCGTTCGGCCAGGGTGAACGCGTGCCGCTCGGGGAACAGCGTCGCCAGCCGGCCCTTCACGTTGACCAGCCCGATGCCCGACGGCGCGGGCAACACCGCGTCGACCGGCACCTTGAGCGAACCGGAGTTGGCGACCTCGAAGACCAGCTCGTCGCCCACGCGGTGCACGCCGATTCGCACCATCAGCGGCCCGTTCACCGCGCCGTGCATGCCGTGCTTGATGGCGTTCTCGACCAGCGGGTGCAGCAGCATCGGCGGAACCGGCAGCGCGAGCACGCCCTCGCCGACGTCGAACGACACCTGCAGGCGGCTCTCGAACCGAACCTCCTCGCACTTCACGTACAGGCGCACGAACTCGAGCTCCTGCTCCACCGTGGTGTCCTTGCGGCCATCGGCGTCGAGCGAGCGGCGCAGGAGCGACGCCACATCGCGCACCATCGTCTTCGCGGCGCGCGGGTTCTCGGCGATGAGCGCCACCACCGAGTTGAGCGCGTTGAACAGGAAGTGCGGGTTGATTTGGCTGCGTAGGAGCTGCAGGTGTGCCTGGTCGGCGAGGCCCTGCGCGCGCACCGAGTGTTCCCGCGCCCGCTGCACCCGCGCAGTGAGCAAGTTCACCAGGAACAGCGCGCTCCACAGGCCGAAGAAGAACGTGCCGCGCATGAAGTTGACGAAGACGTACTGGGTCCGCGGGACGTTCGGCGGCGCCCACGGCTCGCGGCCGATGAGCGGCTCGGCGGCCAACATCACGCTGCCCCACACGGTCGACGCGACGAGGCAGCCTGCGAGCATCACACCGACGACCCGCAGCCCGCGCAGCATGCGGTCGGGCACGTGCACGAAGGCCACGGCCAGCACGCTCGAGCACGCCACGCCCACCAGCGCCCATACCAACACCCACCCCAGCGCCTGCGACCACGACAGCACCGGCAGGCTGAGCGCCGGCAGCACCATCACCGTCGACATCAACAGCCACACCAGCACCTGGAAGCCGGCGAACTGACGACGATCGCCGCGCGACATCGCAGCCTCGTGCGCCACCGTTCTCGCGTCGGCCATGCGCCAGTCGTAACAGAAGGCCTGCCCGGGCGTGCCTGCTGTCGGTGAACGGCCGGCCAGCGCGGCGAACTGCGGGTACCGGGCGCTCCGCCTGCCGTTCACCGGGCGCGGCGGCCGTTCACCGGGGAGCGACTCACGCGGCGGTGTCGTCGACGTACTCATGGGGCATGACAACACGACACGAGCGCGCCGAGGTGCCGACCATCGACGAGGTGCTCCTGAAGGTCGGGGCGCCGAAGCCCACCGGAGCGAAGCGGGTCATTCGCCAGGTCGCGCTGGGCGCGGTGGTGCTCGCGCTGGTCGGTGGCCTGGTGTTCTGGAAAACGCGGCCCGCTCCAGCGGCGCTCAAGTTCCTCACCGCGCCTGTGAAGCGGGGCGATCTCGCAGCCACCGTGTCGGCGACCGGCACGCTGCGCGGCAAGGACACGGTGTCGGTCGGCGCCGAGACGAGCGGCCGCGTGAAGAGCATCTCCGTCGACTTCAACGACCAGGTGAAGCTGGGCCAGGTGCTCGCGGAGATCGACCCGCAGCAGATCAAGGCGGCGCTCAGCCAAGCAAACGCGCAGCTCCTCGCCGCCCGCGCCGACGTGAAGAACCGCGACGCCTCGGCAGTCGAGGCGAAGCTGAACGCCGAGCGCACCCGCACGCTCGCCGCCGACGGGCTGGCCTCGAAGCAGCAGCTCGAGGCGGCTGTCGCTGCCGCCGATCGCGCCGTCGCCGCCAGCGAGTCGGCCCGCGCTCAGGTCACCGTGGCCGAGGCCTCGGTCGAGTCGAACCAGACGGCGCTCGGCAAGACGCAAGTGCGCTCGCCCATCGACGGCGTGGTGCTCTCGCGCGACGTCGAGGTCGGCCAGGCGCTCGCGGTGGCGATGACAACGCCGGTGCTCTTCAAGGTCGCGAAGGACCTGCGCCTCATGGAGGTCACCATCTCCATCGACGAGGCCGACGTGGGCCGCACGCGCACCGGCCAGCACGCCACCTTCACCGTCGACGCCTGGCCCGGCCGCGCGTTCACCGGCGAGCTCGCGTCGATTCACAACGTCGCCGTCACCAAGGACAACGTCGTCACCTACGACGCGCTGTTGTCGGTCAACAACGATGAGCTGGTGCTGCGGCCCGGCATGACCGCGACCGTCACCATCGCCACCGATGAACGAAAGAACGTGCTGCTGGTGCCCAACGCCGCGCTGCGCTTCAGCCCGCCGTCCACCGAGCACCGCACCATGTTCAACGGCCCGCCCGGTGGCGCACCCGTCATCAGCGACGGCAAGCCGAAGGTATGGGTCCTGCGCTCACAGCAGCCAGTCGAGGTGAAGGTCGAGGTCGGCCTCACCGACGGCGTGCACACCGAGGTGCGCGGCGAGGGCCTCACCGAGACCGACCAGGTCATCTTCGACGCGGAGCAGGTGGTGAAATGAGCACGACGCGACAGGCCGCGGCCTTCGAGCTGCGCGAGCTGAGCAAGGTGTATGGGCAGGGCGACTCCGAGGTGCGCGCGCTCGACGGGGTGAACTTGCGCATCGAGCCCGGCGAGTTCGTCGCCATCATGGGAGCGAGCGGCTCGGGCAAGTCGACGTGCATGAACGTCATCGGCTGCCTCGACGTACCGACCAGCGGCCGGTACCTCTTCCACGGAGTCGACGTGACCCAACTCGACCAGGACCAACGAGCGCGGCTGCGGCGGGCGTACCTCGGCTTCATCTTCCAGGGCTTCAACCTGCTCGCGCGCACCACCGCGCTGGACAACGTCGAGCTGCCGTTGGTGTACCGCGGCGTGAAGGCGGCCGAGCGGCGTGAGCGGGCGATGGGAGCGCTCGAGTTGGTGGGCATCGCCGACCGGGCGCACCACTCGCCCGCCGAGCTGTCGGGTGGCCAGCAGCAGCGCGTCGCCATTGCTCGGGCGCTGGTGTGCAACCCGGCGCTGCTCCTCGCCGACGAGCCAACCGGCAACCTCGACTCGGCGCGCACGGCCGACATCCTCAGGCTCCTCGTGGACCTCAATCGCGAGCGCGGCCTCACCATCGCGATGGTGACGCACGAGCCGGAGGTCGCTTCCTACGTCAAGCGCGTCGTCACCTTCCGCGACGGGCGCATCGTCGACGACCACCCGCAGCCGGAGAAGGCGTGATGCTCCTCTCGACCATTCTCATGGCGCTGCGCGAGGTGAGGCGGAACACCATGCGCTCGCTGCTGACGATTCTCGGAGTGGTGATCGGCGTGGCGGCGGTCATCGCACTGGTCACCGTGGGCGACGGCGCGACCGCGAAGGTCCGCGCGAACATCGCCTCGCTCGGGAACAACCTGCTGATGGTCTCGCCCGAGGCCGACCGCCGCATCGTGAACACGGGCGTCGCCGGCAAGCCGTTCAAGGAAGCCGATGTCGCGGCCATCACCCGGGAGATCGCCGGCGTGGAGTTCGTCTCGCCGACTTCGAGCCGCGGCATGCAGGCCATCGTCGGCAGCCGCAACTGGCGCACCACCGTCACGGGGACGACCGCTGACTACCTCGCGGCCCGGGGCTTCCAGGTCGCGCAGGGCAGCGGCGTCGAGGCGGCGCTGGGGACGCAGCGCTCGGTGTGCGTGCTCGGGGCGACGCCGGTGAAGAACCTGTTCGGCGCCGAGAACCCGGTCGGCCAGTCGCTGCGCGTGGGGCGCATGAGCTGCGAAATCATCGGCGTGCTCAAGCCCAAGGGCGCGGGCGGCATGGGCACCGACAACGACGACCTCATCCTGATGCCGCTGCGCACGTTCCAGCAGCGCGTCGCCGGCAACCACGACGTGACGATGATCTTCGCCACCGCGCGCGAGGGCCGATCGACCGCGGGCGTGAAGAGCCAGCTGGAGCAGTTGCTTCGCGAGCGCCGCCACGTGCGCGCCGGCGAGGCGAATGACTTCACCGTGCGCGACATGCAGGAGATTATCGAGACCGTCTCGAGCACCACCGGCCTGCTCACCTCGCTGCTCGCGGCGGTGGCGGCGGTGAGCCTGCTGGTGGGCGGCATCGGCATCNNTCATGCTGGTGTCGGTCACCGAGCGCACCCGGGAGATCGGCACGCGCATGGCCATCGGCGCGCTCGGCTCCGACGTGCTGCTGCAGTTCCTCATCGAGGCGGTCACGCTGTCGTCGCTCGGCGGTGTCATCGGCGTCGTGGTGGGGCTGCTCAGCGCGGTGGGCATCACCTCGCTGCTCAGCTTCCCGTTCCTGCTGTCCTGGAAGATGGTGCTGCTCGCGTTCGCCTTCTCGGCGGGCGTGGGCGTGCTCTTCGGCTACCTCCCAGCGCGCAAGGCCGCGCGCTTCAACCCCATCGAGGCGCTTCGTCATGAATGAGCTCACCCGCGTCACCACGGTCGTGCTGGCCCTTCTCGGAGGGCTCGCCTTCGCCGATGCCCCGCTGACCGAGAAGGAGGCGATCGAGAAGGCCGTCGCCCGCAACCCCACGCTCCAGGCCGCCGTCACCGATGTTCGCCAGAGCGTCGAGTCGCTCAAGGCCGAGCAGGCTCGCTACCGGCCGACGATGCTGCTCGACGCGACGGGCACGACCCAGGCCACGCCCACCATCAACAGCGCCAGCGGCACGACGCGCAGCACGACGCAGGGTCTGGTGTTCGGCGCCGAGCTCACCCAGACCTTCTCGTGGGGTACCACCGTCGACCTGCGCGTCGAGAACCGAGACTCCACCAGCAAGGCGCCGGCGTTCAGCGGCACCACCGACCTTCTGTCACTGGGGCCGGGGTACGGGTTGATCGCGAAGCTCGCCGTCTCCCAGCCGCTGCTGCGTGGCTTCGGCAACGAGGTCGGCCAGGCCGAGCTCCGAGCCGCGCTGCTCAACCGGAAGTTGACTGAGCGCGTGCGCGACGCCACCGCGAGCGATTCTCTGCGCGTGCTGCAGCAGGCGTACTGGGAGCTCTGGTACGCGCAGAAGTCGGTGCTCATCGAGCGCGAAGCCCGCGAGCTGGCGGGGCGGGCGCGCGATGAGGCACAGCGCAAGCTGACCGCGGGGAGCCTCGCCGATGTCGACCTGCTCACCTATGAGACGCGGGTCGCCGAGCTCGACCAGAGCGTGCTCCAGGCCGAGGTGACGGTGCGCCAGCGCACGGCCGACCTGCGCCGCGCGATGGGCGAAACCGACGTGCGCGCGTCGTTCGACGTGGCGTCCGCCGAGCCGCAGGCGCTCGGGGTGGTCGACCCGGCCGCGGTGATGACGGCGGCGCAGGAGGCGTCGTACTCGGTGGCGCAGCAGCAGGTCGCGCTGGAGGTCGCGCAGAACACGCTGCGCACCGCTGCCGAGGCCACCCGCCCGAGGCTCGACGTGCAGGCTTGGGTGCAGACGCAGGGGCTCGGCAACCAAGCCCTCAAGCCCGCGCTCGATCAGCTCGGCGCGTTCGCCAACGTCAGCGGCAACGTGGGGGTGGTGTTCGAGCTGCCGCTGTCGAGTGAGCGCCACGATGCCCAGAGAGCGAGCGCCGAGCTGGCGGTCACCTCTGCGCGCCAGCGGTTGGACGCGGTGCTGCAGCAGGTGATGGCCGATACGTCGACCGAGCTCGCCACCCTCGAGCAGGCCCGTGAGAGCATTGCGCTCGCGCAGCGGACCGCCGAGGTTTCACGCCGCAACGCCGACGCGCAGCACAAGCGGTTCCTCAGCGGCACGGCGATTCCTCTCGAGGTGCGCGAGGCAGAAGACTCGTTGCGGCGTGCGCAGTTGAGCATCGAGCGAGCGCGGGTGAACGCCGTCGAGGCGCAGATTCGGCTCGATCATCTCACTGGCAACCTGCTGGCGAAGTGGGGCGTCAACTGAGGCACCTCGAGGGCGCCACAGCGGACAAGCAGCTCCTTCACGGCTCGCAGGTATTCTGGTTGGGAGAACTGGATCGGCTGCGACGTCCCGGATGGAAGCTGCTCTTCCATTTGGCCCTCTCCCCTCCGAGCCGCGGACCTCGCGTCGAGGGTCGTGCCGTTGGGATGCGCGAGAGGAGGCAGTCGAAGCGTTGGGCGTGGCACCGGTACCGTGGCGTGGGCTGGGCCGTCGCATGGGAACGGCTCGAGGCAGGGGTCGACGGGAGGGTCTCGGAGGCCCTGGGCGAGCATCACGAGCCCCTCGGTCGGTCGGGTCGAGTGCTCCAGGGGCGGGTGCTTCTCACGTGTGCTCACCGAGGTCTCGGGTCGAGGGGCTGGCCAGACGGCCTCGGCGGTTGGACAGCAGCCCCGCCCCCGCACCTCAAGGCGTGCTCGCCGCTCGGCGCCCGCTGGCGGGTCCCCTCCTCGGTGGGACGAGGTCTCCAAGCGTGTCATCACGGTGTACCAATCAGTACTCCGTGATGACAGGGCTGGAGAGAGGCCCGTCATCCAGGTCGGTGCCGAGATTCAGAGACCCCAGCTCGCCGTGCGTGGAGAAGGACCCCTGCGAGCCCTGGAGCTGGCGCGACCTGCTCCGCTCGGCGCCACGCTGCCCGTCGCGAAGGGGAGAGGAGCGCCGACATGTCGACGCGAAGCGCTGGCCGTGACCAACTCCGGGGCTGGTCGAGCAGCGGATGAGGGCGGCCCCTGAACGACTGGCCGGTGGTCCGGCGGCTCCTCGGTCGCCCGCGTTTCGGCAACGGCCCAGCGAGCCAACTCCAAATCCTCAGAGCGGAGTTTGGGGCGGCAAGCCGCGCCTTGCACCGGCACGCTCTTTCGACTAGCCGACCTCTCTCATCGGAGCTCCTGGAGGGGACACCATGCTCGACACCGCGTTGATTCACCCCAAAGAGAAGGCCCTCAAGCCGCTCGTCTTCGGCTTCAGCATCCTCATCTGGGCCGTCGTCGCCTGCAGCGTCATCGGCTTGTGCTACGGGCTGGCGTTCGTCCCCTTCGTGCTCATGGCCCATGCCTACTTCCTGGGGCACGTGCGAGGTTCGGGGGTGCGGGTCGACGAGCGGCAGCTCCCGGAGCTCCATCGCAGAGTGGTGGCGGCCAGCCAGCGGCTCGGCCTCCCGACGGTGCCGGAGGTGTACGTCCTTCAGTCCGGCGGCACGCTCAACGCCTTTGCCACCAAGCTCCTTTCTCGGACCTACGTCATCCTGTTCTCCGAGCTCCTCGACAAGTGCAACACCGACGAGGAGATCGACTTCGTGGTCGCTCACGAGCTAGCGCACCATGCGGCGGGGCACCTGAAGTCGATGCTGCTCACCGCCCCAGCACGATTGGTCCCCCTGCTCGGCCCCGCCTACTCAAGGGCCTGTGAGTACACCTGCGATCGGGCCGCCCTCACGGCGACCGACTCGCTGGAGCACGGCCAGCGAGCGTTGGCGGTGCTCGCCGCGGGCTCGAAAGCGGGCTCCCGGCTCGACCTCGCCGCCTTCGGGGCACAGCAGGAGACCGCGGGAGAGTTTTGGCCGGCGGTGGCCGAGCTGGCGAGCAGCCACCCCTACCTCCCGAAGCGGGTGGCGATGTTGGCGGAGTGGAACGCCGAGCGCACCGGCGCGCCGCTGCCGAGCGCACCGCCGGCCCGGCCATTCTTCGCCTACGTCCTCGCCCTCTTCGTCGGGCGCCAGGCGGCGGGGCTGTTGGTGGCCGTCTACCTCATCGGCATCATGGCGGCGATCGCCATCCCCAACTTCATGAAGTACCGCGAGCGCGCCAGCGGCCAGGCGCCGGCCAGCACCGCGCCGTACCGCGTCCCTTCGGGCTCAGCGAACCCTCCCGACGACGCGGAGAGCCCGGAGCCCGACGAGGCGGCCGATGACGCAGCCGACGAGGCGGCGGCGCCAGCGCCCCGGGAGGAGCCGGCACCGCCAGCGGGGACGCGGAATCGGCCCCACTGAAGAACGGTCGGCTGACAGGCGGGAGTAGGCAGCATCAGGTGGTGCATGTTCGCCCTGGGAATGAGAGCGCCCTGCTCAGGTCGTCGCCGTCGCAGGGCTGACCCGCCCCGGTGCTGCTCCAGCGCGCGCCGCGACCGACGGAGGCCGATGGTGACGCTGCCACCCCTCGAGGTACGCCGCTTCCTCCTCGACCCACCGGCGCTCGTCCCACCCCAGCTCCTGCTGGCACAGCGCCCGAATCCGCGGCAAGTGCTCCCGCCCTCCTTCGGGCAACAGCAACCCCAACCGCACCCTCCGCAGCAACAGGTCCTCCAGGTGCACCACCCGCTCGGCCCGCGCCGCCCACCGCAGCTCGGCCCACAGCGTGTCGGTCTCACCAACCCGCTTGAGCTCTCCAGGTTGAGCCGCCTGACACAAGGCGCTCGTCCACGCCCCGTAGCGTCCCTCGAGGCGACGGCCAAGAGCTGCATCGACGACACCCGAGCTCGCCGCCGGCGGCCCAAAGAACCGTGGGCTCCCGTCGACCTTTCGACGCAGCGACGGGTGGGCCTGCTCCAGCGCCTTCAACGCATCACGCGCGATGGGCCTGAAGGTGGTCAGCTTGCCGCCGGTCACCGTCAACAGGCCGCGCTCGTTCCAGATGACATGCTCTCTCGACTCCTTCGAGGGGTCCACCACACCGGACCCCACCACCGGCCGCACCCCGGCGTACGTCGAGACCGCGTCGCTCACCCTGAGCTCGAGCCCGGGGAACGCCGCGCGGGCGGCCTCCACCAGGTACGTCGCCTCCTCGGCGCTGATGACCGGATCCTCCAGTGAGCCCCGGTGGTCTCTGTCCGTCGTGCCCAGGAGCGTGAGGCCCTCCCACGGGTACGCGAAGAGCGGCCTCCCGTCGAGCTGATGCCGGAAGGCGACCGCCTGAGCCACCGGGAGACGCCAGCGAGGGAACAGCAGGTGGCTCCCTCTCAGCGGACGTATCGCCGGCTGGCCCCCGACGGTGGCACGCAGCGCATCGGCCCAGGCGCCCGTGGCGTTCACGACCGCCTTGGCCGAGACCCTCGCCACCTGGCCCGTCTCCAGGTCGCGCACCACCAGGCCCGCGACCTGCCCATCGCGAAACGTGAGTTCCTCCACCCGCACCCGGTTGAGCGCCTGGGCCCCTCGAGACACAGCCTCGAAGAGCGTTCGAAGCACCAACCGCGCATCGTCGGTCCGCGCGTCGCGGTACCAGAACGCTCCGGCCAAGTTCCTCAGGTCGAGACGAGGGGCGAGCAACGAGAGGTCTTGCTCCTCGAGGTTCCGATGGCGAAGGCCTCGGCCCAGAAAGTCGTAGATGGTGAGCCCGAGCTCCAGCAAGCGAGGGCCCACCCGGTCGCGCCCGTAGGCCGCGAGGAGGAAACCCACCGGCTCGACCAACCCGGGCAGCTCAGCCAGGAGTCGGTCTCGCTCCCTCACCGACAACCAGGTCAACCGGAGCGCGCCCTGAGCGAGGTAGCGAAGCCCGCCGTGCACCAGCTTCGAGGAGCGACTCGACGCCCCCGAGGCGAAGTCACTTTGCTCGAGGAGCAAGACCCTGAGGCCCCGCCGAGCCGCCTCGTTCAGCACCCCGACCCCGGTGATGCCTCCACCCACCACCACTATGTCCCACGGAGTCTCCACCTCGCGCCACGCTGCCTCGCGCCAGCTCTGAGTCGTCATGGCTCCTCCGGGGGAAGCAGCTTGTGAGGGTTCATCACGCCCTGGGGGTCGAAGCGACGCAGCACATCGCCGATGGCCCTGAGGCCCAACGTCCCCTTCTCGGCGCGGAGCCACTCTCGGTGGTCAACTCCCACGCCGTGCTGGTGGCTGATGGTGCCTCCACCCGCGACGATGGCCTCGCTCGCCCGGGTCTTGAGCCGCTGCCAGCGCTCGAGCGTCTCCTCGGGGGTCGCGCCAAGGCGAAACAGATACGTGGTGTAGAGGCTCGAGCCGTCGCCGTAGACGTGCGAGAGGTGAGTGAACACGTGCACCCGCTCGTTCCAGTCGGCGAGGCCAGTGCCGAGCGCGGCCTCCACCGAGCGGAGCAGCGTGGGCACCTTGGACCACGGCGCCGCCGTCTCGAGCGTGTCCAACGCATAGCCCGCGTCCCACAGCGTGTTGCGCAGGTACGGGGTGCGGAAGCGATTCTTCGTCCACTGGGCGCCGAAGTATCGGCCTGCCGACACGCCCGCGTGCCGCCGGGTCAGGCCCAGCGCCTCGTTGAGCGCCAGGCGCACGGTGGAGGTCGCCCCCGTCGCCCCGATGACGAGCAGCGCCTTGCCCTCCTTGGCCCCCCGCCACGAGAGCCACGTCTCGAGCGCACGCAACAGCCGCTCGTGGCCCGCGAGGAGCAACATGGTGCGGGCCTCTTGTGGGGCCGAGAGGCGCACCAGCGAGAGCGGCAGCCTTGACTGGGCGATGGTGCGCGCGGCGGCGAGCCCCTCGTCCCACCCGGGAAAGAAGACGCCGACGAATTCCTCACGCTCGGGGAGCGCCGTCACCCGCACCGTCGCCTGGGTGATGATGCCGAGGCGGCCCTCCGAGCCCAGCACCAGCTCGCGGAGATCCGGCCCTGCCGCCGACGCCGGGAAGAGCGGCAGCTCGAGGGTGCCCTGGGGGGTCTCCACCTGCCCGCCCGCGAAGAGCCGCTCGATGCGCCCGTAGTGGAGCGACTGCTGGCCACTCGAGCGAGTCGCCACCCAGCCGCCGAGCGTCGAGTATTCGAAAGACTGGGGAAAGTGCCCCAGCATCAGGCGGTGCGCTCGGAGTTGCGCCTCGAGGTCCGGCCCGGCCACGCCCGCGCCGAAGGTCGCCAGCCGGCTCTCCTCGTCGAGAGCGAGGAGCTGCGACATGCGCCCCAGGTCCACCGTCACCACCGGTGGCCCAGAGAGCTCCGGGTTGACATGGCCCACCACGCTCGTGCCCCCGCCCCATGGAATCAGCGAGGCCCCTGCCCCGGTGGCCCAGGTCACCAGCGCCCTGACGTCCTCGGGGGTCTCGGGGTGGGCGACCGCATCGGGCACGGCCCCGAGCTGGCCGGAGCGTAGCGCGACCCAGTCGGGCAAGCTCTGGCCGCGCGAGTGACGAAGCCGGTCTTCGGGGTCGAGCGAGAGCAGCGGCCTGTCGGCGAGCCGACTCGGGGGGATGTTGGAGAGGACGTGAGCCAGGTCGGCGTCGAGCCTCGGCGTCCCCGGGCCCAACCACTCGACGAGCCCCGCCCGAGCCCTCGGGGGAATCGCGAAGTCGTGGCCGCTCTCGCCCCACCCGTTCCAGCGCTTCATGACGCGAGCCTCGCGCTTCGCCTGAGCCGCGCCTCGGTCGCCCGCCACAGAGAGACGCTCTCGGCCATCGCCGAGCGGAGGACCTCCTCGGCCGTCCCCGCCTGCCGCTTCTTGGCCGCCTTGCCCAGCTGATCGTAGAAGGCCGCCGAGGCCCGGCGCGCCCGCTTCGACTGGAAGTACCTGGGTGCGATGGCCCGGTACACGCCTTCGAAGCCGTTGATGATGAGGGTGAAGACCGGGTTCTCGGACAACGTCGCGAGCCCTACGTGCAGGGCCCAGTCGTAGGCCGCGAAGCTGCTGGGCTTGTCCTCAGGTCGGCCGGCGTTGAGCATCGCGGCGACCTCGGAGGCGTGGTGCTGCACCGCCGCGCGCCCGTAGGCAGGTGCCAGCGCCAGGCGGACGTCGAGGAGATTGCCCACGAAGTTCGGAGGAAACGGCCCCCCGTGCCGCAACAGCGCCGCCAGGACGTTGAGGCCTCCCTCTTGCCAGATGTCTCGCACTCGTGTGGCCTTGCCGTGGCGCACTTGAATCCACCCGTCGCGATCCAGGCGTTGGAGTGCTTCCCTCAAGGTGGGGCGGGTGACTCCCAGCACGAGCGCGAGCTCCCGCTCGGAGGGCAGTGTCCCGGTCGAGACGAAGTCGCCTCGGAGAATTCGACTGACCAGCTCGCCCTCGGCGTGCGCCGCCGGCCTTCGGGGTGCCTCGGGGACGACGGGGATCGCGCTCATGCATTTGTCTCGGTGGTAAGAGGTCTGACCAGCTGGGAGTGTCGCCTGGGGCGGGATTCGAGGTCAAGGGGCGGAGGTGTGTTGGGCGGCCACGGATGCGGGCCACGGATGCGGG
>PMBV01000119.1 GCA_003153055.1 Myxococcales bacterium
TGGCTCTGCAGACCGACAGCTCGTCATCGGGCCGCTCGATGGCCCACAGGGCGGTGCGCAGAGCCATCACCTCCTCACGCACGTGGAACGAGCGCCCTCCCACCAGCACGTGGGGAATGCGCCGGGCCTCCAGCGCCTGGGCGTAGGGNNCAGCCGCTTGAAGAGAATGCACACGTGGCGGGGCGCCACCGGCACGCGCTCACCGGGCCCCTCCTCGATGGTCCAGCCACTCTTCTGCACCAGCCACTCGATGAAGGCCCCCACCACCGAGGGCACTGACGCCTCGAGAGACTCCTTGGTGACCGTGCCCTTGGGCGTGAAGGGAAACGGCGCTGGCAGCGCGATGATCGACGGCTGCCCCTCGTGGCTGTCGCGCCAGAGGCCCAGAGGCACGTAGGTGGCCTGGGCGCCGCCCACCGTCGTCATCGCCTGCTCGAAGGCTCCGTTGATGGCCGCCTGAATTCCCGGGGTGCCGCGGAAGCTGGTGGAGAGGTACTGGAGCTTCGCCCCTTGGCCCAGCAGGTGAGCCTTGACACGCTCGTACAGCATCACGTCGGCGCGACGGAACCGGTAGATGGACTGCTTGGGGTCGCCCACCACGAAGAGCTTGCCCGGCGCGCAACGGGACCTCATGGCCACGTCCTCGGCCGGGTCATCGGCAGCGAGGAGCAACACGAGCTCACTCTGGAGTGGGTCCGTATCTTGGAACTCGTCGACGAAGAGGCGGCTGAAGCGACGCTGGAGCCCGGCGCGCACGGCCTCATGGCCCCGCACCAGGTTCCTCGTCTTGACCAGCAGGTCGACGAAGTCGAGCACGCCACGACGGGCCTTCTCGACCTCGTAGGCCGACACCACCGGTTGGAGCTCGGCCTTGAGGCAGGCGGCCACGTCGGCGTCGGCGTCACGGAGGAAGCGGGAGAGCTCGGCGAAGGCCGCGTCTCGCACCGACACCGCCTCGCTCTCGGACACACCGTTGAAGGTGACTCCGACGGGCCCGACGGTCCACCGGCGGCTGTAGCCGACGAGCTCGGCCAGCTGGGCCTCGAGCCCGTCGTAGTCTCGCGGCGCCACGGCCTCCCGGTGGCGGAGGTCGTCGACCAGGCGTTGGGTCTCGAACACCGTCTCGGCGAACCAGGCCTTGTTCCCTCGCACCGTCAACCTGCCGGCGAAGGCGGCCAGGGGAATGAGCCGCTCGATGACGGCGTCGAGCCTCGCGTCGCGGTCGAAGGGCTCCCGGCGCCATGGGGCCGCGAAGTCACGGTGCTCCACGAGCGCCGCGGTGGCCGAGGCGAGGAGCCGGCGCGGGGCCCCCTCGTCGCGCCCTCTCGCCCGGCGGCGGAGCACCCGGCGAATGCCCTCGGGTGGGTGACGGAGCAGCTCCTGAAACTGGCGATCGAAGACGACGGCGAGGATGGCCTCCGAGTCTTGCTGGGAGGCGACCTCGAACAGCGGGTCGACCCCCGCCTCCACCGGGTACTCGCGGAGGAAGTCGGCGCACAGCCCGTGAATGGTGCCGATGCGCGCCACCTCGAGGGCCTCGAGGGCGCTCACCAGCCGCGACACCTCGGTCGGGCCCCGGCTCTCTCTACGAGCGGTCTCGAGCTCGTCGCGCAGCCGCAGCTTCATCTCGCCGGCCGCCTTCTCGGTGAAGGTGACCGCGATGATCTCCGGCAACGAAGCGCGGCCCGTCTCCACTACCTTGACGATGCGGCGCACCAACACCGTCGTCTTGCCGGTGCCCGCGGCGGCCTCCACCACGAACGTGGAGTCGAGATCCTCGAGGAGCTCGCGTCGAGCCTGGTCGTCGCCGGGAACCTTCATCGTTCCCCGCGCACCATACCCGGGCTCGGCGGGCCTTGAGTCACCGAGTGGCGCGGGTCCCCTGCTTCCCCTGGCTGGCGGCACGAGCGCCGGTGAGCGGACGCTTCTTAGCCGGAGCATCGGAGTCCGAGTCGGCGTCAGAGTCGGAGGGCTCCTCCTCGGTCACCGCGGGCGCCGCCGCCGGTGCCTCGGCCACGTCTTGCGGCACGCCAACTTGGGCTCGACCCGAGAACAACACCTGTGGCGCGAACTCGTAGATCGAAACTGCGACAATGGCACACACGGCCAGCACCCACGCCAATATGGCTCGGGCGCGGGAAGTGCTCGAAGTTTGGGGAGTGGTTTTCATGCGCGACAGACTGACGCCATGCGTTGCCGGCCACGAGGTGGGAATCAACCTACCAACCGAGCAGTCAGGGCAAGCGGCGCAGTGCCATGAGTGGTTCTACTTCCTTCCGTATCGTTTTCTTGGTCTGTCGCGCCCTTCGCTCTTCGTCGGGCCCACACACCGGGCTGTAGTCACACCACCGACATTCACCGTCAGCGGGAAGCGCGGGGAAGAAGCCCTGCTCGAGGGCGGTGCGAATGGTGAGAATGACCTGGCCCATGGCCTCGCGGGCGCGAGCATCGAGTGGGGTCGAGACGTTGGTGAAGCCACCGAGCTGGGTGAGGTACGAGAGGCGTCCGGCCTCGACGGGGTGCCCGGGGAGGAGCTGCTCGAGCACGAGGGCGTAGAGCGCGGGCTGGAGGTGCCTCCCACCGCCCACCACGTTGCCGGGCTTGGCCCTGGCGCGGCCGGTCTTGTAGTCGGTGGCGCGGAGCGTGCCCTTGGCGCTCAGCTCGACCAAGTCGATGGAGCCGCGGAGCTGGAGCCCGTGCACCAATGGCACCGGGGTGGTGACGCTGGAGGGATCTTGCTGCTCGCGCGGCTGGAGCCCGAAGCCGAGCTCGAAGCGCCATGGGGCCCACCCGGCATCGTCGGCCACCCGCCGCAGCCATTCACGGAGATCAGCCCGCAGGAGGGCGATGCCGTCTTTCCACACCTGCTCGATGGCGGGCACGAAGTCGTCGGCGAACTTGGCGGTCACCTGGTCGATGACGGCGTCGAGGCGCTTGAAGACATCGGTGAGGGTCGCGGCGCTCACCGGGACGCCGGCGTCGCGGAGCTGGCTCTGCAGAACGTAGAGCACCTCGTGAGTCATGGAGCCCTTCTCGAGGGGCCCGAGCTCCTCGACCTCGCCGGGAATCTCGAGCGGGGCGAGGCGCTGAATGGCGGAGAGGAAGAAGCGGTACGGGCAGGCAGCGAACTGCTCGAGGGCAGTGGGAGAGAAGGGCCGGGCCGAGAGCTGGTGGGCCTCGAGGGCCTGGCGGGCTTGAGCGGAGGGCGCGACCAGGCCGTCGGCGAAGGTGAGGCGCGATTGGGTCCACCGGGCGTACCTCGCCCTGAGCGAGCGTCGCAGCGCCGGGTTCACCTCGAGGAGATAGCGAGCGCGACCTCGAACGCCGCCGCTCTTGGCGCGGAAGAGATCGGCCAGCACCGAGAGATCGTACTCGGTGGCGTCGATGGCCCGCGCTGCGGCCTCGGGGGCTGGCCAGGCGAGCCGCGCGTGACCTTCGAGCTCGGCCCGACGTTGCAGCGCCTCGTAGCCGGGCAGCGCGCCTTCAACCGCCTGGGCCGCCTCGAGCGCGTAGAACGACGGCACCCGCGGGCGGCCGTGCTCGACGTCGATGCGAGGCCAGGACAGCACCGCGCGGACCCGGGCCGCCCCCACGGCGACCTGGAGGGCGAGGCGCTCGCGGGCGATGCGGGCGGCGTTGGTGTCGAGACGGCCGTCCACAGAGGCGCGCGCCGCGTCGGAGAGCAGGGGATCCTCTCGCACCTTCTGGGGGAAGAGGCGCTCGGCGAGGCCGGGCACGAAGACGACGTCGAAGTCGAGGCCCAGCACCTCGCTCACCGGGGTCACGAAGATGCACCCGTAGCGGCGAGTGCCGGGGGCGTCGGTCAGCTCGGACAGCCGGGGCGCCAACACCGAGCGCACCTCGGCGAGCTCCACCGGCCCGACGATGGACATGGGCCCCAGCTCGTGGAGAATGGCGAGCACCCGCCGAGGCTCCTTGAGGGCGCGGCTGGCCAAGGCGCCGAGGCGTTCGAGCCACTCGCCCCACTTGGCGCGGCGAGGGAGCCCGGCGAGGAGCTCGAGCAAGGGAAGCGCGAAGGCCGACAGCGCCTCGAGATCGCCCAGCTGACGCTCGACCCGCTGGCGCTGGGCGTCGGACAGCGCGGGGGACTCCAGCTCGGCGAGCTTGGTGTTCCGGAGGCCGGCGAGGCGCCGTCTCCAGCGGTCCACCCCTCCGATGACGGCGGCGTCGATGATGAGGCGCTCCCACTTTCGGGGCGCCCGGAGCTGGCCGCTCTGCACGGGCCCTTCCACTTCGGCCTCGATCTCCGGTTCCTCCGCCGGCGCGAGGACGTCGTCGGCGCTGGGCAGCAACGTCTCTCCGAGGGGCCGCTCGTAGCGCTCCTCGGCAGACCTGGCCGGTGGTGGGGCACCGGTGGCGTCGGCCGGCGGAACCTGGGCGAGCGAGAGGTACTCCGAGAAGCGTCGCGCCGACAGCCGCTCCTCGGCGCAGTGGAGCAAGGCCAACAGGGCGCGGCCGGAGGGGTCGGGAATGGGAATGCCCGAGGTGAAGTGGGCGGGAATCTCGGCGCGGCGAAAGGCCTCCTCGAGGGGCGCCCGGTAGACTGACGGCGCGCGGAGCACCACGGCCATGCGATCGAAGGGCATGCCCGAGGCGCCCAGCTCGAGAGCCCGTCGGGCGATCTCCACGCACTCCCTCGCCTCGCCAGGAGCGGAGAAGAGATCGGCCAGCTGGTGGGTGGCATCCTCCCGCTCCGAGGTGAACAGGTTGTGCTGGAGGGCGCGAAGTGGCGAACGGGCCGGGTCGACGAGGTGTTGAGGCGCGACGCCGAGGGTGCTCGAGAGCGAGCGCACCGCCGCCTCGTCGGCGCGGGGAGCAGTGGCCACGACGTCGGCCGTCGCTCTGACGAGGGCGGTGACGAAGGACTCCTCGACCCCCGGCTGGGGCGAGACGTCGAGGAGCACCAACGGCGCGTGGGTCGGCCGGACGGCCTCCCTGGCGAGCTCGAAGACGGCGGCGTGGTCGACCAGGCGCGCCTCTTCGAGGGCGTCGTCGAACATCGTCATGGCCGCCGCCAGGGCCGGCTCGAGGCGCACGGGAGAGAGCGAGAGGGCCCGAGCCTCGGCCACGGTGCGCGCGAGGGCCGCGGCGAGCCCAGGGCGGCCCACCAAGGGCGTGAGGCGGCCGAGGAGCTTCGCCTCGTCGAGACGGAACACGACTCGGGCCCACAGGGCGTCGAGAGAGAGGGATGTAGCGAGGGTAAAGCCCCGCTCAAGGAGCGTCGGGCGGGCCAGCTCGGTCGCGGCGCGAAACAGCGTCAGGCGTCGCCAGCCGAAGACGGGTCGATTGAGAGAGCGCACCAGCTCAGAGCCCGCCTCGGAGCTCGGTGCGACGAGGAGCGCCGGGGCGCCCGCATCGAACGCGGTGAGGTGCTCACGGGTGCGAGCGAGGCGCAGACCGGCCTGGTCGGAGATGTAGAGGGCGCGCACGGGACGAATCAACTCGTGGGCGAAGGAAGATGCAATCGGGAGTGTCGAGGTCCAGCCCTACGATCCGTCGAACAAGAGAGCGTCCCTCAACGGCGCCGCGCCGCCACCAGGCTCCGGTCACCCACCGGAGGCGTGGCCACGGTGACGGCCTCCAAGCCGGCGGCTTCGAGCAGGCGGCCCGGCGCGAGACGCTGCCCCGCGCGGCGAGCTCTGAAACGAACGGCCATCTCACGCGGCGGCAACAGCCCGGTGAGTGCCGCCGGTCGCAGCTCGAGGGGTCAGCGGGGGTCCACCACCCGGCCGAGGAAGGCGATGGTCCCGGTGGTGGTGTCGCGGATGGCAAAGAGGAACGGCCGGTCGACGGTGATGGTGACCTTCTGGCCCGGCGCCGACGCGCCAGCCAGGACGACGGCGGTCGCCGCGGCCGCCTCGGTGCCGATCTCGTCCACTCCGACGTAGGACTGGTGAATGACGTCGCTGAAGAAGAGCCGCTCGGCGGTGGTGATGCCGCTGAAGTCGGCCTTCGAGGCATCGAAGGCGTCGGTGAGGCCGAGGGCCGTGAGCGCGGGGACCAGGCTCTTGCCCCAGTGGAAGGAGAACTTCGGGAGCGACAGGGTCACCTCGCGCTTGCCCAGCGACGCGTCGAGGGCGGCGAGCTGCTCGGGTCCGAAGGACTGCTCGAAGGCGTCGAAGGTCCCCCTGGCGGGGACGATCACCAGCATGGCGAAGTGGCTGTCGCGGTACGGCAGCTCGACCGCGTCGAAGCTGGCGCCGGTCACAGCCCTCGTCTCGAGCCCTCCGTGGAGCGTGGGGACGCTCGTCGTCTCGCCACCCAGGAGCGTAAAGTTCGACGGCGTCGTTTGGCGGGCATCGAACTGAGTGGCCCAGGTCCCCTTGAAGTAGACGGCGTTGACCAGCACGAGGCGGGTCGAGGGGTCGACGCTCCCGGCCGGGAGGAGGTCGCGGATCTTCTGCTCCGTCTCCTCGGCGACCCACTGGTTGATGGCGAGCCGCGCCGGCTCAGCCGCCGTCCGGAAGTCGGCGAGCTTGACGCCTACGCCAAAGGAGCGGGCCAGCGTGTCGAGGTAGGTGGGCTCGAGGCTCAGGCCCTTCTGCGCCCAGGCAGCGTTGGCCAGACGGAGGCTGAACGGCGCGCAGGGGGGGAAGACGCAGGCCGCCGGCGTCATGAGCGCGAGGTCGATGGCGTCGAGCGCGGGAGCGAAGCGATCGGCCGGGAGCGCGAAGTGCAGCGCGCTTGCGAGCTGTGTCGCCGTCTCGCCGCGGGCGCCGACGTACGTCATCCCCAGGGCCAGCGACACGCTGTACGGTGACGTCATCAGGTTCTGGCCCGGCGAGACCAGCTGGCGGTGCAGCGCGAAGGCGAAGGCGGTGTTCCCGTCAACCACCGAGGCGACGTCGGCGGCCGGGGCGGCTGGAGAGGTGTCACGAGCGAGGCTGGAGCGCGCCTCCTCAGGGGTGGAGGGGCTTGTGATTCGCTGCCCGCAGCCGATGAACATGAGCGCTACTACCCCGAGCAGTCGATACACGATGAGAGCCCCTTTCCAGTGAGAGACCCGGTGGCGTTGCAGTGAGCGGGCCAGCAGTCCGCCCAGCAATTCCGGCCTCATGGCCGCCACTGGGCCTCAGAGAATACGCCGGCCCCTCTCAGAATTCCAAGGTCGAGCAGTGACTGCCACCACGCTCTCACCGACGACGTCCGCGAATTCGAACGGGTGCGCGGACTGAAGGTCGAGAACTGGGCGCGCTCGGGCTGACGTCACGGGCTCGGTGGAAACGCCGCCTTGATCGCGTTGAAGAGCGGCATGGGATTGGCGCGCAGCCGTGGCTTCTGCTCGATGTGAACGAGGCGCCCGTACGTGGTGCCCATCTTCGTGCATGCAGCGGCCTCGCTCGCGCCGGCGGTGAAGCGCGCCTCGACATTGTCGATGGCGCACAGCTTACACGTCGTGGTGGGGTAGCCCGCGCCGCACCGTCCCACCACCGTGCCCGCCTGCTCCAGGGCGGCTGCCAGGTTCGCGGTGGGCCCCGCGTCCGAGAACGTTCCCGAGCCGTCCGACAGCAGCGCGTCCGGACACGACGCGTCGTTGGTGTGCACCTGCACGAAGGGCGAGGGACGCGCCTGCGAGAGCGCCGCGTGCACGCCCCAGAACGGGTTCTTGGTGGAGTGCGCCGCGTCGGTCTCCCGGAAAGGCGCGGCCGTGCCCGCACTGCACACGTCCGTGGTGCCGTCACAGCCGCTCGTTTTGGAGCTCGCGCAGCGATGCGTGCCAGCCATCATGAAGATCTCCGCGCGGGCTGACGAGAACAACGCTGCCGCCTCGTCCTCCGTGTTGGTGTCGGCCAGCGGATGCGGCGCCTGCACCACCAGGTCACGCGTGACGCGCGCCCGATGCCTGCGCGCCGCGTAGGTCCCGTAGAAGACCCGGGGCGCGGCGTTTCCGATCGCGTCCAGCTCTGCCACGACGAGGATGTCGTCTCCCTGATCCTCGAGCGCGAACACTCGGTACGACGGTGGAAGCGGGCACATCTCCGTGCTGTTGAACGTGAGCGCCACCAGAACCTGCGCAGCGAAGACGTCTCGGTCCGCATCGCTCGGCATGGTCATTGCGCCCGCTTCCGCGATGTGTTGGCTCATGGCGACTGTCACGCGATTCACCACCTCCGCGAAGGTGATGCCGAGCGGCGTGGCGTGACACGTCGGCGGCAGTCCTCCGTCCGTCGGCGGCAGTCCCGCGTCCGTCCGCGTCGGTCCTGCGTCGGTCGGCGTCGGTCCGGCGTCCACCGCCGCGTCGGCCGTCGAGGCGTCCGCCCCCACGCTCGCGTCGCTCCGAGCAAGGTGCCGTTCGTCGATGCCGACGACCCCCTCACAGCCCTCGGCGATCAGGAGCCCCGCGGAGCAGGCGGCGACAACGAGGAGCGCGGGGGCGCGGAGGTACACGTTTCCGAGATTATCGTGCCTGAGTCGGCCCGGTCGAGCGGCTCGACGGCGACGGGCTTCTCGAACGGCAGCTCAGTGCCCATGAAGTCAATCGAGGGGACCAAGAGGGGATGAGGCAGCCTCCGCTCGTTCCGGAGGATGTGCACACACGGCAGGTCTACAAAGTCTTCAACGAGCAGACGCCCGCCGGTGCCAGGCAGCGGCGCGGTCAGCGGTGGAGGCGGTGCTGCGGCGGATCGTCGGTCAGCTGGCCAGATGGTGGCCCTCGGAGGGCGTGCCGTGGGAGGAGGACGAGTACGGGAGTTCCAGCAGCTGGCAGTGCAGGAGCGACTGGCGCTGGAGGTGGCACCTCGCCATCGGCGCCGCGTCCTCGCCATCGTGTCCAACCCACCACCGCGGAGGCCGTCCTCCAGCGCCTCGGCCTCCTCGGGCCTTCCGCCGCCACGGGCCCGCCCCGCCTCAGCTCTCCCTCCCGCTGTGATGCCACCCCCACTCGCTCGAGGCTCCGACAGCCATGGACGCCTGTGGCCAGAAGGCCACTGCCGCCCCCTCCGGGCCCGCCCTCGAGGACCCTCCCTCCTCTTTCGTGGCCTGCCTCCTGGCCGTCCCGCTACAAGGACGGCGCTTCGGTTCGCCGGTTCATTCTTCCTTCGGTGAAGCGGGACCCGTCGAGGCCGGTGCAGGAGCTTCATCCGGTGGTCTGCAACATGGGCTACCCGACCGGGAGCCACCGGGCCGCCTCCGAGTGCCTCAACCGGCGCACCGGACGGTTCGTCGCCGCCTCGAGCACCGAGTACCTCCACGCCTTCGCCGGGACGAAGAGCTACCTGATCAACGTGCGCCCGGCGCGCGGGCGCGACGACGAGCCAGGGTGCTCCTTGACGCGGTGGCCGGATGAGCATCCAGACGTTACGCCTTGACATGCTCGGCCGCTGGCTCGCGCGCCTCGAAGAGGTCTCCAGGTGGCTGAGGCCCGGCGCGTCTCCCGACGTTGCAATGGGTGTGATGTACCTCACCGGGCTGGTGGCCCTCGACTTCCCCACGTCCATCCTGGGCTTCGTCGCCCTCGTCATCACCGGTGACTGGCCGCTCGCGGTGGCCCTGGTCGTCATCTATCCGCTCCAGCTCGCCGCGCTCCTCGCGCTGCGCCACCCGCGGACCCGCTACCCCGCCGTGGCCCGGGCCGAGCTCTTGTTCATGATGGCGCTGCTGGTGCTGATGACCCTCGAGACCGAGGCCTGGCGCCCCGAGCAGCTCTACTGGCTGGGGGTGGTGCCCATCTCCGCCACGCTGACGCTGGGCCGGCGAGGAGCCGTGGAGGGCGTGCTGATGGCCGGGCTGGCGGCCGGGTTCGCCGCGCTCCTCCGCTGGCGCGGGTTCCACCTCCACCGGCCCGAGCCCGACGCGGTCACCTACGCCGTCGTCCTCCTCCAGTTCTTCGTCACCCTGGCGGTGATCGCCGTCGTCTTCGAGACGGTGCGGCTGCGCCACGCGCAAGAGGCAGAGCGGGCCTCGAAGGCGCGGAGCATGTTCCTCGCCAACGTCAGCCACGAGCTGCGCACCCCGATGAACGGCGTCATCGGCCTGTCCGAGCTCCTCTCCGCCGGGCGCCTCGAGCCCGGCCAGCGCGAGCAGCTCGCCCTCTTGCGCCGGAGCGGCGAGTCGATGGTGGCCCTGGTCAACGATTTGCTCGACCTCACCAAGCTCGAGTCGGGGCACTTCACCCTCGAGCACGCCCCGGTGTCCGTCGCGGCGCTGGTTGGCGACGTGGCGTCGCTCTCGGGCGCCGCCGCCGTCGCCCGGGCGGTGCGCCTCGAGCCGACCGTCGACGCCTCCGTCCCCCCCTGGCTCGAGGGCGACCCGCTGCGGCTGCGGCAGGTGCTGCTCAACTTGGTGGGCAACGCGGTGAAGTTCACCGAGCACGGCGGGGCGGTGGCGGTACAGGCCAGCTGGACTGAGGGGTGGCTGGAGTTCACGGTCATAGACCACGGCATCGGCATGTCTCCCGAGGTGGTGGCCCACCTCTTCCGCCCCTTCCACCAGGCCGACGAGTCCACCACCCGCCGCTTCGGAGGAACCGGCCTCGGCCTCGCCATCACCGCCCAGCTCGTCCAGCTCATGAGCGGCGAGGTGCGGGTGGAGAGCACCCCCGGAGTGGGCTCCACCTTCCGCGCCCGGGTGAGAGCCGCCCAGTGCGCGGCGCCCCCGGTGTCGCACGCGCCCGAGCTGAGGAGCACCGCGACGCCCTACGCCGGCACGGTGCTGGTGGTGGAGGACAACCCCATCAACCAGGTGGTGGCCCGCGGGCTGTGCGAGCGCCTCGGGTTTCAGGTCGAGGTGGTGGAGAACGGCCAACTGGCGGTCGAGGCGGTGGCGGCGCGCCCCTACCGGGTCGTGCTGATGGACTGCCAGATGCCGGTGATGGACGGCTACCAGGCCACCCGGCGCATCCGGGAGCTGCCCGGGCCGACGCGCCACGTGCCGATCATCGCCCTCACCGCGTCGGCCTACCGCGAGGAGCTCGACACCTGCCTCGCCGCCGGAATGGACGACACCCTGACCAAGCCCCTCACCTCGGCGGCGCTGCGTGCCACCTTGGATCGGCTGTCGACGCGCGGTGACTCCCCCGACGTGGTCCGCACCGGCTAGAGGCCTAGATGGTGGAGATCTGGATCAGCACCGGCGTGCTCGTCAACGTGCCGTCGGAGACGGTCAGCCGAAGCTGGTAGTCGCCGTGTCCGTTGATCAACAGGGTCGGATTCACCAGGGTCGAGGTCATCACCGTGGTGCCTCCATTGAACCCGTTTCCGCCACCGCCAGTGCCAGTGCCCTGCCAGCTCCACTGCCCACCAGGCGGCACCGAGAGCATCTCCCACTTGTACGAGAGCAGCTGGCCGAGGGCGCAGCCAGCCAGGTTGTCGGCGTCGCTGCTGGCGCTCGCATCCAACTGGAGGGCAAAGGCATTCCACAGGCCGCTGCCGCCGTTGATGGCCACCGGCTTGGCGTTGACCTGAACCTCGATGGGCGCGGTCGCCATACCGATGACTGGCGCCACCGTGCAGCAAACGTTGTTGTTGTTGTTGTTGCCGCACCCGTTCTGAACGCTGCCACCGCTGCACGAGTTGGCCACGAAGCTGACCGTGCTCATCGCCGCCACCGGCGCGTGGCCACCGCAGTCCGTCACCACCGCCTTCACGAAGGCTGGAGCGCTGACACGCCCAGTCGAGTCGGTCGCCACGACGCCCAGCACCCAGGTGCCGTTGACGTTGGGGCTGAACGAGAAGTCCTTCACGCCGAAGCTCACGCCCGCCGGCAAGGCGCCGCCGGCCGGGGCCTCCGCCACCCACCAGCGGTAGGTGAAGGTCTGGGGAACGGTGACGATGGCGCTGCACCCCGCGGCGTTGTCCGGGTCAGTGACGTTGGACTGCGCCAGCACGGTGCCACGGACGCGCAAGGTCGAGGCCGCGGCGATGGTCGGGGAGGCCACCGGAGGATTCGAGCCGCAGGCGTCGACGGTCATCGAGAACGCGGCGGTGGACGATCTCCCGGTCGAATCCCTCACCGTCAGTGCGAGCTGGAAGACGCCCGCCGCGTCCGGGACGAAGCCCGCCGACGGCGCGTCGGGGTTGGCGATCACCGCACGGCTCGCCGCCGGCGCCGAGAGGATGGCCCATTGGTAGCCGAGGGCCTGCTTCGCCTGCAGCAGCGTCTGGCAGGCCGCCGCGTTGTCCGCGTCGTCGACCGTGGCCGTGAGGTTCACCCCTTGGCCGACCGACCCGGCCGTGGGGCCCGGCGATGCGATGGACGGCGCGTTCACGCCGCAGGTGCCCACCGTGAGCGAGGTGGCGACCGGCGCGCTCTTCCTCCCCGTGGAGTCCGTCACCACCAGGCTGACCTCGTAGCTGCCCGGCACGTCTGGCACGAGCGAGGGGCTCCTCGCGCTGGCGCCCCACAGCTGGGCGGTGCTCGCCGCGGGAGCCGCGGTCAGCGCCCACGCGTAGGTCAGGTACTGCGTCGGGGTGAGGGCCTGGCAGCTCGTCCCGTTGTCCGCATCGGTCGCGGTGGGCGCGAAGGTCACCGGAACCCCGACGCCCGCGGGAGACGGCGCCGCGACCACCGTGGCCGACGGCGGGTTGCCGCCACAGGGGCCCGCGGTGATCTCAATCACCGAAGGGTCACTGGTGAGGGTCGCCGTGCTCACCACCAACTCGGCTCGGTAGGCGCCGGCAAGGTCGGCCGAGAAGGACGGGCTGGAGATGGTAGGATCGTCGATCCTCGCCTGGCTTCCGGGCGGCAGCGACACCAAGCGCCAGTGGTAGACGAGCGGGAGAGCCGGACTGTTGGGGTCGCTACTACCGGTGCCATCGAGCTGAACGATGGCACCGACCGCGACGACAGCGGGTGTCGAGACAGCGACCGCGGTGGGCGGGGCGAGGGGCTTGGCACAGCCTGCGGTCAGCAGGACGCTGGCGGTGAAGAGGACACGAATCGACTGTCGGAGCATGGGTGGGTGGTTCCTTGAGACTGGGCCATCGGCCGCCGGGGTGAAGACTAGATGGCCAGGTCGAAGGTCAGACCGAGCGAGTGGTAGAGGCGGTACGAGTGGTCGAGGGTGAGAACCTCTCCCGCGTAGCCAAGGCCCAGCCGGGTCCGCGGCGAGAGGCAAAGCCCGAACGAGCCCTCGAGCGAGCTCACCGCCACCGGTTTGCCCAGCACGCTGGCGAGCCCTGTGTTCTTGAAGAAGAAGTTGTAGGTCCACAGCCCGCCCACCGTGACGTCGAGATGGTCGCTGAAGGCCCAGCGCGCTCGCCCGCCGACGCCGACGCCGCCAGTCATGCTCCCGTACGAGTCGTTCCAGAAGAAGCGCGTCGATGGCCCTGCCACCACGGCCAGCCGCAGCCGCTGGTCCGTCACACCCATCAGCCCCAGCAGCTGGTAGCTCCCCAAGAGCTCGAGCGCGACGTGCTGCTCGTACACCTGGGCGCTCGAGGCCTGCTGCTGCGTCGCGTCGAGCCGGAGGCCCAGGTAGGTACGGCTCGAGCTGAGGTGTGCGGACCCGAGGCTGAGCGTGAAGGCGTCGGTGAAGTCGTAGGCGAGCGTGCCACCCACGGTGAAGGTGCCCACGGCGTCGTGCACCGAGGCCTCGCTGGTCATCCCAAAGCCGATGGTGGGCACCAAGTGCAGGCGCGCCCGCTCAGCGGCGGGGCTGGCGGCAGCGACGACTGGGGGCATCGGCGCGGGCGGCTCGGCTGGCTCCTCCGAGGCGGCCTGAACGGCCTCCGCAGCAGGAGACACCGGAGTGGCCGGCGAGGGAGGCGGAGGAAGAAGCGAGGTGGGCGGCGACGCCAGCTCCACCTCGGAGACCGATGAGGCACGCTGGCGCGCGGCGGTCCTCGTCTTGTTGGTGGCCGCGGCCTTCTTGGCATTGCTGGGCGATGGAGGCGTCTGCCCCCAGGCCGCCTGCACAGTCACCACACACGCAGCGACGCTCAACAATTTCAGACTCACTCATTCCTCCGACGGGCCTCCCCCCACATCGGCTCAGACCCGGGTGGTTACAGCACGGCCACACAAGGGCATTCTCGGAGGAATTTCGAAAGCGCCCCCGCCCACGCCGTGGGGATTCGACGGACGGGGCGCCATCTCTCCTGCGGGCCTCAACGGCAGACCAGGGAAGAGCTCGCGCTCTCCATCCATTCTTCAATCCTCTCGTGCGACGCGCACTACCAACCGACGCATCGACTGACGGCAGCTCCCTTCAGGCTGCGCCGCGCTCATGCACCTCCTTCCCCTGCCACGGCCTGTACTCCTTCTCGTCCCTCATCATCGCGAACTCCGTCGAAGCTTCGAGCAGCACCTTCGCCGGCCTTTCCCCGCATCTCGCCGTCCCTTACCCGGAGGATCGCGCGTACGGGCTCATCTCCGATCCGATCGCCCTACATCACGAAGTCTCGAGCTGGAGCGCCGACACGCCTTGACGATTGGCGTCGGGCACCTCGCTGACTACGCTGCGCCAGCCGAAGCGCGCTCCTCACGGCTGAGGGCGAGCGCCACAGGGCGGAGGCCACCAACATGAAGCGCGCATTCAAGATCCTCGCGATCATCACCGGCGTCGTCATCGCACTCGTCGTCGTTCTCTTCGTCGCAGCGGTGGTCTTCGTCGACCTCGACACGATGGTCAACGAGCAGATCGCCAAGGCCAAGCCCGACCTCGAGCAGCGCCTGGGCCGGAAGGTCTCCCTCGGCAAGGTGACCACCCGCGTCTTCCCCACCCTCGGAGGCCGCGTCGAGGCGGTCGCCATCGCGGCTGACCCCTCGCACACGGAGGACGACCGCCCTCTGCTCCAGCTCGGCGGGCTCAGCTTCGACGTCGCCGTGCTCAAAGCCGTCTTCAGCCTGGGCAAGCACCTCGAGGTGAGCCACCTCGACCTCGACGGCCTCAAGGTGAGCGTGGTGCGCTCCCCCGACGGCCGCCTGAGCTACCAAGACATCATCGACCGCCAGGCGACCAACGAGCCGCCCCAAGAGAAGCCGGCGCCCGACCAAGGCCTCTCCCATGACACCCAATCACTCCTCGGCTCCATCGCCATCGACCGCGTCCGCGTCACCAACGCCGAGGTCCGCCTGGTCGACCTCCAGGCCCCACCCGCCAAACCCACCGAGCACCTCATTCACAAGCTGAACCTCCGCCTCGATGACGTACGCCTGGCGAGCGCCATGACGATTCAGCTCGACGCGGCGGTGTTCAGCGACGCGAAGAACCTCGAGCTCAAGGCCTCGGTGGGCCCGCTCCCGGCCGACCTCCACCTCGACGGGCTCCCCCGGCTCGGCGGAGTGAAGCTGTGGGCCAAAGACCTCGACCTCTCTCCCCTCGCCCCGTACCTCTCCCTCGACGCGGGCCTCGCCGCGGCCCGGTTCTCCGCCGATCTCGACGTGGGACCCGTGCGAGGCACAGCGCCCATCACCGTTTCGGGCTCGATGGGCCTGAGCCGCCTGCGGTTCGAAGGCGGCCAGCCCTTCGACGCGCGCCTCGACACCACGCTCCGTGCCCAGATGGGCCCCCATGGCCTCGACGCGGCCGACCTCGAGAAGCTCGACGTCACGCTCGGCCCGGTGAAGCTCTCCGTCGCCGGCTCCCTCACCGACCTCGGCGGCAGGCCCAAGCTCAAAGACTTCACCCTGCGCTCGACGACGCTCGACCCGGGCGCCCTGGTCTCGTACCACCCGGCCGCGAGCAGCAGCCTCCCCAAGGGCCTGCGCCTCGAGGGCGTCGCCACGATCGACGTGAAGGCCACCGGCGATGCCCAGAAGCAGACCGTGAGCGCCACCCTCGACATGACCGGCCTCGACGTGCGCCTCCCCGGCACCTTGGCCAAGCCCGCGGGCACCGCGATGGGCCTCAGGCTCGACGGCGACTTCACCGCCTCCGACGCCCGGCTCCGCCACTTGGGCTTGGTGCTCGACGAGCTCGACCTCGACGTCTCGGGCTCGGTGAAGAACTTCGCCTCGCCCTCTGTCGACCTCGCCCTCTCGGCCAAGCCGTTCAGCTTCGATCGACTGGTTCGACTGCTCCCCTCCGCGGCCGCGGCGCTGGCCGATGCCCAGGCCAAGGCCGAGGGTGACGGCCGACTCAGCGGCCACGTGCGAGGCACCGCGCGCGCCCTCGACGTCGCCTTCGAGCTGGGCCTCACCGGTTGCAAGCTCGACCTCCCGTCGGCCAAGGTCGACGGAGACCTGCGGCTCTCGGCGAGTGCCAAGGGCGACCCGAAGAAGGACCTCGTCGCCACCCTCGACTTCGACGCCGACAAGGCCGTGCTGCTCGTGCCCGGCAAGGTGAACAAGGCCGCCTCGACGCCGTGGCGGGTGAAGGCCTCGGTGGAGCGCCGGGGCGATGTCCTCGACGTGAAGGGCCTCGAGGTGCGCCTGGCCGAGCTGTCACTCACCGCCAAGGGCCAGCTCGACCTCGCCTCCGACTCGACCAACCTCACCATCGCCATGCCCCGGCTCGACCTCGAGAAGCTCGCCCGCACGGTGACCGCCATTCCCCCCGCGCTGGCCCGCGGCGGCTTCGTCGACGCCAAGCTCGCCCTCCGCGGGAACCCCGAGAAGCTCGACACCCTCACGCTCGCCTTGAGCCCCTTCACCGCGCGCCTGGGCAAGAGCGACCTCGCCGGAGCGCTGACCGTGGCGAACCTCGCCTCGCCCAAAGTGTCGATCGCGCTCCGGTCGAACCTGCTCGATCTCGACGAGCTGTCGCCTCCGTCTCAGGGTGGCGCGAAGCCCGAGGCGCCTCGAAAGGGGGCCAAGGTGGTCGAGGTCGATGACCCCTCGCTCAAGGGCTACCAGCTCGCCGGGACGATGGACGTGAAGCGCGTGCTGGTTCGCGGCGAGGAGCTGACCAACTTCCGCGGCCGGGTGCGGCTCGAGAACGGCACGTTGACGCTCGAAGACTGCGCCTTCGGCCTGTACGACGGCACCATCACCGCCGCCGGCACCCAGGTGGAGATCTGGAAGGGGCGCATGCCGTTCAAGGCCAACCTGTCGGTCAAGGGCGTGGAGCTGAGCAAGGTGCTCGCCGCGAAGACCCGCTACGGCGGCGCGCTCTCGGGCAGGGCCGACTTCGACACCGCGCTGACCGGAGACGGCTTCGAGACCGCCGAGCTCGAAGAGAAGTTGCTCGGCCAGTTGACCATGTCGCTCAAGCAGGGCCGGCTGGGGAAGCCTGGGCTGACCGAGTCGGTGCTGGGCAACCTCAAGCCCCTGGAGCAGGTGCCGGGGCTCAACCTGAAGTCGGTGAAGACCGACAACGTCATCAAGGATCTCGTGGCTCACCTCGACGTGAGAGACGGGAAGATGACGCTCTCTCGTCCGCTGGCCTTCTCCCTCGACGGGAACCGGGTGAACCTGGGCGGAGCCATCGGCATCGCCGGTGGCCTGTTCCTCAGCGGGGAGTACTTCGTCTCTGGCGCGCTGCTCGACAAGGCCACGGGCGGGCGGTGCAAGTCGAGTGGCGAGGTGGGGGTACCGCTGACGGTCGGCGGGAGCATCGACGCGCCGCAGTTCAGGCCCGATGCCAAGGCCATCATCGGAGCCCTCGCCAAGAGCTGTCTCTCGGGTACCGCGGGTGGGGCGATCCTCGGGACCTTGGGGCTCGGAGGAAACACACCCTCCGAGGCAGCTCCCACCTCGGGCGCCCAGTCCGAACAGGACCGCGTCGAGCGCGAGAAGAAGCAGCTCGAAGACCGCGCCAGGCAAGAGCTCGAGACCCAGGGGAAGAAGGCGCGAGACGCGCTCAAGGGCCTGTTCGGGCGCTAGGTGACTGGTGTGAGGAACCGGGCGATGACCATCTTGGTGCCGAAGTTGTCGAATCGCACCGTGAGCTTGGCCGAGGGGCCCTTTCCGCTGGCCTCGACCACCACGCCGCGGCCGAATTGGCTGTGGTGCACCCGGAGGCCCCGCACGTCCTCCTGGCCACCCTGGTGGAAGTCGGTCGATTGATCGTAGCTCCGGTCGACCACCGGGCCATCGTCGTCGCCCCGGGGACGCCGATGCAGGGGCGGCCGAGCGACCACCAGCTCCTGCGCGGTGGGCACCTCGGAGAAGCCGAACAGCTCCATCGGCACCTCTGCCAAGAACCGCGAGGGGCCGTTGAACCGAAGCTCGCCGTACAGCGCCCGGCTCTGGGCCAAGGTGCAGTACAGGCGTCGGCGCGCGCGGGTGAAACCGACGTAGCAGAGCCTCCGCTCCTCGGCCATGTCCTCAGGCGCGGCCTCGGGCTTGGTCGCCCGCCGATGGGGGAAGATCTCCTCCTCCATTCCGGTGAGGAAGACGACGTCGAACTCGAGCCCCTTGGCGGCGTGGAGCGTCATCAGCGACACCCGCCCCTTGCCCACCCCCGTCTCTCCATCGGCGTCGCCCACCAGGGAGAGCTGCTCGAGGAACGCCTGCAACGGCGGCGCTTCAATCTCGAGCGGCACCCCTTCCGCGGGCTCAGCCACGCTGCCCTCCGCGGGAGGCGCTGGCAGCTGGCCCGGTGGATCTTCCATGGCCGCGAGAGCACCCGGCACAGGCGAGGGCGGTGGCCCCGCCACGCGCGGCGCGCTCACCGAAGGGCGTGGCACCTTGCGCCCGAAACCGCTGAAGAGATCGCCCTGCCCGCTCGTGTCTTCGGGCAGCTCCTCCGGCTCGGGGTCGGGCGTGCCGGCGGCGTCAGGCCCCTCGGGGAGCGGGACCAGCGGAGGCAAGGGTTGCCCGGCCGCGGCCAGGCGTTCCTCTCGCTGGCGATCGAACTCCTGGGTCGCGGTGAGGAGCTCCTTCAGGTTCTCCGCTCGCCCCAGTGCATCCTCGCTCCCTTCCTGCGTCAGGGCCGACACGAGCCCGGTCTGCTCGAGCATGTACCGGGTCGCGGTGGTGGCATCGGGCGTCGCTCCGGCGAAGGCGACCAGTCGGCCGACCAGATCGCGGAAGGCGGTGAGCCGCTTGAGCGCCGCGCTCCCGAGGCCGGGAATCAGCTCGGGGCTCGCCAGCCCCTCGTACAGGCTCATGCTCCGGGTGGCGGAGAAGTCCACCAGGCGCTCGAGGGTCGTGTCTCCGATGCCGCGGGCCGGCACGTTGATGACCCGCTGCACATCGGCGTCGGACTTGGGGCTCACCATCAGCCGCAGGTAGCTCACCGCGTCTTTGATTTCCGCCCGCTCATAGAAGCTTCGCCCCGACACCAGCACGTAGGGTACCCGCATGAGGCGGAACGTCTCTTCGAGCACCCGGCTCTGCGCGTTGGTGCGGAAGAAGACGGCCATCTCGTCGTAGTCGGCGATGCCGTCACGCCGGAGGTCGTGAATTCTCGCCGCCACCTCCTGGGCCTCGCCACGCTCGTCCCTCGCCACCACCAGCCCCAGCGGCTCGCCCCGGGCCCGGGCGCTCCACAGCTTCTTTTCCATGCGCCGGCTGTTTCGCGAGATGACCGCGTGGGCCGCCTCGAGAATGGTCTGATCGCTCCGGTAGTTCTGCTCCAGCTTCACCACCGCGCAGCCGGGGTACTCCTGGGGAAAATTGAGGATGTTGTCCACCTCGGCGCCCCGCCACCGGTAGATGCTCTGATCGTCGTCGCCCACCACCACTACGTTGGACTTGGGCGGCGGAGCCAAGAGCTTGAGCCAGGCGTACTGCACCGGGTTGGTGTCTTGGAACTCGTCGACCATCACGTGCCAGAAGCGCCGTTGGTAGTGGGCCCGCACGTTCTCATTGGTGCGGAACAGCTCGACCAAGAGCAACAGCAGGTCGCCGAAGTCGACCGCGTTGGCCGCCCGGAGCAGTCGCTGGTAGGTGCGGTAGACCTTCTGCAACTGCTGCTGCTTGGGGTCGTCACCCGGGGTCATGTCGTCGGGCAGCCGGCCGGCGTTCTTCTCGCCGTCGATGCGCGACAGCATCACGCGGGGGCTCACCGAGGCCACGTCGACCCCGGCGTCGCGCAGGGCCCGACGGGCGACCTGCAGCTGATCGCCGTCGTCGTAGATGACGAAGCTCTTCTCGAGGCCCACCGCCTCGGCCTCCCGCCGGAGGATCATCGCCGCGGCCGAGTGGAACGTGCTGACCGTGAGGCCAGAGGCCAAGGGCCCCAGGAGGCTCTCGAGCCGAGCCCGCATCTCACGGGCGGCCTTGTTGGTGAAGGTCACCGCGAGAATCCGCCAGGCCGGCACCTGGCGCTCCGTCACCAGGTGGGCGATGCGCCGGGTGATGACGCGGGTCTTCCCCGAGCCGGCCCCCGCCAGCACCAACAGGGGCCCTCCTTCTTGAAGCACCGCCTGGCGCTGCGGTGGGTTGAGGTCATCGAGCGGCTCACTCACACGGCGGCTTGTACCTTGAAGCGCGGAGGACTTCATCGAAGGAGAGGCGACAAGCCCTTGAGCTCGGTCGGAAATGGGGCTTTCGTGTCGACCGCCGGGCGGTGTCCCGAGCTGAGGACTCGATGCTCGCCACCTTCGCCCTCCTGCTCCTTGGCGCCGACCCCAGCGTGGGCGTCATGGACTTCGGTGCTGAGGGCGGCGCCAACCCCGACCTCGCCTCGGGTGTCTCGACCCTGGTCACTCAGGAGCTCGAGCGCCTCGGCGTCTTTCGCGTCACCAGCGCCCAGGCCACCAGGGTGATGCTGGGCCTCGAACGTCAGCGCCAGCTCATGGGCTGCGACGGCTGCTCGGGCACCACCCTCGCCGACCTCACCAGCTTCGACTACGTCGTCTCGGGCAAGGTGGTGAGGACGACGGCCGAGCTGGCGCTGCTGATGTCCATCATTCCGGTGGGCAAGGCGACCGCGGCGAGCTCCACCCGGGTGCGGGCGTCGAACGACTCGGGGCTCATGGTCGAGGTCGGGCCGGCGGTGCTGAAGCTGGTGGGCAAGCTGCTCGAGGGCCGCCAGGGCACGGCCATCATCGCCGCGTCGGAGGCCGGCGCCGCGGTGAAGATCGACGACACGCAGATCGGCACCACCCCACTCCCCGGCCCACAGAAGGTCGCCGCCGGCCCCCACCTGGTGTCGGTGGAGAAGGACGGCTTCACCGCGGCCAGGCGCGAGCTGCGCGTCGTGCCTGATCAAGCTGCCTACGAGAGCTTCACGTTGGTGCCGAGCCCCGACACCATCGCCGAGTACGAGTCACGGACCGGGCGGCTGCGGGTGCTGGCGTGGACGGCCACGGGCCTCGCGGTGGTGGGCGCGGTGCTCTTCGGGCTGGGGCAGTACGAGGCGGATCACTTCTACGGCAGCACGACCCAGCTCGACAGCTTCGCCTACCACAAGAGCCGGCTCGATCTCGGCCTCCAGGTTGAGGGGAGCGTCGACCATCGCGTCGCGGCCACCCAGCTGGCGTCGACCATCAAGACGTGGGAGCTCATCTCGGTGAGCGGTCTCGGCGTGGGCGCGGCCGGGGCCGTCGCGGCGGCGGTGCTCTTCATCATCGGCGAGCCTCCTGACAAGTACCGGGCGTTCCACGCCGGGCTCAGCATCACGCCGTCGGGCAGCGGGCTGACGCTGGCCGGAGCGTTCTAATTCAACGAGCGGATCGCGTCGCATATCGAGAACATCCAGTGTTTCGAATATGCGAGGCATTGTCGGCCAACGTGGTCTGGTGCCCAAAGCGGAGCGCAGGAGCGCGGTCCGGGAGGCGTTTCCCGAATGAAACCATTGGTGACGTGCGCCGCGACCCCCGCCCGACAGGCCAAGTCTGGAGCTCACATGTGCTCACCCCGCTCTCGGGTCGAGAGGCTGGGCCAGACCGCCTCGGCGGGTGGACATCAGCCCGCCCTTGCTCCCCAAGGCATGGCTCGCACCGTCCCTGCCAGGCGGAGAAGAGGGCGACCGTCATGGCCCATCGAACACGGCCCAAAGTGAGGGCCCGGAGCCTCTCACGAAGGCCATCCTCCGGCCTCAGACCGGTTCCACCGACAGCACCCCACGCCGGAGCAGCTCCACCAGCGCGGCGCGCACCTCCTCGTCCGACTGATGAACCTCCTGGGCGAGCGCCTCCACGGGCCTGGGCGACAGCGCGAAGGCGTCCATCACCTGAATCTCCCGGGCGGTGGCCACCCGGGCGAAGAGGAGCGCCAGCTCCTGATTCAGATAGAGCGCCTCGGGCCGCGACATGGCCCGCTCCAGGGCCAACTGAGACTCGGTGCTCAGCGCCTCGCAGGCCGACTGCACCACCTCGTGGAGCCACGGAGCCCCCGGCGGGAGCGACGTCTCGCGGGGCTCGAAGACGCCCCTCCCACGAGACCCCAAGAGCGCCTGAATGGCCGAGAGCCCATGGAGACGCCGGGAGCCCACCTGAGCCGTGGCCGCGCCCAGCAGCCCCTGGCTGACTCGCACCTCGAAGCGGGACAGCTCGTCTTCGACCAGGAGGCGCCCGCGACAGTCGAGCTCAGCCAGCGTGCGGAGCAGCCACACCGGCCCGATGGCCCGGAGCTCGATGGTGGCGGGCTGCAGCGCCGAGAGGTGCCCCCAGACCTGGGCCCGAGGCCGCGCCAGAAGCTCGACCGCGTCGAGCAACTCCTTGGCGCGCCCCGTCTTCTTGAGCCACGCGCGCGCGCCGGCCCGGGCTGCCTTGAGGATCTCGACGTGGGCCTCCTGTGCTGACAGCACCAGCACGGCGCTCTCCCGCGCCACCGGGTCTTCCCGGAGCAGTCGCATGAGCCCCCAACCGTCGAGCACCGGCAGGTTCAGGTCGATCAGCACCACATCGAAGTGCTCGGCAAGCGCCGCCTGGAGCCCCGCCCGCCCGTCACGCGCCACCTCCACGTGGTAGCCAGCCGCCGAAAGCGCGTCCTTGAGCTGCAAACCCAGGAGCCCGACGTCCTCCACCACCAGCACCCGACTGGAGTGGCCGACCGGCGAGGCCACCGCGAAGGGCTGCGTCTCCACCGCCGCGCTGACCCAGGTGAGCGGCGCGTCATCGAGATCGAGCAACTGGGCCAGCGCGTGCGCCCCCCGCAGCTCTCCGAAGAACGCCTCGGACAGAGCCCCATGCTCGAACACCGCCCGCCCCTCGAAAGGCGTGTCGGCATAGACGATGGCCGCCCCCGAGAGGCTCGAACGTCGGGCGAAGGCCAACAGCCGCGCCGGCACCGGTTGGGTCTGCACCTGGGTCGCCCGGCACTCGGCGAGGAGCCGCTTGGCCCTCAGGCCGACCTCTTTTCCCCCGCCCACGGTCCAAGCGTCGACCGCGCCCACGGTCAGCCACCGCAGCACCGCCGTCACCGAGAGCTCCCCCAAGACCGCCACCACCGGCACGGCGAAGGTGCTGCCCCGGGCCCTCAGGGAGAGCGCCAGTTGGCGGCCCGACACCTGGGGGAAGCTCTCCCCAATGGCGATGAGCTCAGGCCCGCGGCGATCGACGATGGCCATCAGCTCAGAGGGCTCGCTCAGCCCCTCGGCGGCGAAGCCGACCTCCGAGAGCGCGGCGATGAGCGCGGCTTGCTCGGAGGGCTCGGCGACGAGCACCAGCGCCCGGGGCCGCGGGTCCACCGTGAAGCGCTGCGTCTCGTCGAACTCCAGCGGGTCCATGCACTTCCCCTAACGACCATCGGTGTCGATGTTCGGGTTCCTCCTTGCCGACAGTTTGACCAGCACCCACATTCCGACCCCCACCACCAAACCCAATGCGAAGATGAGGGCCACGGTGGTGGCGCCATAGCAGAGCCGCACCACGCCGTCGGACAGGCGGCCTTCGATCCACGCCCGGCGCATCGGCTCGAAGAGGCCGAGGAAGTCGAGGGTCCGTGCAGGAAAGACCTCGAGGGCAAAGGAGGCCCGCTCGACCCACCGAGCGCTGGAGAAGCGTCGGGTCAACTCCACCACCGCCGCCACCAGGAGGTAGAGGCCCGACAGCACGGTGGCGTTGGTGAGGCTCAACCGGAAGACGGGCGGAGTGTCGCGCTTCGGCATCAGGCCCTACTTCTGGAGCTGCCGCTTGAGGCCAGTGATGGCCTTGGTGGCCCGGTTGACCTCGACGTCGTTCTGGTCGATGCGGAGGACGACCTCGTACTCTTTGAGGGCCTCGGGCAGCGCGTCGCCACCCTGCTTCGCCAAGAGGTCCGCCAGCGCGAGATGCGGGGTGGCCCACGACGCGTCGAGCGCGGTGACCTTCTGCAAGGCCGCCCGCGCCTTGTCTTCGCTCTTCTGCCGCCGCGTGACCTCGGCCAGCGCGAAGTAGGCCGCGGGGTGGGCCGGAGCAGTGGCCACCGCCGACTCGGCGTTCGCCTGGGCGCCCTTGAGATCGCGCTCCTCCAGGAGGACCCGCGCCAGGGTGGCCTGGAGGAAGGCCTTCTCCCATGAGACCGTGGAGTGGGCGATGAGGCCGGCCAACACGTCTTTGGGGAGCGGGCGCCCCTTGGACGTCGGGTGGGCGTGCAGCGGACCCGCCTTGCCGCAGGGGCTCTTGGGGTTCTCTTCGAGCACCTTGGCGTACGCTTTGAGCGCGCTCTCGGCGTCGCCCTGGCGAACCAGCGCGTGGCCGATCTCGCAGAAGGTGGCAGGGTCATGGCTGTCGATCTTGTTGGCCCGCTGGAGCGCGGCCATGCCCCCGCTCGCGTCCCCCGAGGCGAACAGCACCCTGGCCTTGATGCGCCAGCCCTCGAGATCTTCACTCGCGGCCGGCAGCTTGGCGGCGGCGGCCTGAGCCTCGGGCAGCCGGCCCGCCTCGAGATAGGCCTGGGCTGCGTCTCGCCACGCGGCCTCGAGGTTGGGGCTGTCGGTGGTCCACCCTTCGACCTGCTTGACCGCGTCTTGGGTGCGCCCCATCGCCAAGAGCGCGCGAACGAGCAGGTGCCGCGCCGCTGAGTGGCTCCCGTTGTGCTGCACGGCCCGCTCGAGCGGCTCGATCGCGAGCTCGGGAGGCGCCTCGGCGTCGAGCAGGAGCTGGCCCAGGAGGGTGTTGGCCTCGTAATCGAGCGGGTCCTTGGCGGCCTCCTCGAGCTGAGCCTTCGCCTTGTCGGGCTGCTTTCGCTCGAGGAACACGCGGGCCAGGGCGACCTGCGCCGCGGCCCGCTGACGCGATTTGCCGCCAGCCGCTTTCTCGAGCAGCTCCACGCCGTGATCGCTGGGGCCTTGATCGGCCGCGTCGGCCAGGGCGAGGTACAGGGCGGCCTCCGAGGGGTACTTGCCACCGACCTGGGTGCGCGCGAGCTCCTCTCGGGCGCGGTTGGGTTCTCCCAGGCGGAACCAGGCGATGCCGCGCACCAAGGCCACCCGGCCGAGGTCCTTCTCGGGCTTCAGGCGATCGAGCAGCTCGCGCTCGCGGCCCTGGGCGATCAACGCCCGGCCAAGGCCCTCCTTCGCCTCCTCGCTCTTCGGCTTCAGCTTGAGCGCCTCCTCGAAGTACTTCTGCGCCTTCTCCATGCGACCGGCTGCCCGGGAGGCCTGGGCCAACGCCAGCTCGAAGGCGTACCCCATGGGCTTCCCCCAGGCGGCCAGCCCGTCGGTCAAGGTCTTCTTCGCCTCCTCGTGGCGCCCGTTGGCCGACAGGGCCCGCCCCAGCAACAACACATACCGACCCCGCTGACGCTCGAGGAGCGACGCCTTGCCCGAGAGCCCCTCGAGCGCGGTGAGCGCCTCGGGCAATTCCTTGCCCAGCTCGAGCCTCGCCTCGGCGTGGCCCAGCACCCGCTCGGGGTTGTACCGGGAGAGGGCCTCGGCGTTGGCCATCATCTCGAGGGCCGAGTCCCAGTCTTCGAAGGCCAGGTAGTAGTCACCCAGCGCGACGAGGGCGAGGGTCTGGTGTGCGTCGAGCTCAGTCGCTCGCTTGAGGCGCGCCAGGGCGTCGTCGTAGCGCTTGGCCGAGAGGAGCACCCGGCCGGCGTGGGCCTGCACCAGGCTCTTGTCGAGCGTCGCCTCGAGGAGCCCCTTCTCGGCCTCGGCCTGGGTGCCGTCGGGGGCCGTGAGCCAGTCGATCACCAGCGCGGAGTCGGGAAAGGCGTTTCTCGCTCTCTCATTCATGCCCGAGCGGGCGGCCTCTCGCTCGGCGGGGTCCTTTCCGTGCTCGGCGTACAGCATCGCGTGGGCGTAGGCGGCGCCGGCCCTCGCGGTGAGGTTGCCGGTGTCCATCGACTCGGCTTGCTCGAAGGCCTTGATGGCCGCCGCGTACTGCTCCTTGGTGTCGGCGGCCAGACCGGCCAGGCCCTTGGCCAGCGCGCTGTCGAGCGTCTCGCCCTGGTTCTTCTGTCGCGTCAGCCAGAAGCTGCCTCCCGCGGCCAGGAGCACCACCAAGAACCCGATGCCGACAGCCACCTTGAGCCCGTGGCGCTGGAGGAACGTCTTCTTCTTCTGGGCGACCTCGAGCTTGGCTTTGAGCTCTTTCTCGTACTCGCGAGCGATGGCCTCGGCCGCCTGAGTGTTGAGCTCGGGCGCGGCCGGCACGGCGACCAAAGCGTCGGCGCTCGCGTCGGGAATGTCGTCGAGGAAGCCGCTCCCCGAGGTGGCCGACGGGGCCACTGGCGCGGGGGCCGGCGCAAGGGGGACAGGGCGCGGCGTCGCCACCGAGAAGGGCACCTCGTCGAGCAGCCCACCAGGCGCGGCCGGCTCGGGCGGAGGCGGCACCCCCACGAGCATGCGGGGGAGATCCACCGCTCCCTTCGAGAGGCGGTCGAAGTCGACGGTGAGGCCACCCAGCACCCCGTTGGCCGGCCCCTCCTCGGGGAACGGAGCGATGGGGTCTGGTGGCGAGGGGAGCTCGCCGGTCGGAGTGTGCCCCACCACCACGGGCAACTGGGCGTCGGACTGCGAGGTCACCTCGCGAACGATGACCTGTGGCGCGGGGACCTCGAAGGTGACCGTGGCCTCGATGAGCGGCAGCTCGGAGGCCGGCACCGGAGGCAGCGAGCGATCATCGAGCTCGAGCGAGGCGCCGAGTACCACGCCCGGCTGGTAGGCAGCCATCAGCTGCGTCGGCTGCTCGCGGGGGTCGTTTTCTCTCGGCAGCACGACGAAAATGTCAGAGGCCACCTGGTGGCGTCGCGGCGCGGGCGAGGGCGGAGGCCCGAACGGAAAGCTGCCGAGCTCCGTCGGCGCGAGCGGTGCGTTCCCCCAAGGCTGGGAGGGCAGCCCGTCGCCGCGGCCCGGAGGTGACGGGGGCGGCGGCAGCGGAGGCCTGATGTCCACGTCGAAGGGCCCGTCGGGTGCGACTCGACGAGGCGGCGGGCTCGGCGGGGCCTCCAGGCTCCCTTGGATGATGGGCGCCGGGCCCCCGGCGAGGGCGGCCTTTGCCTGCTCGAGCCACTGGGCGATGCGACCGTCGTCGGGCTGCAACGCCGCGGCCTTCCGCAGAATGGGCAAGGCCGAACGGTACAGGCCCTTTCGGAGCAGCGCCTCACCGATGAGGTTGTAGGCGTAGGGGTTGTCACGGTCGATGTTGGTGGCGGCGTCGAACTGCCGCATGGCCTCGGCCGCGCGACCGACGTTGATGAGCGCCTTGCCCCACAGCACCCGCCCCACCACCGAGTCGGGGTGGTGGTTGATGCCTTGCTGGCAGACGGCGATGGCCTTCTCGTGATCGCCCTGCTCGAGGTACGCCCTCGCCAGCTCGACGAAGACTGTGGAGGACGGGTCCGTTGCGAGCACGTGCTCGTACTTGTCGACCATCGACTTTGACATCGGTTTGGGGTGCCTCCAGACGGGCGCACCTTACCGCGTTTGACCTCCCACGACGGCGAATTGATGACCCTTTCATCTCTGGTGGTACCCTAGGACCCATGCGCGCACTGGTAGTCGCCTGGGCATTCACAGGGGTGGCCTGTGCCACCATTCGGCCCCCCGATCTCGACGAGCTCAAACCCACCGTGGAGGCCTTCCATCAGCGGGTGCGGTGGAAGGATTTTCGCTCGGCCGCCGACCTGGTCGTGCCCGAGCACCGCGACGCCTTCATCAAGGCGCGGAGCACGAGCAACGACGAGCGCGACCTCTCCATCACCGACTTCCAGCTCGAGGATGCCAAGCTCTCGCCTGACCGCGGCGCGGCCTTGGCCGTCTCGAAGATCTCCTGGTACCGGCTCCCTTCCTCCACCGAGACCACCGCGACCGTGACCAGCACCTTCGTCTGGAGAGAGAACACCTGGTACCTCGAGAGCCAAGACACTGGCCCCTTCGAAGACCTGCGGCCCGCGCCCGCGCCCGCTCCCGTGCGCTAGAAAAAAAACGACCGCCGTCTCGGGGCCGGCCGAGACGGCGGTCGTCGGAAGCTCCCCCATGGAGCCCCCTACCGAGGGCCTCCAAAAGCAACGGCGATGCCAGCCCTGATGAAGGGCCCAGCGCGAGTGCTTCCGATGAGTTGTCAAAGCGGCAACGATCAGCACGGCCTTCAGCCCTGACATCGAAGTCAGAGGACCTCTCGGCGGAGCTGGGCACGCCTCAGGAATCGTGCACTGCGCGAATCGTGTCGCGCATCGAGAACCCTGGTGCCCACCCGGTCTCAGTGGCCCAACGGGAGCCATCGACCATGCAGAGGAACTGAATGTGGTCGAGCTCCTCGGGGGGAAACTCGGCCACCCGGTACCGGAACAGCGCCGAGAGCACCGGGCGGGCGAGCATGTGGGGAACGAACCGCGGCCTTTGGCCGAGCTCGCGAAACACGGTGGACAGCGGCACCTCGCCCGGGCCGACCACGTTGTAGACGCCCTTGCGACCGGGCCTGAGCGCCTCGACCATGGCACGAGCGGCGTCCTCCATGTGAATGAGCTGAATCATCGGGTCGAAGCCGGCCAGCATCCACGGGCGGGCGAGCCGCAGGTAGTTCGACGGCGCGTTCTTGATGGTGGGCCCGACGATGTGCACCGGCCGCAGCACGACCGTCTCGGTCTTCGACTGGCGCCAGAAGAAGCTCGTGCCCAGCATGTCGACCTCGACCAGATCTCTCACCGAGGGGAAGCGGCTGGCCCCCATCAGCGGCGCGTCTTCGGCCAGGAAGCTCGAGTTGTCAGGCGAAGGCCCGTAGACGTTGGCGCTCGAGAGCAGCACCACCTTCTTCACCCCGAACTTGGCGGCGCACTCCAGCACCCGCGTGGTGCCCAGCACGTTGAAGGAGTGGTGATCCTCCGCGCTCATGCGGGGGTCGTGCATGATGCCAAGGTGAATGATGGCTCCCACTGGGGTGCTCTTGAAGACCTCCTCGGCCTTCCGCTTGCGCAGGTCGACCTGCACGTGCTCGATGTCTTTTGGCCGGCCGAGGAAGGGCCGGCGGTCGATGCCGATGACCCGCTCGGTGCGATGGAGCAGCTTGGCCAGGGTTCGCCCCAGGTTGCCGGAGATGCCGGTGACGACCACCGCGGGCCGCTCGGAGCTCAAAAGAAGACCCCCTTCCGCTCGCGAAGCCCCGCATCGAGCATCGTCTCGAGAGTCTGTTTCACCACCGCCACCCGCTTCTCGAGCTCGCTGTCGTCGTCGTCGGCCCGCCCTTCGAACACGAGGGGAGCCCCGAAGGTCAGGTGGTACTTGGTGGGCAGGGGCAGCGGGAGCCCCCACGGCGTCAGAGGGAAGGCGGGGAAGCCCAGGGCTTTGGCCACCGGCTTGACGTCGACCAGGGCGGGCGCCTGCTCCTCGGCCCCGACGACCGACACGGGCACGATGGGTGAGCGAGTCTCGAGCGCCAGGCGCATGAAGCCCAGCCCGAACCGCTGCAGCCGGTAGCGCTCGCGGAACGGCTTGGTGATGGCCTTCACGCCCTCGGGAAAGACGAGGATCGCCTCGTCGCTCTCGAGCAACCGCCGGCAGTTCTCTTGCGTCCCCACGACTTGTCCCATGCGGGCGAAGACCGTCGAGATGAAGGGCAGCGAGGGCACCCACTTGTCCACCATGCTGCGAATGGCCCGCGGGGGCTTGGCGTCGACGAGCAGGCTCACGCCGATCATCGCCCCGTCGAGGGGAATCTGCCCCGAGTGATTGGCGATGAGCAGCACCCGCCCAGCGGGCACCTGCTCGAGCCCCTTGGCCTCGACGCGAAAGTAGTGCTTGTACAGCCACACCAGGGGCGCCATCGCCGACAGCGCATAGTCCGGGTCGTAGCCGAACGGGTCCACGCCATACTCGTTGCGCGGGCGCATGTCGTTGAGCGACCGCTCGAGATCTCGGTCGACCATCGACAGCGTCCACTTCCGCAACCCACGCTTGAGCTTCTCGGTCAAGGCCACGGGCGGAAGGTGACACAACCAGGCCCACGCTCAAGGAGCCACACGCACGATCGAGCAGTTCCGAGACCCCGGCGCTATCCCTTGACAGCCATGGGTCCTCGCCTGACAGCACCGCAAGCGGAGAGACCAGCCCTTCGCCCCGACCTCTCCCACGCCCTCGAGGCCGTGCCAGGGCCCGTGGTGGTGATGAGCAGCACCGGCATCGTGTGCGCCTTCAACCACGCCGCGGCCACGCGCTTCGCTTCGGCCAGCGAGGGCACCCCCGGCCCCTGGCGGCTACTCACCCTCGACGCCCAACCCCTCGCCGAGGAGCCCTGGGCCCAGGCGGCGCGCAGCCAGCGCGTGGTGGAGCGCCGGGTGCTGCTCGAGGAGCCCGACGGCGTGCGCCTCCCGACCCTGGTGCGGGCCGTGCCCCTGTGGGAACCTGACGGCTCCTCGGGTGGCGTCCTGGTCAGCTTCATCGACGCCTCCCACGACTCCCTGGCCAACCTCGAAGAGTACCGGAGGGCCTTCGACTTGAGCGACGACGTGCTCCTGGTGGCGACTCCCCGGGGCCGGGTGCTGCGCGTCAACGACGGAGCCGTGCGCATGCTGGGCTGGGCACCGGAGGCGTTCCTGGGCAACTCCCTGGGCGTCCTCATGCACCCCGACGATCTCGAGCGCTCCCTCGAGGCGACCTCCTCGGGCCACCCCTCGAGCGACTTCATCAACCGACTGAAGGGCAGCGACGGGCAGTACCACCTCATCTCGTGGACCGTGCGCCCCGAGCGCTCGCCCATCTTCGGGCCGGTGGTGTACATGCGAGGGGTCGACGTCACCCAGAAGCTGCGCCGAGAAGAGGAGCTGATGGCTTCCCGCGAGCAACTGGCCGAGGCGCAAGACATCGCCCACATCGGCACCCTGGTCATCGACTACCGCACCAAGCGGGTCGAGCCCTCGCTCCAGCTCCGCCGGCTGGTGGCCCTGCCCGATGACGCCGAGGTCGCGACCCTCTTCGAGGATCGGGTGGCGGTGCACGATCGCGCCCGGCTCGAGGAGGCCGTGCGGCTGGGCCGAAAGGGCCGCCCCACCACGCTCCAGCTCACCGCCCTGCTGCCCCAGGGCCCTCGCGAGCTGAAGATCTGGACCCGACCCCACGCCGACTCGAGCGGAGAGGTGGTGCGGCTGGTGGCAGTGGTGCAAGACGTCACTGACGAGGTGCGCCTGGCCGCCCAACTCCGCCTGTCCGAGCGCATGGCGTCCCTCGGCACGCTGGCCTCGGGAGTGGCCCACGAGGTCAACAACCCGCTCGCCTTCATCGTCGCGAACCTGAACACCGTGCGCGGCGAGCTGAGCCGGGTGAAGGAACTGCCCGGGCTCGACCTCGCGGACATCCGCGCGGCCCTCGCCGAAGCGCAGGAAGGAGCCGAGCGCGTCGCCAGCATCGTGGGAAACCTGAAGGCCTTCTCCCGCGGCGACGACGAGCAAACGCCGGTGCCCTGCGACCTCGGGCCCATTCTCGAGGGCGTGCTCAACCTCGCCGGCAACGAGACGCGTCACCGGGCCCGCGTGGTGAAGGACTTCCGCCCGGTGCCCCTGGTGGTGGCCAACCAAGCCCGCCTGGGGCAACTGTTCCTCAACCTGGTGCTCAACGCCGCCCAGGCCATTCCCGATGGGCACGTCGAGACCAACCAGCTCACCGTCTCCACCGAGACCGTGAACGGCGCGGCCGTGGTGACCGTGCAAGACACCGGAGAGGGCATCGCCCCGGAGAACCTCGGCCGGGTGTTCGACCCCTTCTTCTCGACCAAGCACGCGGGCCGGGGCACCGGCATGGGCCTGTTCATCGCCTTGGGCATCGCCAAGGAATTGGGGGGCGACATTCAGGTGGACAGCAGCGTGGGCGCCGGCACTCGCTTCAAGGTTCGCCTGCCCGCGGGAGGCAACCCCCACGGCGACACCGAAGCGGCTCCTCGAGGCCGAGTGCTGGTGGTCGATGACGAGCCCCTCATCCTCCGCTCCCTGACGAGAATGATGGGCCGCTCCCACGACGTCACGACCGCCTCCGACGGGAACGAGGCGCTCGAGCTCCTCGCCCAAAGAGACTTCGACCTCGTCCTGTGCGACCTGTTGATGCCCGGGCTCTCGGGCGTCGAGCTGTGGGAGCGTCTGCCCGCGGCGCAACGGGGCAAGCTCGTCTTCATGACCGGAGGTACCTGCCCCACCGAGGGGCTGGGCTTGCCGGTGTCGTCGGGCCCGCCGGTGCTGCAGAAGCCCTTCACCGCCGACGCCCTGTCGGAAGTGCTCGCGCTGCGCCTCAAGGTCGCCATCGAAGCGCACCCGAGATGAGAAAACCCAGCGGGTATCGCCCGACAGTCGAGGCGGCCCGGGAGTGGTACCCTCGGACTCGATGGAGCCCCTCGACAGGGTACGCCAACTCTCCGACTCGCGCCCCGAGCTCGCCTTCGAGCTCGCGTGGAAGACCTGGCGCGACACTGGAGCCCCGGAGGTCGCCGAGACGCTGGAGACGCTGATTGCCCCCGCCCTGGCCACCTTCGCGGCCCCCAAGGCCCGACGAAAGGACGACTTCCAGGCGGCCTGGCTCGAGGTGTCCCGGCACGCCGAGCAGGAGCCCCTGGCGACGACCTGGCTGGCCACCACGTTCCGCGAGCGGCTCCCCATCGACGCTGACTACAACGGGCTCCTCGACCCCCAGTACGCCCGCAGAAAGTACGCCGCCTACTTCGCCCGCCTCGACGCGCTGGAACCCCTGGCCCCCGACCCCGTGCTGGCGGCGGCCCTCGCCCGCTTCGTGGTCGATGCCCCTCTGTCGACCTGGGATGCGCGCTCGAGCCAGGAGGTGTACGGGCCGGCGCTCCAGCTTCTGGCCCGCTGCGACGACGTGCGCCAGGCCGAGGTACTGGCGCGGCTCGAGCGCACCCCACAGGCGGGGCGGGCCTCCACCCGCGGCTTCCTCGCCGGGGCACTCAGGCCGGTCATCGACAGGCTCGTTGGCGTCACCATCGAGCTCGACGCAGTTTCCCGAGGGGCCTGGGCCGAGCTGGCCAGACGTCGCCGCGCCGCCCCGCCCACCACCGAAGACGGCGAGGCGCTCCGGCGCGTGGTGTGGGAGCGCCCCGAGGAGGACACGGCCCGGCTGGTGTACTCCGACTGGCTGACCGAGCGAGGTGAGCCCAGGGGCGAGCTCATCGCGCTGCAGGTGCGTCTGAGCCAGAGCGAGGGCTCCGAGAAGGAGCGCCGGCGCGCCGAATCGTTGCTGCGGACCCATCAAGACGAGTGGCTGGGACCGCTCCGGCGGCTTCTGACCCGGGTGGAGTTTCGCCGGGGGTTCCTCGACCGAGCGGCCCTGGCTCAGAACGCCGTCGCGACCCAAGACGCGTGGAAGCAGGCGGCCTCGAGCGACGTGCTGCGCACCGTGCGGGTGCTCGAGAAGGGCCGGGGGAACTCGCGGCACTACACGCGCTTCGTGCTGTCGCCACAGATGGAGAACCTGAGGGTCGTCGAGCTCCCCAACCCGCTGACGCTCGAGGGCTTGTTGGCTGGGCCGCCCCGCAGGGTCGAGGCGCTGAGCTTCGGCTTCGCGCCCACCAAGGGTCAGCTCTCGTCTGCCGTCGGGCACCCCTCGCTGCCCAGGCTCGACCGCCTGTCCCTCTGGGTCTCGGCCAGCAACCTCGAGGGCTCGCTCAGCAGCCTGGTGGCCAGCGGGCTGCTGTCTCAGCTCGAGGGGGTCACCCTGAGGCCCGACTACACAGTGGACCCGGGCGATGCCCTCAGCGCCGCGAGGAGGAGGCTCCTCGAGCCCAGGCTGGTGCCCGAAGTTCGCGTCGAGGTGCAGACGGCCGAGTGCACCTTGAGGCGCGAAGGCGAAGCGCTGACGCTCGACCTCGAGGACCGCTGGGGCCACCTGACCGAGCAGTTCCTCACCGCGGCGACTGGCGTCTCCTCGGCGGTAGTGCGCTACGTCGACAGCGCGGCTCGCCACCGGCTCCCCAGCCTCATCGAGACGTTGCAGCGAGCCGGGGTCGAGGTGCTCGCCACCCGCATTTCGGGGCGGCCCTGACCCTCGAGCCCGAAGAGGGGCTGGCGACTCTGGGGCTCCCTTCGAGTTCGACGCCCGCCTGAGGGCCCTCGAGTCCGGGCGCGGACTCCAGAAGTAGGTCGAAGGTCAGAGAGACACCGGCCGCGGGTCGTCGGGCGCCCACCCGTGTGGAGCGTTGACTTGCCTCCGCTCCCCACGTAGCCCGCCGTCATGTCGGCCAACGCCTTCTCAGCCCTCCTCCACGCGCTCGAGCCCGGCCGACGGGTGCGTACGGTGGGCCTCAGCGGAGCCGCCCGTGCGTGGACGCTCTCCAAGCTCCACCGCGCGCTCGACGCGCCCTTGGTGTGCGTCACCGCCGACGAAGACTCGGCCGATGCCCTCGCCGGAGACCTCGCCTTCTTCTTCGGCCAGGAAGGCACGCGGGGCGCGCCGCGAGTGGTCCGGCTCCCGGCCGACGAGGTGCTCCCATGGGATGAGCTGGTGCCCGACCAAGGCGTGGTGGCCGACCGGCTCCAGGCCCTCTTTCACCTGGCCCAGGGCACTCGCTTCCCCGCGCTGGTGCTCTCGGTGCGGGCGCTGGTGAAGCGGGTGATGCCGGTGGAGGTGATGCGCGAGCGCTCCGAGCTGGTGACCCTCGAGCACGATCACGGCCGCGACGCCCTGGCCAAGAAGCTGGTCGAGATGGGCTACCACAACGCCCCTCTGGTCGAGGACCCCGGCACCTTCAGCATGCGGGGCGACATCCTCGACGTGTTCCCGGCCTTGCACGACCACCCGGTGCGCCTGGAGTTCTTCGGCGACACCGTGGAGTCGATGCGCGCCTTCGACCCCGACACCCAACGCACCATCGACGGCCTCACGACCTTGCGGTTGCTCCCCGCGCGAGAGCTCTTCTTCAGCGACACCACCAAGCGCCAGGCCGAGGCCGCCATTCGCGAGGCGGCGGAGCACCAGTCGGTGCCCAGCTCGAAGGTTCGCGAGCGCCTCGAGCAAGTGCGCGAGGGCCTCAGCGCCGCGGGGCTCGAGGGCTTACTCCCGGGCTTCTTCGACGGCGGCATGGCCACGGTGTTCGACTACCTCGCCGCGTGGCACCCGTCTCCCCTGGTCTGGCTCGATGAGCCCCAGGGCCAGGAGCGCACCACCGACGAGCTGTACAAGGACATCGAGCGCAGCCACGCCGACGCGGTGGGGCGCCTCGAGCTCACGCTCCCACCAGCAGCGCACTTCCTCTCGCCCGAACAGCTCGCCAGCGCCCTCGCGGCCTTCCGCGTCGTCGAAGGCGGGGGCCTGGTGCTCGACGGCAACGAGCAGGCGCCGGTGCGCTTCGAGCTCGGCAGCACCCGAGACCTGCGCGACACCATCCGAGGCCACCACGGAGAGGAGGGCGCGCTCACTCCGCTCCTCGAGCGCCTCGAAGCCTGGCGCGACGAGGGCCTCACCGCGTTGGTGGCCTGCGGCACCGCGGGGCAGGCCGACCGGCTCAAGCGCCTCCTGGCCGAGCGCGAGGTGCGCGTCACCACGCACCCCGAGCCCTTCGACGGCGCCGTGCCGCCTTTCGAGCGCGACGTCCTCGCCCGGCTCTTCGTGGGCGAGGTCTCGGCGGGCTTCGTCGACCGGCCCGGGCACCTGGCGCTCCTCTCCGACGAGGACATCTTCGGTGGCCGGGCCCGGCGAAAGACGCGGCGGCGACGGAGCGCCGACGGCTTCGCGGCCGGCTTCAAGGACCTCAAGGAGGGCGACCTCTGCGTCCACAGCGACTTCGGCGTCTGCCGCTACGCCGGGCTCATCGCGATGGAGGTGGGCCAGGTGAGCGCCGACTTCCTGGTGCTCGAGTTCGCCGGGCGCGACAAGGTGTACCTGCCGGTGAGTCGCATGCGGCTGGTCTCCCGGTTCACCGGTGGCGACCCATCGAAGGTGGCCCTCGACAAGCTGGGCAGCAACACCTTCGAGAAGCGCAAGGCCCAGGTCAAAGAGCAGCTCCTCAAGATGGCCGCTGAGCTGCTGCAGCTCTACGCCGAGCGCAAGGCCCACCCGGGCCACGCCTTCTCGCCGCCGGATCGCTACTTCCACCAGTTCGAGGCCGACTTCGCGTTCGACGAGACGCCCGATCAAGAGAAGGCCATCGAGGACGTCATCAGCGACATGCAGAAGCGCGAGCCGATGGATCGACTGGTCTGCGGCGACGTCGGCTACGGGAAGACCGAAGTGGCGATGCGGGCCGCGTTCAAGGCGGTGCTCGATCGCAAGCAGGTGGCGGTGCTGGTGCCCACCACGCTCCTCGCCCATCAGCACCTGGCCAGCTTCACTCGTCGCTTCGACGGCTACCCCGTCACCATCGACGTGGTGTCGTCGCTCCGAAAGGGGGCCGAGGTCCGCGAGGTGCTCCAGAAGGCCCAGGAGGGCCGCGTCGACATCGTCATCGGCACCCACAAGCTGCTCGTGAGCGAGGTGGGCTTCCGCGACTTGGGGCTGCTCATCATCGACGAAGAGCAGAAGTTCGGCGTCAAGCAGAAGGAGGCACTCAAGCGGCTCAAGACGACCGTCGACACCTTGACGCTCACTGCCACGCCCATTCCCCGCACCCTCAACATGGCCATGAGCGGCATGCGCGACATGTCGCTCATCGCTACGCCACCGCAGGACCGCAAGGCCATTCGCACCTTCGTCAACAAATTCGACGAGGAGCAGATCCGTGAGGCTGTGCTCCGCGAGGTGCAGCGCGGCGGCCAGGTGTACTTCGTGCACAACCGGGTGCAGTCCATTCACTCGATGGAGCGGTTCCTCAAGACCCTACTGCCCTCGGTCTCCATCGTGGTGGCCCACGGGCGCATGCACGAGGGCCAGCTCGAGAAGGTGATGCTCGAGTTCGTCGAGCACCGGGCGCAGGTGCTGCTGTCGACCAGCATCATCGAGAGCGGCCTCGACATCTCGTCGGCCAACACGATGATCGTCAACCGGGCTGATCAGTTCGGCCTGTCGCAGCTCTACCAGCTGCGTGGGCGAGTGGGCCGGTCCAAGGAGCGGGCCTACGCGTACCTCTTGGTGCCCCACGGACGCGCCGTCACCAAGGACGCCGAGCGCCGCCTCGAGGTGCTCCAGGCCTTCACCGAGCTGGGCGCGGGCTTCAGCATCGCCTCCCACGACCTGGAGATTCGCGGCGCCGGGAGCCTGCTCGGCAAGGAGCAGTCGGGGAGCATCGAGGCCGTGGGCTTCGACCTCTACGCCGAGATGCTCGAGGAGGCCATCGCCGAGGTGCGCGGCGAGGCCCCCCGTGAGGTGGTGGAACCTGACGTCAACCTCCCGCTCCCGGCGTACCTCCCCGAGCTGTACGTGCCCGACGTGCACCAGCGGCTGGTGCTGTACAAGCGCTTCAGTCAGGCCGCCGCGCCCGATGAGCTGGCCGATCTCCGTGCCGAGCTCATCGATCGCTTCGGCGACACGCCGCCCGAGGTCGACGCCTTGCAAGAGGTCATGCTTCTCAAGATGGACCTCCGCGAGCTCCAGCTGAGGCAGCTCGACGGTGGGCCCGGGCGCCTCGTCGTCACCCTCGGAGCCGACGCCCACATCGACGGCTCACGCCTGGCGCGGTTGGTGGGGAAGGCCAAGGGGCTCTACCGCCTCACCCCTGACATGAAGCTGGTGGTGAAGCTCGACGCCTCGGTAAAAGGCATGGAGCTGCTGCCTCCCGCGCGCCGGGTGCTGCGCGACCTCCTGGGCTGTGCCTCCAGTCCCTGAACCGACTCGTCACGCTTTACCCAGAGCATGCGGCCGATGAAGCGGTCGGCGTTTTGGTCAACAAGACGCACCTTTCGTGTTCTCGAGCACTTGGTTTTGAGGCTCACGCGAACCAACCTCGGTCGTTGAGGCTCCAATGCATGCGAGTTCTTCGGTAGAGGAGGCGGATCATGTTGCGACTCGGGCAAGGACTTGGAGTACTTCGCTGGGGGTCCTCGCGTACGGAGATCCTCGGTCAGCATCCAGGCGCGAAGGTGCGCGCTGAGGTCAGAGGCAAGAACCCGGTCACCGGTGACGAGTTCGTCATTCCTGAAGGCCTCGAGGTGCCCGACTTCATCGAGCCGCACCCGGGGGTTCGAGTGAAGGCGTCGCTGGAGTTCGAGCGAGGCGGCCTGGCGTGCATCTCGCTCGCCACCAAGTGCCACGCCGAGCCGACCGATGACCCCAACGTGCTTCGACTCACCGAGCGCCTCGTTCGCCGGGAGGCCGAGCTGGTGGCCGAGTATCTCCGCGTCGGGCCGGTGCGCTCGGACCTGGGGGTCCAAGGATGGAACGTCGACGGGGTCGACGTGCGGCTCTACCTCGACTGCGACGACTTCGAGTTCGAGCTGAGCCGAGCCGCCTGAGCGGGACCTTCGCTTAGCGGAGCAGCTCGCCGTCGACGTACTCCCGGTGGTAGTGGCCCGCGCGGTAGCCGACGACCCGCTCCACCACCCGACCCTTCTTGAAGTACAGCACGGTGGGAGTACCGGTGACGCCGAGCTTGCGGGCGGTCTTGGGGGCCTCGGCGAGGTTGAGCTCGGCCACCTTGAGCCGGCCCTGGTAGTGACGGCTCAGGTCCATCACCACTGGCTCGAGGAGCTTGCAGGGCCCACAGCCGTCACTCCAGACGTCGAGGAGCACCGGCGTGTCGGAGCGCAGCACCTCGCGCTGGTAGTTCTCGTCGGTGACATGGACGACGGAGTGCGGGACCGCTTCGAGGCCGAGGAGACGCGTGAACCAACCCATGCCCGTCAGAGCCAGGAGCGGCTCGGGAGGATGCTTTCAGGGGCCCTTCTTCTTCTCGAGCGCCGCGTCGAAGGGGAACGTCATCGTCGACCTCGTGCCGACGATGGTGCGCCGCAGGCCCAGCCGGGGGAAATCGACGATCTCGATGGTGGAGCGTGACCAGGCGTCACCGCCCTGCACATAGACGAGGTCCTCGCCACCCAGGGCCCGGGTGTTGTGCGGCGCCCCGCGCGGGGGGAACCCGAGGAAGTCGCCCGGCCCCAGCTCGAGCTCCGTGTCGCCCATCTCGGCGACGCCGCGGCCCGACAGCACGTACATCCATTCTTCGTCATGCTGGTGCAGGTGGTACGCGAAGGCGTCACGGCCGGCCGGCACCCGCGAGTGCACCACAGCCACTCGCTTGAGGCCGGTGGGTCGAGAGAGGGGCGAGAGCTCGATCTCCGCCTTGGGGTTCTCAGGGTGGCGGAAGACCCTGGGCTCCCCGCGCTCGGCTGCCCGCACCAACACCTTGGCCGCCTTGGCGCGGCGCTCGGTGACCAGCTCGGGAGGCAACTCCGAGCCTCCGGGCAGGAAGGGCACATCGGCGCCAAAGGGGTACACGACCACAAGACGGCCGAAGCGCACCAGCCGTCGCTCAAGCCGGGGGAAGTCGGCCACCTCGACGTCGTCGATGACCTCGCCACCCTCGAGGAACAGGAGGTCCGTCGCGCCGGTGTTCCGCAGGTGATGGCCCACCCCGGGCGGAAAACCCAGGAAGTCGCCCGGGTGCACGTCGAGCTCGGCGCCGTCGGCCTCGGCCACCCCGTGGCCCTCGAGCACGTACATCCACTCCTCCTCACGGTGATGCAGGTGGTAGACGACGGATTCCTTCCCCGGGGGCAGCCAGGCGAGGTTCACGGCGATTCGCTCGAGACCAGCCTGGCGAGACAGGAACCACCCGTGGATCTCGGAGGCCGGGTTGTACGGGTGACTCGAGACGTGGGCGGGCCCCCGCTCACTCGAGCGGACGAGCACGCGGGGCGACGACGGGGCGGTGTCGGTCATTGGGGTATTTCTAGTCGCCAACGCCCTCGGCTACCACCCGTGCGCCCAGGGCCGCGGCGAGCCCATCGTGCTACCGTGCTGGCCCCATGTCCGACCTCCTCGACACTCTCGAACCCAAGCTCCTCTGGCGCTACTTCCTCGAGCTCTCCAAAATCCCCCGGGCCTCCAAGCAGGAAGCCCAAGCCGCGGCCTGGGTCGCCGAGCAAGGCCGCGCCCTGGGCTGCCAGGTCGAGCGTGATGCCGTCGGGAACGTGCTCCTCCGCCAGGCTGCGTCGGCCGGCCGCCAAGGTCGCCCCGCGGTCGCGCTCCAGGCCCACGTCGACATGGTGTGCGAGAAAAACGAGGGCCACCCTCACGACTTCTCGAAGGACCCCATCGCCGTTCGCCGCGACGGAGATTCACTGTACGCCACCAACACCACGCTGGGAGCCGACAACGGCATCGGCGTGGCCGCGGCGCTGGCGGTGCTGGCGACGCCCGGACTCGAGCACCCGCCCATCGAGGTGCTCATCACCATCGACGAGGAGACCGGCCTGTCGGGCGCCAACGGGCTCAAGCCCGGCTGGCTCACCGCGAAGACGCTGCTCAACCTCGACAGCGAGGAGGAAGGCGACCTCACCATCGGCTGTGCTGGCGGCATGGACACCGTGGCCCGCCGCGCCCTGCGTCGTGTGCAGGCCCCGGTGGGGGGCCTCGCGCTGAGGCTCAAGGTCGCGGGGCTCAAGGGCGGCCACTCGGGCATCGACATCGGCTCCGGGAGAGGGAACTCGCTCAGGGTCCTCGCCCAGGTGCTCCACGCGGTGCTCGACCCCTTCGAGCTGTCGCTGGCCAAGGTGTGGGGCGGCAACAAGCGCAACGCCATTCCCCGTGAGGCCTCGGCGGTGCTGCTGGTGGCCCCCGAGCGTGAGGCGGCCCTTCGCGAGGCCGTCGCCCAAGCGGCGCAGGAGTGGAAGCTCGCGCTGGGAGCGCTCGACCCCGGACTCACCGTGACAGTGGAGCAAGCGCAGGGAGGCCCGGTGATGGCGAAGGCCGACGCGCTGGCGGTGGTGGGCCTGCTCCTCGCTGGCCCCCACGGCGTCGAGGCCATGAGCCCCGACATCGCCGGGCTGGTGCAGACCTCGACGAACATGGGCATGGCCGAGACCACCGACGACGCCTTCGAGGTCTGCTTCCTCACCCGAAGCTCCATCGATGCCTCGAAGCACGCGCTGGCAGCGAGGGTGACCGCCACGGCGGTGCTGGCCGGCTTCGAGGTGACCCACTCCGGCGGGTACCCGGGGTGGAAGCCCGAGCCCAAGGCGAAGGTGGTGGCGCTCATCGACTCGGTGCACCGCGAGCTGTTCGGCAAGGCGATGGGCGTCAAGGCGATCCACGCGGGGCTGGAGTGCGGCCTCATCGGAGAAAAGTACCCCACGATGGAGATGGCCTCCATCGGCCCCAGCATGTGGGACGTGCACACGCCCGACGAGCACGTGTCCATCTCGTCGGTGGGCCGGTTCTGGACGTTCCTCACCGCGGTTCTGGCGAAGCTGTAGCGCCCGACTCGCCCCCGGCACTCCCAGCGAAGGGCCGGGGAGGCGATGACACGAGAATGCTCGGGCCGCCAGAACACGAGGTAGAGTGCCTGCGATGCTGAAGTCACTCGAACTCCACTCGGTCGGACCTTCGCCCCACTTGGGACCGATCGAGTTTGCCGAACGGCTCAATCTCATCACCGGCGACAACGGACTTGGGAAGACGTTCATTCTCGATACCGCGTGGTGGGCCCTCACGGGGACATGGCCCGACCGGCCGGCGTGGCCCCACGAGGCGAGTGGTCCAGACGCCCCTGCGCGAATCACCGCGGGAATTTCTGGAAAGACCACCGCGTCCACGTACCCAAGCTCGTTCGACTATAGCAGCCAACAATGGTTGCTCCCCACAGGACGACCACCAAACCCTGGTCTGGTCCTCTATTTCCGAGTCGACGGGCAGTTCTCGCTCTGGGACCCGTCGCAGCACTACTGGCGACGAAACAAAGTACTGGGAGTCGACGCGCCGGATCGCCCCGATGCCCTCCACCTTGCCGCGGGGGAAGTCTGGAACTCCATCCCCAACGAGAATGGCCGAATCATCTGTCGGGGCCTCATCGAAGACTGGGTGTCGTGGCAGCAGACGCAGAGCTCGGAGTTCAACCATCTCCTTGCAGTGGTCAAGGCGCTCTGTCCGATGGAGGTGAAGACGGCGGCCCCTCGGCAAGTCTGGATCGACGACACTCGAAAACACCCCTGTCTCGCGTTCAGCTACGGCGACGTCCCGGTAACCCTCGCCTCCGCTGGAATGAAGCGTGTCCTGGCCCTCGCCTACCTTTTGATATGGGCGTGGCACGCGCACCGACAGGCGGCTGAGCTGATTCGCCAGCCAACGGAGCGCCGGATCGTCATCTTGTTTGATGAGCCCGAAACCCATCTTCATCCGCAGTGGCAACGCAAACTGCTGCCCGCTCTCATTGCCGCGATCGCTGGTCTCGACGAAGCCCTCTCGGTCCAGCTGCTCGTGAGCACGCATTCGCCCCTCGTACTTGCGTCCGCCGAGTCGAAGTTCGATGCGTCCCGTGACGCGATCTTCCACCTCGAGCTCAACGGCCAAAGCGGTGCCGCCGTCGAGCGGATGGCGTGGAGTCGACGTGGAGACGTGACAAACTGGCTCGTTTCGCCGGTGTTCGGCCTCGAACAGGCCAGGTCAGTTGAGGCTGAAGAGGCCATCGAGGCGGCGGAGCGATTCATGCGGGGTGAAGCAGTCCAGAACCCACCGCACCTCCAGTCGTGGGAGCAACTCAACGGGCGTCTGACGGAAGTACTTTCGGGCAGCGACCGTTTCTGGCCTCGCTGGGTTGCTCGGGCCACCAGGTCATGATCCGAGTGGAGAAACAGCCTGAGCCGGACCAGTTCGACGCCCACTGCCGGGCCCCAGGTAATGCCTGGCTCACAGCCCACCCGGACCAGCACCAGTGTGCGCCCCCGTACTGGACCGAGTTCAAACCGCATCTCCGCCAAGCCTTCGGAGAGCGCTGCGCATGGCTCGCGATGTGGATCGCCGGAGGAACGGTTGACCACTTCCACGCGCAGCGTGACTTCCCGGAGCAGATCTACGAATGGAGCAACTTCCGCTATTCCGACTCGGAGATCAACTCAGCCAAGAAGCCCGCGTGGGAGGGCCGCCTCCTTGACCCCTTCGAGGTCGATGACGGTTGGTTCGAGATCCTCCTGCCCTCATGCCAGCTTCGAATCCTGGAACAGCTCGTCCCAGAAGCCATGAGAGAACGGGTTCGTTTCACCGTCTCGAGCCTCCGCCTGGACCACGGAGAGAAGGTCGTCGACCTTCGCCGTCACTGGCTTGAACAATACGAGTCCCAGTCGATGACGATCGAGGCATTGGAGCGGCACGCCCCGCTCGTCGCTCGCGCCGTGCGCAAGCGTGACGCGACCCGATAGGAAGGCAAGCGGCGGATTCGTCGCGGGAACGGTGGCGCCCCCTACGGCGCGGTAAACAGCTGCCGGGCTGCCGCGCGCGCCTTGGACGTTCGCATCCGAGCGACCAGGTCGTCGAACTCCTGGGTGAGCGCCCGGACGTCGAACGCCTCCTGGGCAGCCCGGTCGATGGCGCCCCGTTCCTTCGTCACACACCCTATCTCGAGCCCCGAGCGGGCCTTCGCCACCGCTGCGTTGGCGCTCGGCAGGGCCTCAAGAACGAGCACTCGACCTTTCGACTCCATGAAAGGAATAGTAGCCACTTTGGCCATTGTCGCAATTCATCTGGTTGTTTCATTATGTTGAGACCTCACTTGAAGTCGTCAGGCCTCGGGTGAAAGGTTCACCAGCGCGTGGCGCCAGAAGGCCGCCACCGCGAGCCCCGAGGTGGTGTGCCACAGCGCGTGGCCCTGAAAAGGAGAGTGGGGCCAGCACAGCGGCATGCCGTCGATGGCCGAGCAGCACCAGACCACGACCCCCACCACGAAGAGCGTGATGCCACCCCTGAACCACCGCGCCGAGCGAGTCTTGCCCTTGGCGGCGGCGACGACCTCCGAGGCCATGACCGAGAGGAAGAGCACCAGCATTAACGGCGAGACGGCCTTGGGCGCCACCAGGCCGAACACCAGCCCGAGGCCGATGAGGGCGCCCCACCAACCGAGGAGCCCAACGGCCCCGATGGTGCCGAGCCGAACCAGGTTCACCGTCAACAACAAGCCCGTGATGGTGAACATGCTCATCGCGTCGACCGCGGCGCCCCAGGCCGTCAACGAGGCGTGGAAGCACATCGAGCCCAGGCCCTGAAAGGCCAACATCAGAGGGAACGCCACCCGCAGCACGCTGCGCACCGGTGACGACGCCTCGAGCCGCGAGGCCTCGAAGGCCACGCCCAAGCTGAGCCCAATGGGCACCAGGTTGCTCCAGGTGTTGACCGGCTGGCGCCACCACGTCGAGCCGGAGACTTCGCAATAGCAGACCATGTCTTTGCAATCGACCGGCCGCCCGGGCCAGCCTCGGCTGGCGAGCCACACGAGCGTGCCCAGCCCGAGCGCGTTCACGGCGAGGGTGAGCCACAGCACCGAAGACCTGGTCCCGAGCATGTGCCACTGATGCAGAGGCCGCGCGGTGGCCGCAACGCCAAGCCGAGCGCTCCTCAGCCGATCGGCTCGGGCCCATCCAGCACTGACGTGTCCCTCGATGACTGTGGGGCCGCCGTGGCTTTCGCGTGTCAGGGAGGTGCTAGGATGCGCTCCGCCTTGGCACACGAGCCACCGAGGGTGCGCGCTCCCACCTGTCACACCTCTGCTCGCGTCGCCGCGCTCTGGGCCTCGTGCCTCATCGCCAGCACCGGTTGGGCCGCTGGCGCCACGGTCTCGATGCTGGGCTCGAAGACCAGCGCCTCCGAGACGACCGCCACCGAGGCCTGGCCGTCAGCCGACGCGGTGCACCCCCTTGCGGAGCAATCACTCTCCCTCGACCCGGCGTCCGTAGCGGCGCTGGTGAGGCCGCTCCCCGCCACCGAGCGCATCAAGGTCATCCACGACTGGGTGGTGCTCACGCTCCGCTACGAGTCGGGCCATGGTGTGCCCCAATCACCCTCGGAGGTGCTGAGGCGGGGCACGGCGTCTTGCGAGGGCTACGCGGGGCTCGTTGAGGCCCTCGGATCGAGCGCGGGTCTCGAGGTCGTGACGATTCACGGGTTGTTCGCGATGCCCGACGGCCCGCCTCAACCCCACGCCTGGAACGCGGTGCGCCTCGACGGTCGCTGGCAGCTCCTCGACGCCACCCTCGACGACCCCACCGTGCGCGGCGCCGGTGACGAGCGGCGGGCCTTCCGCACCGACTACTTCTTGATTCCCCCCGAGGTCGCCCAGCTCGACCACTGGCCCTTCGAGGGTCGCTGGCAACTGACCAGCTCGCGGCCGTCGAGAGAGGCCTTCGAGCACCGGCCGCGGTCCAACAGCCCGTCGCTCCTCAAGGCCGGCCTTGAGCTCCTCGCGGGGCCGACCGAGCACCAGGGGACGACCCAGGTGCGGCTGGCCAATCGAGGGCACCGCTTCGTGCTCCTCGCGCTCGACGGCCAGCGATGCGGACCACCGACGAACGCGCCGCTCGTCGAGCTCGACTGCCCGCGACGCGCACCCGGCGCCCGCCTCGAGCTCTTGGCCAATGACGAGAAGGAAGGGCTCTTCCTCACGGTGCACGAGTTCTCGCGCGGGCCGTAGAGTGTCCTTCACACTGGTGTCCCCTGCGCATAGCCTGCCGCCACTCATGCGCCTGACGCCCTTCGCGAAAGTGTTCATCGTCTTGGTGGTGCTCGGTGCCGGGAGCTACGTCGCGTGGCACCGCTTCGGCCACGAGCCGGCCCAGGCAGTGGCGAAGTCCGCCGAGGCACCGTCGACGGCGCCCCAGGCACGCCGCGAAGGGAAGCGCATCGTCGTGGGGGTCAACGACTTCGGTGGGGCCTACCCCGGCGTGGTGGCCAACGACGGCGCGGAGCCCGGGCCGCTCTCTCGGTTCTCCGCCGCGGGTCTCGACGTCGAGCTGAAGCTCATTCGCGGGAGCAAGGAGCGGCTGGCGGCCTTCGACGCGGGTGAAGTCGACATCATGCTCCTCACGCTGGACTACTTCGCCAACCTGGTGCCGGTGTACCAGGACAAGGGCGTTCCGCTCCGCGCCTTCCTCATGGCCGACTGGAGCCGCGGCAACCT
>PMBV01000313.1 GCA_003153055.1 Myxococcales bacterium
CTCGAGGTGATCGGTCGGGACAAGCGAGAGCTGTGGTTCTTGCTTCAGGGACCGGATCAAGAAGTGTTCCCGGCCTATGTCGATCACAAGGTCTCGGTGTCGGGCCTCATTCGCCGGTTTCACCCCTACGGCGGCTCGGTCGACGTGCGAAAGTACACCGCCCGAAAGCCAGACGAGGCCGAGCCCGAGGGCCCCGTGGTCGAGGACACCTCCAAGCTCCGGCTCCTGTCTCCCGGCGAGGTGGAGACCCTGTGCAGCCCGGGCATGTCCGTCGGGCTCAAGGGCTTCGCGACCGTGAGGGGTCGGCTCGAGATGAGTGGCGACGAGTTCTTCGTGGTGGTGTCCAACGCCGGTACGCGGCAGCAGGTCGCCTTCACCATCGAGGGCAAGGCCACCAAGGGCCTCAAGAAGTACGTCGGTGAGGTGGCGGTGGCCACGGGTGTGGTCGAAAAGCAGACCGGGTGGGGTGGGCGGATCGACGCCGAGGTCTGCGAGCCAAGGGCACCAGAGTTCCCACCGGTGGCTCGAGATGCTCTGGAGATCGTCGAGCTCGAGGTGTCGCCAGCCACCAGCTCGCCCAAGGAGCTCGAGGTGAAGGTGAACCACGGCCTGGTGGTCAAGCTGGCCGAGAAGCAGGGGCACGTGTGGGCGGTGGAGCCCCAAATCGCCAAGCGCGTGAGTCTCCGTGAGGTGTCCCTGCACACCGGCGGGAACGCAGCGATTCGCGAGTTCTTCTTCACGCCGCGAAACCCTGGCGTTCACGAGGTCGAGTTCTTCCTCGGGAAGCTGCACAACCCGATGCAGGTCAGCCGCACCTTCAAGGCCGTCGTGAACGTCAAGGGCCTCGAAGGCACTGGGTAGGGCCGCTGTTCGAGGGGCACCTCGAGCGGGGGAGGGTGAGGTGTTCGTGACGATCGATCAGGATCGAGTGTTGAAGCTCATCGGGAGCGCGGACCGACTGGTCGGCGTCAAGGAGCTTTTGCGGGCTGGGGGTTTCAACCCCGGAGTGCAGACAGAGCTCAAGCGCTTGCTCCGAGACCTGGTGCGCCAGGGCCGACTGGAGCGCGACGGAAAGCGCTTCCGCGTTTCCGCTGATCGCCTCACCCCCGTGCCCAAGGTCGCGGCACCCAAAGCGCCAGCAGCCAAGTCAGTTCCGCACCCAGCCAAGGCTCGCACGCCCTGGCCACCGCCGCGCACCTCGGTGAAACCCCGAGTCGAGGCGCTCAAGCCGCGTGAGGCGACGGGGCGAGAGAAGCGTGGTGCCCGGGTCGAGGAGCCGCGCCAAGGGCCCCCACGGGTACGGCCGACTCATGGCCCGCTGGTGGAGGGCATCATTCACCACCACGTCGACGGCTTCGCCTTTGTGAAGCCCATCGTCGGCCAAGACAGCGAGGACCTGTTCGTGCCTCCCGAGGAGGCGAGAAAGGCCCTCGATCACGATCAGGTCGTGGTTGAGGTCGTCCCCGGGCGGGGTGGTCGAACCATGGGTCGCGTAGTCGAGGTGAAATCTCGAACGCGTCAGTTCGTCGTCGGCACGTACTTCGAGAGTGCCAAGGGCGCCTGGGTTGAACCCCGAGAAGCCGAGCTGGGGAGTATCCGGGTGCCGCCCACCCAGCTCGCTCGACCGGGTGACGCGGTCAAGGTGAGGCTGGGGGTCGGAGATTCGCTGTTCGCCGACCGTCGGCTGACGGGCGAGGTGGCGGGCTCGCTGGGCTCGGCGGAGGACCACTCGGTGGAGATCCTCTCCATCGCGTTCTCCCGGGGCTTCCACGACGAGTTCCCCGTCGAAGTGATGGACGAGGCCGATCGCGTGCCCATCGAGGTGCGCGACCGGGAAGCCGAGGGCGAGAACCGGAAGGACCTGCGAGAACTGCCGCTCGTCACCATCGACGGGGAGGACGCTCGTGACTTCGACGATGCCATCTTCGTCGAGGATCACCCGCGAGGCTCTCGGCTGGTGGTGGCCATCGCCGACGTGGCCCACTACGTCGCCGAGCACTCGGCGCTCGACACCGAGGCTTTGCGAAGGGCCACCAGCGTCTACCTGCCGGCGCGGGTGCTGCCGATGCTGCCCGAACGGCTCTCCAACGGCATCTGCTCCCTCAGGCCAGACGTCGATCGGCTCTGCATGGTGGCCGACCTGATCATCGATCGCAAGGGCACGACCGTGAGCGCCGAGCTGTACCCCGCGGTCATGCGGAGCCACGCTCGATGCACCTACACCGAAGTTCACCGCGTGCTGGCCGGCGAGCGGGTGCCTGGGCGAGATCACCTGAAGCCGCTCTTTCAGCGGGCCCACGCCCTGGCCACCCGGCTCACCGCGATGCGCCTCGAGCGCGGGGCCATCGACTTCGATCTGCCGGAGAACCGGGTCGAGCTCGACGAAGGTGGGCAGCCCGCGCGAATGGTGCAGCGGGAGCGCTGGGAGAGCCACCGCCTCGTCGAGGAGTGCATGCTGGCCGCCAACGAGGGCGTCGCCCGGTTCTTCCGCGAGCAGGGTGTCCCTACTGTCAACCGGTTCCACGGAGAGCCAGACGAAGAGAAGCTGGCGACGTTCCTCGGGCTCCTCGGCGCGTACGGCATCGAAGCCAAGGGCGAGCTCGACTCGAAGGAGCTGAACCGGGTGCTGAAGAAGCTCGCTGGTCACCCGGAGCAGCGAGCCCTTCATCAGCTCGCCCTGCGCTCCATGATGCAGGCGGTGTACTCCTCGCACCAGTCGGGCCACTACGGCCTGGGTGCCGAAGACTACCTGCACTTCACCTCGCCCATCCGGCGGTATCCCGACCTCCTGGTGCACCGGCTCCTCAAGTCGTTCTGGAGCCGCCGGCGACGACTCTCAGGGCAGCGCCTGGAGGCCGAGGCCGATCGGCTGGAGATGCTCGCGGTGCAGTGCTCCGAGCGAGAGCGCGCGGCGATGCAGACCGAGCGAGAGGTCACCGCGCTGTACGCGTGCCTGCTGATGAAGGGGCGCGTGGGAGAAGAGTTCGCCGCGACCATCGGGGGCCTGTCCGAGAACGGCTTCTTCGTGGTGCTCGATGAGCATCACGTCGAGGGCTTCGTGCGTGGTGAGTCGGTGCACCGCGACTTCGAGCTCGACCCGGCGACCTACCGGCTCATGTTCCAGAACGGCCGGGTGGTGAGGGTGGGGCAGAAGGCGACCGTGGTGCTCCTGAGCGTGAATCTCCAGAAGCGCCAGATGGAGTTCGGCCCCATCACCCTCGATGGGCAGCCGCTGGGTCGCGGTGCGCGGAGCAAGTCGGAGCAACGGTCGGCCCCGGCAAGCCGGGAGCGCGTGGGGAAGGGGCGCGGCTCGCTGCGAGGTGAGCGCCCGGCGCCCGCGCGGCCTTCCACGGGCAATGGCGCTCGCGGCGGCGACCGGAGCAAGGGCGTCACCGCGCCGGGACCAGGTGCCGCGCCCGGCTTTGACGCCCGGGCCGTGCTCGACCGGCTGTGGCGGGAGCGCGGCGCCCCCAGCGGCGAGGAGAGCGAGAGGCCCAAGGGCAAGGGGAAGCACCGTCAAAGGTGATGCGGGGTCGGCTCGGGTTGTGGCGGGAGAAGCTGAAGAGGCGGTCCCGCGGCCGGCCGTACACGCCCCGAGGCTCCGAGCGTCTCCGCGACGGCGGGGCTCGTCGAGGCGTCGTGGTCAGGTGAGGCCGAGGGCTCGCAACACCTCGTGTGGCCGAGGGATGATCTCGGCCCCCACCAGCATCGCGGGGGCCACCGACGCTGAAGCCGCTTCGAGCGCGGCCTCCACGTCGTGCTGCACGCCAGCCAGGGTGAACCAGCCCTTGCCTCCGATGCCCCGGGCCAGCGCGAGGTGGGTCAGGGTGACCGACGCGCACTTGAGCGCCGCGTCGGCCGCGCGGAGGGCCGAGGCGATGCTGCGCGTCTCCACCAGACCGGTCGCGTCGGTGGGGGAGGCGCTCTTCATCTGCCCAGCGAGGGCCTCGAGGATCGGCTCGGCGATGTGGGGGAGGAACAGGCGATCGAGCACCAGCGCCCCGCCCGCGGTGATGCCAGCCTGGAACGACTCGTCGACCTCGGCCACCTGCCCGGTGAAGAGGAGCACGAACTTCCCGGGTGTCATGGCCTCGGCGAGCGCGATGTGCACGTCGGCGCGCTTCACCAAGGCGTCGGCCACCACCACGCCGCGGGCCAGGGACTCGAGCTCGATGAGGCCCAGCGCGGGGCCAGTGGTGGCGATCATTGGCAACTAGACGATTCGGAACGCGTCTTTGAGGGTACAGCGACGCTCTCGGGTGAAGCTCACCGGCGTCGTGAGTCCTTCACCCGTGGGCGAGGCGATGGTGAAGCTCGTGTAGCCCTCGCCGGTGAGGCCGAGGCCTGCGAACGAGGGGCCGTTCTTCACGAAGATCGATGTGTTCACCAGCCTGGCCATGCGTGAGAGGTGATCGACGTTGGTGGAGTGCATGGTGGCCGTATGTCCGAAGCCGTGCTCGGCCTGCACCGCCGCGGCGATACAATCCTCCACGGTCGGGAGGCGCGCGAAGCCGATCACCGGCATCAACAGCTCGAGCTGCACGAAGGGGTGGGCCGGGTCGACCTCGGCGAACAACAGCCGGGTGCCCGCGGGCGGCCTCAGCCCCGCGGCGCTCGCGATGACCCCAGCGTCCTTCCCCACCCACTCGCGCGCCGGGTGACCGTGATCGACGATCAGCGCCTCGAGGCGGGCGATCTGCTTGGCCGGCACTTCCCAGGCGCCGCATCGCCCGAGCTCGCGCTTGAGCGGGTCGGCGATGGAAGCCACGGCGAAGATTTCTTTCTCCACGATGCAGACGATGTTGTTGTCGAGAGACGCTCCATCGACGAGGTCTCGGGCCGCCTGCTCGAGGTGCGCGGTCTCATCGACGACCGCCGGTGGGTTGCCAGGCCCCGCGGCGATGGCCCGTTTCCCCGAGCTCATCGCGGCCTTCACCACCGCCGGGCCCCCGGTGACGACCAGCAGCCGCACTCCCGGGTGATGCATGAGCGCCTGGGCCGATTCGATGGTGGGGTCGGCCATGGCGCAGAGGAGCTCAGGCGGCCCGCCAGCCGAGACGATGGCCTCACCGAGCTGCTCCACGAGGAAGGTGCAGACACCCTTGGCCGAGGGGTGCACGTTGAACACCACCGCGTTGCCTCCCGCGACCATCGCGATGCCGTTGTTGATGACCGTCTCGGTGGCGTTGGTCGATGGGGTGATGGAGCCGATGACGCCGAATGGCGCCCGCTCCACCAGCATGAGCCCGTGATCGCCTGTCACGGCGCGCGGCTCGAGCAGCTCCATGCCGGGGGTCTTGTCGGCGCAGAGCAGATTCTTTCTGCGCTTGTCGGCGACGTTGCCCAGGCCGGTCTCGGCGACGGCCCGCTGGCTGAGCTCGTCGGCGAGCCTCCGCGCGGTGGCTCGCATCGCCTCGATGACCCTCCGGTGAATCTCGAGGGGCATCGCCATGAAGGCCTCGTGGGCCCGCTGAGCTGCCCGAACCGCTCCATCGAGCTCGTCGAAGATGCCCAGCCGCTTCTGCACCAGGGCCGGCCCGCGAGGCGGAGGAGTCGCGCCTTGGCGGTCGAGCTCGAGCCCAACGCGCCGAACGACCTCTTCGACGATGGCGTTGATCGCGGCCTTCTCCAACGGCGCCTCCCGGTGAGGGCTACTTCTGGTAGGTCAGGCGGCCCTCGACCTCGAGCTGGTCGACGATGGCCATGATGACGGCGTCGATCGGTCGATCTTTCGTCTCCTCGGTCTGCCGAGCCGAGGACCCCGAGGCCCACAGCACGACTTCGCCCGGCCCCGCGCCAACGGCGTCGACCGCGACCACCAGCGTGGAGGTCGGCCGCCCTTCCGGGTCGATGCCGCGAACGACCAGGAGCTTCGAGCCGTCGAGCCGCGGCTCCTTCTTGGTCGAGACGACGGTCCCTACCACCCTGCCAAGCAGCATCGGGTGGCTCCTTACTTCTGGCCCAGCTCGGCCTTGGCCTGGTCGAGGCGGCCGAGCGGAAGCACGAGATCGATGTTGGTGTGCGGCCGGGGAATGACGTGAGATGAGACCAGCTCGCCAACCCGCTCGGCTCCGCGAGACCCGGCCTCGATGGCTGCCTTCACCGCCGCCACGTCGCCCCGGACGATCATCGTCACGTAGCCCCCGCCGATCTTCTCGTAGCCGACGAGCTCGACCTTGGCTGCCTTCACGGCCGCGTCGGCCGCCTCCACCATGCCTACGAAGCCTTTCGTCTCGATCATTCCCAGCGCGTCTGCCATTGGAGCCTCTCGTGTGTGAAGGGAGTGTAGGGCCAGCTCATCGGTCCTTGAAGGGGGGAAGGTCCTTTCCTTTGAGGGCTCCGAGGGCGGCAACCGCCGCTTCGGCCGCCGAGTCGATCTCCGACTCGGACCCCGCCAGATAGAGGCGCCCGAAGGCCCCGAAGGGCATCACGTCGACCAGGCGAATGTCGGCCGCCTTCTCGGCCTCGTTGGCTGCCAGCGCGGCGTAGGCCGCCGGCTCGGTCTCGAGAATGTAGAGCGATTGGCCCGGTTCGATCATCGACCCAAACCGAATCTTGTCGAGGATCATCGCGTGCATGGGCTCGATGGCGCGGATGATGGTGTTCGACACCAGACGGGGCTTGAGGCGATCCTCCACCTTCACCCCGAGCTCCCTCAAGATGGCGTCACCCGCGCTCCTCACCTCGCCTTTGTCCTCGCTGTGGAGCTCGAGCATGCCGTAGGCGCGCTCGACCACCAGCGTGGCTGGTTGCACCCGGGTGGCCTTCAGCGCCACGTCCATCAGTCGGTGGATGGCCATGCCCGGGGCGATCTCCACGAAGAGGGAGGCGACGAAGGGAACCGGGAAGTAGCCACGACAGGTCGTGCAGATGTGGGCGGCGAGCTGGGGCTGGAGGCTGTCGAGAAACGCGTAGGTGCGCAGCGAGGTCGACAAGACCCCCTCCTTGGAATGCGAGCGCCTTGACCAGGCATGAAGGGTTGTAGAGCCGGCGAGGACCGTTGACAAGGGTAGGGGGGAAGGCGAAAGCCCCGGCATGATCGCCTCAGTCCTCCCCCTGGTCGCCCTCCTCCAGGCGACCGAGCCAGCCCCTGCCGAGCAGCCCCCCTCCGCCACCGCGACGCTCCAGTCGGAAATGCCGCACGTCGTGGGGCTGGGGGCGAGCGCCGGCATGCTCGTGAACAACTACGGCGCGGCCGCCTTCGTTCGGGTCAGCGGCGAGGTGACGGTCTTCTCGCGCCCGCTCAACGAGTTCGTGGCGTTGGTTCAGGTGGGGTCAGCCGCCGGCGTGGTGCTCCCGTCAGACGGCTACTTCAAGGAGCACTACCAACACACCGCGGTGGCCGGCTTCGGCTACCGGAGCAACCATGAGCTGCTGAGCTGGGGCTTTCAGTTGGGCATCGGCGCCGCCTGGTACCGGGCCTCGTTCTTCTCTTCGAACTTCCCCTTTGACAGCTGGGTGACGGCCTATGCCGAGGGCCGGGCCCAGATTGGCCTCAAGCTGGCCCCCAACTTTCGCGCTGGGCTCTACGTCGGCTACGGTTCCGTCCTGAAATACCCGGTCAATATCCACCAGGGGGCCTGGTTCGTCGGGGGAGTGCTCTTCGGGCTGTACGCCGACTGGCGGTGAACGAGATGGGCTTCGTCGATCTGCACCTTCACATCTTGCCCGGGGTCGACGACGGAGCGCGAACGATGGAGGACAGCCTGGCCATGGCCCGGGCGCTCTTGAGCGTGGGCTTCACGACCGCGGCTCCCAGCCCCCATCACCGCCCCCAGTACCCCTCGTACTCTCGCGAGCTGTGCCAGGCGAAGCTCCTGGAGCTGAGGGCAGAGCTGGAGGCGCAGGCGGTGCCCCTCGAACTCATGCTCGGCGCCGAGAACTACTTTCTCGAGGACGGCTTGTTCAAGGAGGTCGGCACGCCTCAGGCGCGTCTCATCGGCGCGAGCAAGGCCCTTCTGGTTGAGGCGCCGTACGCGGGGCCGCTCCCGACGCTCCCCGATCTCATCTTCAGGCTTCGACTCAAGGGGGTGATCCCCGTCATCGCCCACCCCGAGCGGTGCCCGGAGTTCGAGAAGCGGGGCCGCGCAGCCGAGGCCGTACGCTGTGGAGCGCACCTCCAGCTCGACCTGGGCTCGCTCATCGGGCGCCACGGCAAGGCCGCGCAGAAGGTCGCCTCGGAGCTCCTCGGTGAAGGCCTGTACACAGTCGCCGCCACCGACGCCCATTCACCACTGAAGCTCGAGGAGTGGGTGAGTCAGAGCCTCACCGCGCTGCACCGGGCCGGGGGGGCGAAGACCGTCAGCCAGTTGTTGGAGCACGGGCCCCGAGGGCTCCTGAACGGCTCGCTGTGAGAACACCCCAAAGGCTCCATTCAATGCTAGGGAGACGGCCCATGTTTCTGGCCTCAGGACGTGGGCGATGAGTCGTTGGATCAAGCTGGGCTTGAGCCTCGGCATCACTGGCGTCAGCTTCTGGTGGACGTTCCGAGACACGCACTGGAGCGAGATGTGGGCCTCGCTGGCGAGCGCCAACTGGCTCATGCTGATTCCCTACCTCGTCGCGCTGGGCGTGATCCACGTCGCGCGCACGTTGCGGTGGGGCAATCTCCTCTCGCCCCAGGAGCGCGTGCCGTTCAAGAAGCTCAATGAAGCTTCGGCGATCGGCTTCATGATGCTCGTTATCCTCCCGTTTCGCCTGGGAGAGTTCGCTCGACCTTTTCTCATCGCCCAGCGGTCCTCCATCAGGCGGAGCGCGGCCATGACGAGCGTGGTCTTCGAGCGCATCGTCGACGGCGTCTCCATCGCGATCCTGCTGCGGGGCCTGATGTTCTTCCTCCCGGAAGAAGGAGAAGGCATCGCGCGGATCCGCATCGGGGCCAACCTGATGTTCATGGTGTTCTTCGGCGGGTTCCTCTTTCTGTTGCTGGCTCGCTGGCAGCCGGAGCGGGTCGTGGGGTTGATGCGCAAGACCATGGGGCGCCTGGCCCCCAACCTCACCGAGAAGGTGGTGCACGTCGTCGAAGGCTTCGTGGGCGCGCTCAGGGCGTTGCCCGATGCTCGCAACATGGCGGCCTTCTTCGTGCTCACGGTGCTCTATTGGGTGATCAACGGCTTCAGCATGTCGTTCCTCGCCAACGCCTTCGATTGCTCCGGAGGCACGGCGGTCAACTGCCAACCCCTGCACCTCACCGCGTTTCAGGGGTTCGTGGTGCTGTGCGTGCTGGTGGCTGGGTTGATGATTCCCGCGGCCCCTGGGAGCGCCGGGACGTTCCAGGGCTCGATCAAGCTCGCCCTCCTCATCTTCGTGCCCGAGGCCGTCTGGAAGTCGAGCGGTGGCGCCTTCGCCAATGCCCTGTGGGTGGTGCAGATAGCCCAGCAGATCTTGGTCGGCCTCGTCTTCATGCTCCTCTCCCACTCCTCGTTTTCCGAGATCGCGGGCAAGCTCTCAGAGGAAGAGCGCCAGCAGCATGAGCACGGCTCGAACGCCTGAGAGGGCCTCATATGATCGGCATCGACTGGATGGCAGTGGCGGTGTTGCTGGTGGCGTACGCCTTCTCCCGCGTCTCGCATGCGTCCCTGGCGACCAAGAACTGGGTGTTCGCCATCGCGTTGTTCGCCATCGCGGGGTGGCGGCTGCGCTCTGGAGCCCAGGGCATGAACCTGGCCGTCGTGGCGGCGGCGGCGATCCTCGGGGTCACCTACGTGGTGCAGGCGCTGCGAGCGTCGAAGTGACCTTGGGCCTCAGGTGAACGCAGCGCCTGACCTCGCCCCTACAAGAGCCCATCGGTGTTCTTGAGGTCTTTGAGGCGGAGGCCGTTCTTCTTGAGCAACCGGTACAGGCTCTGCATCGACAGGCCGGTTCGGTCCTCGGCGGCCTTCATGTCGAAGCTCGCCGCCTTCATCACCTCGGCAAAGTAGTGGCGCTCGAAGTCGGCGAGGACCCGATCCTTCGCCTGGTGGTACTGGAGCCGAGAGGCCACGTCGAGCAGAGTGTCGCGATCGGGGCGGCGCCCGCTGGGGACGAGCAGCTCGAGCCAGTCGGAGTTGCCGGTGGCCTGGAGCAGCGCCCCTCGCTCGAGCACATTGCGCAGCTCGCGCACGTTCCCGGGCCAGTCATAGCCCTCGAGCAGCGAGACCATCTGCGGCGAGAGGTCGACCGGGGCGGTGAGGGCCTTCATCAACTGCCGGGCGAGCACGGGAATGTCGATCTTCCGTGTTCGCAAAGGCGGCATGCGGGTTCGCACCACCGCGAGGCGGAAGTACAGCTCCTGCCGGAAGTGGCCTTGCTGGACCTCTTCGGCCAAGTTGCGTGTCGTCGAGGCGATGATCCGCGCGTCGATCGGCTTGCCCCCGGGGAGCTCCTTGGTCTCGAGCACTCGATGGAGCCGCGGCTGAACCGAGAGGGGCAGCTCGGCCACCTCGTCGAGGAACAGGGTTCCACCTTGGGCACTGACCAGCGCCCCCTCGGGCCCGAACAGCTCCCGCTCGGCGTTCGCCTCGGACACCAGCGCCGAGTCGAGCACCCGGAACGGCCCCGCTCTTCGCCCCGAGTGGTCGTGCACGGCGCGGGCGGCCAGCTCCTTGCCCGTGCCTGTCTCTCCTTCGATGAGGAGCGTGATGTCGTCCTTCGACACTCTCCCCAGCTCGGCGAAGACGATGCGCATCGCCTGCGAGATGCCCACGAGCTCGCCGAAGGTCTGCTGGCCGTCGAGCTCGACCTCGGTCTCCACGTTCTTCTGTCGAAGGGTGAGCCGAGTCTTGCCCAGCTCGATGCGGTCGCTCGGCTCCAGGTAAGCCAGGAGCACCAGGCGCCCAAGCACGAAGGTGCCGTTCCGGCTGCCGAGGTCGCGCATCAGGAGACCTCGCGGCGTTCGCTCGATCTCCAGATGCCGACGGCTCACGGTGGTGTCCGTGAGAACCAAGTCATTGGTCGAATCGGACCCCACGCGCACCAAACCCTGCAGCGCCGACACCCGCTTGCCCTGGTCGGGACCGCCGGTGACCTCCACGGTCCACTCTCGCATCGGTACCCGTAGCGCCATGTCACCCGGAATCGGTACAGACTCCGTTGTCTCCGCCATGCAACCTCCTGCTCCCAGTGCCACGTGAATCTACGTCCATTGAGTCGATTAGGGGATCACCGCGTCGATCTCGATGGACCCGCGCTGAACTCGTATGGGCACTGGAGTGCCTTGGATTCGTTTTCGCGCCAGCACTTCTCTCAATGGCGGCGCACCGTCGACCTCGATGACCAGGTCGCCCGGGCGCACCGAAGCACCTCCAGGGGCGACAAGCACCCACAGCCCTGGTCTGGCCTTGGCCACTGAGGCGACGGAGCGCTCGGGCAAGGTGGGCGTCAGGAAGCGGGCACGGTTTTCGATCCACATCTCTGTTGCAAGGGAGTCGAGCTTCGCCACTTCCGGGTCAGGAAGTGCCGCGGCGGCCGCCGGCGTTTGGGCGAACGTCACTGCGAGCCTGGGGGGGGTCGGTCTCTCGGCGATGGACGAACTGGTCGAGGAGAGGGCCTCCTCCACCAGGCGCTCGAGCAGGTGGGTCATGGCCGGTGCCGGGTCGAAGTCCTCCTCGCCATTCGGCGGGGCGAATGGATCGACGGTCACCTGGCCTGACACCTCGGCCAGCAACGCCTCTGACGAGGGGTGCAGCAGCTCGACCCGGCCCACCCACGTCGTCTCTTCGGTCGACCAGCCACCGCGCGTCCGGCCTCTCGGGTCGTGCGACTCCTGAACCTGGCTCGCCACCCGCTTCTCGACCGACGCACGCAGCACCAGGGCCTGCTCGGGTCTGATCCCCGAGCGCACCAGCAGGGCGACCGCGTCACTCCCCACCCAGGCCGCGTCGTCCTCCCACTTGAGTACCTTCACCTCGGTCGGCCCGAAGAAGGCCAGGCGGTCTCCGAAGGACGCCACCGCCCTCGCTACCAGGCGCTCGCCTAACTCGTACTCGCGCCAAGAGGGAAGCCCCGTGCCCGTGACTCGCGGGGAGTACATCACCACGGCGGTGATGCTGAGCGGCGCCTTCGGAGCATGGACGATTCGCTGAATTCCAGACGCACAGGTCGTGAGGGCTAGAACCAGCCAGAGTCCACGCTTCAAGCAGCTCTCCTTTGGAGGAAACCTACCGAAAGCGAGTGCCGGCCTGTTCAGCATTCCTCACGCGAGCACGCCCTCGGGGCCCCTTGCGGGACAGCCACGGATCTTGTGTCGGGAGGACGGCAAACGGGCCGGCACTCCTCACCTACCTACCACCCGCATCGCACCCAAGTCACCACCTGGATTCGGAGGTTGAAATCGCTCGCGATTTCAACGACCTCCATGGCTGACGGAAGCGCTCGAAACCAGAGGAGTAAGTGGTAACTATTTGTTTTCTTTGGCGAGCAGCAGGTCGCCTGAATCGTCGTCGGCTCCGTTGAGCATCGGTTCGAGGCCACCCCGGCGATGGAGCGCGACCATGTCCGAGTACCCGCCGATGGGGGCTCCACCGATGAAGATCTGAGGCACAGTGGTCAGACCACCGGTGAGCTCGACGAGCCGCTCTCTCACCGTCTGATCAGCCGTGACGTCGATGTTCTGGAAGGAGACCCCGCGGCTCTCGAGGAACCGTTCTGCCTGGCGGCAGTAGGGGCAGTAGTTCGTTGTGTAGATGACGACGTCTTTCATGAGCCTCAATAGAGCTTCGGCCTCCAACCCACGAGGAGCTGGAGGCCGAAGTCATCACAATCGATGGTGGTTGGCTACATCATTACATCATGCCGCCCATGCCGCCC
>PMBV01000002.1 GCA_003153055.1 Myxococcales bacterium
AGGTTGTTGAGGCCGGCCTCGGTCGCAAGGAAGAGCGCTCCTTCGGCGTGTGAGCACCAGGTCGTCTTCCCGAACTTGCTCGCGGCATACACGAGGACAGTCAAGTCGTGGAGGTTGGGCTTCGGGGGTGTCTTCTGTGTCGGCAACATGTACGGCTCCTTCTTGGGTTTCACTTCAAAACGTCTGATTGGCGCCGGCTGGGGACATCTCGCCGTCGTCGTCACGCAACTCCTCGTGCGGAGGCCGGTGCTGGTAGAAGTTGGCGAGGACGTTGGGGCTTCCGTTGGAGCGGCAGAGCGCGAAGNNGCCTGCGTCAGCTCCCAGAGCTCCGCGCGCAGCGTGTCGAACTGCTGCCTCGAGAGGTACAGCATCTCGCGGTGGAACATGCCGGGCTCGAGGTACTTGGTGGCGAGCCGCGCTTGGAATTCCTCGTCACTCTCGGGCATGCGTCGCTTCGCCGAGCTCTTCCCCGACTTCGACTTGGCGATGAGCTCCGCTCGGCGGGCCTCGTACTCCTGCTCCGTCTCGCCTGGGCTTTGCTGCAGCTTGGCCTTGACGAGGATNNTCGAGGTAGTAGGCGTAGATGGTGATTTGGAAGTCCGTCCACAGCCGCTCGAGGTAGCTGGCATCCACCGCTGCCGCGGTTTTGTTTTCGAGCAGGAAGTACTCGCTCCCCTGGCGGACGATGCCGTCCACCTTGCCGGCGAGGATGAAGCTGCGGCTCGACGCGCCCGTCTGGGGGTTGACGACTTCCCCCTCGAAGGACTTCTCCAGGGCGATGACGTCGAAGTCCTCCTTCGGGTAGCGCGCGGCGTACCCGCGCATCATCGCGGTGGCGAGGTGCCAGACGCGGCGCTGGTCCTCGTCCTGCGCGCGATTCGGGCACGAGCGATCGATGACATCCAGCGGGGCCGCGAGCTCGCGCAAGCGGTGCCACACCTTGAGGCAGCCATGGATGAGGGAGCCGAAGGACAGGCGGGCGTCCTTCCCGATGGGCGCCACCTCCTTGAGGTAGCGCCAGTCCACCGCCTTCCGGCNNTTCCGGAAGAGGTTCCACATCGAGTAGGTGGTTGTCATCCGCGCCGAGGACGCCGTCACTGGGGCTCCTCAGCCGCCGACTCGGCGGCCTCGAAAGCGAGACACTGGGCGACGACGACGAGGAAGTTGGCGTCGAGCGCGCTCGCCATCTTGCAGACGGCGTGGTGGCCACAGCGCAAACAGGTGTGCCGCTCCCGCCAGCGCGCACGAAGCTCGCCGAGGGTGACAGCCGGGGCGCCGGGGGTACCGGAGTCCTCGCCCTTCACGACGCGCCTCCGTCATTCGCGGGGCGCGCCACCAGCACCTGCGCGGCTCGAGGGATTTCAGCGAGCGCCGCGCCGCTCGAGCCAGGCGCCCGGCAGTAGATGGCGACGAGCTCGCGGCCCCTGTCGTCGTGCCCGGCGGGCTCGAAGAGGTACTCGTGCTGGCCATCGACTTTGATGACGTGCTCGAATTCGTTGCGGTGGAAGAGTCCCGGCAGCTTGAGCCATTGAGTCATGACGTCCCTCACCGGCCAATCCGCGTCAGGAGGTCCTCAACGGCCGGGTGCGGCCCCGCTCGGCGCCGGGGCATGCCCTTCTCCCCTGGCCCCTCGCGTTGGAGAATGCGCGCGCGACTGCGCTGGTAGATGACGTCGAAGCTCTTCGTCACCTGCCAGACGAGCGTGTCGTCCACCTCCTGCACGGCGAAGATGCCGCCCAGACACAGGACGAGCTCCCTGAAGAAGCGGTCCGTCTCCGCGGCCATCGCCGCGCGCGCGTCACTCATCGTCGGCGCTTCGGCTTCTTGCCCTCCGTTGCGGGCGCCTCCATCCGGAACCTGGCGCTTCATCGAACCACCGCATCCGCTGGCGCGGCCGCATCCGCTGGCTCGATCGCCTCGTCCGCGACGGGCGCCCCGTGCCTCTCGAGCGCCCCGAGCCTCTCGAGCGCCCCGAGCCCCTCGAGCGCCTCGGGCGCTTCGACGCCGCGCGTGACGACGAATGACTCCTCGCCAAACTGCCGGAGAAGGAGGCCCGTGAAAATCTGCGCGATGCTGCGGCCGACGGGGGTTGCCGCGTCGACGACGCAGGCGCGCTTCTTGTCGTCGAGACCGAAGGTGGCATCCAGACGCACCTGAGGGCGGCCATGCAAGCCCTCAGCCGAGAAGACAGCAAGGAAGAGCGAGTCCCAGACTTCCGTCAGAGGAGTCCTCTCATCGAAGGTGAAGCGGTAAACGTTGCGGCTCATATTTCTCTTTCATGAGGCGCTTCAAGAATTCGCGCTCTCCCTCATTACATACCGGAAGCAACTCAATTCTGTCGGGACTTTCTGAATAGACAGAAAACCCCTAGGCATTTCGAGCATATCCGGAACCTCCGGATAGCATACAGCCGTCGCCGGTGCCGGCGGCTTTCGAATTGTTTCGGGATTTCGAGCCCTATTTCGTGAATCCCAGGTGCGCGAAGCGAGTCCGGAGCCTCCGGACGGCCTCGTAGACGGTGCCCCGAGGGACGCCCGTCTCTAGGGAGATGTCCACCACCGAGGACGTCTGGAGGTGGATGCAGAGGGTCCGGAGCTCGACGGGAAGCCGTGCGATGGCCTTCTCGAGGTCCAGGCGTAGGACGTGGAGCTCCTCCTCGCGGCGGAGGGCCGCGACCGTCTCCCGGAGGCGCTCGTCCTGGGTGAAGGCCGGCGCGCCGTCCTCGGTTGAGTTGTCGGTCGAGTCGTCGGACGCCCCGCACAGCCCGTCAAGGGAGCCCGCGGAGCGGCGGAAGTCCCGGATGCCCGCCTCCCGCGACTCGATGAGTGTCGCGAGCCCGTGTTCGACGAGGCGGGCGATGAAGGTTTCCCGCTTGGCCAGCGTCGGGTCGAGGCGTGGCAGGCGCCGGAGGAGGTCCAGCATCAGCTCCTGTTGGATGTCATCGACATCCGCCTCGACGAAGCCGGCCCGGCCGACGAGTTGCCGCGCCTTGCGTTTGACGAGTCTGACTACGTACTCGTCCAGCCCTCCATGCCTACCCTTGTTCCCCACTGGGCCCTCTGGGCCGCGGGCGAAGTCGCCCTTGCCTGAAGGCCTTCCGTTCCCTGCGGCCGACTGGTTGTCTGGTAAGAAGCGTCTGTTGGGCTTGAGTCAGTCGAGCCGGGTCACGTGGGCCAAATCCACGAGTGTCGCGAGTGTCACCCGGACGGGCGGTCGGCTCTTCGCCACGAGGCTCTCGACGGTGCCCGTCCGCTCCCTGTCAAGCACGGCGAGGAGCTCGATGGGCTGCGCGAAGAGTCCGGAAGGCGCTGGAGCGGAGCCGTGCGCGGTTGGCGGCGGCGTCCATGCGGGCTCGAGTGCTTGGGTGTGGCCGACGAGGTGGGGGCGGTTGGTTGGGTCCATGAAGAGTGACGTGCCAGCGGATGTCGGCGTGATGACGGCGGCAAGGTGATCGGACTGGTTGCCGGGTAGCGCGCTTCGAGGCGGGGCCGAGTCGGGCGGCGAGCCTGATTGCCGTCGAGCACGCTGTTGCCCAGGACGGCGATGGCTTCGCGGTTTCCCGTCTGGCCACCAGCTTCGTTGGTTGTCTCGACTCGCATACCCCTCGGTGCCCTACCCCGAGGCATCCATAGCGAGGGGCGTGCCGGGAGAGGACGGGCCGTGGTTTCGCTTCGTTGCGATGACTGCCACCCGTAGGCGCGGGAAGGTTGCCGCGTGGTTGAGGGAAGTCGGGTGAGGCTCGAGGAAGACGCGCTCGGCGCGCGTTTCGGCCATCGTCATCATGGAGCCAAACGAGGTGAGCTCGTCCTCTGGCCGGCCCGGCACCTACGGCACGTCCCGGCACATGACACAAATGTCGTGGTAGTCGAATTCATCTGTAATTTCATACTTGTCCGGCACCTCCGGCACCTCCGGCACTTGCTCCTGCCCGGTCTATGTTTGTTTTCGTGAAACACCCCTATTGCATCTCACCAAATCCCAAGGGGGACAGCGGGAAGTGCCGGAGGTGCCGGAGGTGCCGGGAACCCAGTTATTTCATGACGTTGACGGCCGGCACCTCGCCGGCACCTCGGCATGGCCCGAGCCAGGTCCCAAGGGGTTAGAGCGGCTCGACCTCCCGTTTCACGGCGGGAAAGCCTGCCGACGAGTACGCACTGAAGGCCGGCGCCCAGGGCGGCGGCGAGCTCGGAGCCGCAGTCGTCGAACCGTCGCCGAGCTTGTCGCCTGCTCGCGAGCGCGAGCACTCTTCCAGGAGACTCGCCCTCGGATTGACAAGGCATATGGATGTTCCATATTGTCTTCCGGTGGTCGACCTCCCCGACATCGAGAAGCCCCGCAGGCCCCGTGGCCGGCCCAAGAAGGCCGACGCGCCGATTGTCGACTGGACCGAGGTGGACCGCCTGCTTGTCTTCGGGGAGAAGGTGAAGGATGCAAAAACGGGCCGGGAGGCGGCAAGGTTCCCGTCTCTTGCGGACTTGGGCGCGCGCAACGGCGTCTCGCGCAACCGCATCTGGCAGTACGCCTCGAAGCACAAGTGCTTTGAGCGGCGCAGGGAGGCCCAACTCAGGATTCAGGAGCGCTTCGAGCAGAAGGTAGTCGAAAGGGTTGCAGAGGCGCGCGCGCTCGCCACCGGGGATGTAGTCAGGGTTGTGGATGCCTATATCGAGGGTTTCGAAAAGGCGCTCGACGAGGGCAAAATCCGCTTCGACTCGCCTGCGGACCTGGACCGTCTCGTGCGCCTCAAGGAGCTGATGGTTGGCAACGCGGACTCCCGCCATGAGCTTCAGGGCGGACTGACTCTCGAAGCCATCCAGGCGCGCCACCAGAAGCTGCGGGCCCAGGAGGACGGACTGACGCCCGAGCTCGCTGGCACCGTCACCGCCGCCGAGAAGGATGGTGGCCATGGCCTCAACTGAGACAACCGGCAACCGTCCCGCGGGGGCTATGGACTCAACTGAGGCGGCCTCTGACTGCCGCTTCCCGGAGAAAGCGGCAGTCCGGAGGGCTGGGGCGACGGAGTCTCGCGCACTTACGCGTGGGGATGAGGCGCCCGCGGCGAACCCGGACTGCCGCTTTCCTCCCCCGGGGCACGACGCCCCGGCCTCGAGCCCGCGGGCTCTGGAGATCAGCGCACAGGCGCCGACTGCGGCCGGGCACACACCGTGCCAACAACGTGGGGCCCCGTGCGCGCCCACGGGCGCAACCACCGGGCCGTCCGGACCCACGCCCGCTTCGGCCCGCCCGGACGCAACGTCGGGCAACGTCGCGCGCGACGGGGCCAACCTTGAGGGACACCCCCCGGCCCTCAATCCCCCGTTTTCGGCGCCCGTGCGAGGGGCTCCTACTTCCGTCTCGCACCGGACCCACCCAGGCGAAATGGACGCCCGGCGCAAGTGCCCCGATTCCCGAAATCCGGAATTCGAAAACGCCGCCCGAAAGATGTGGTCGTCGTGCAATTCCAGACTCTCCGGCGCGTGGCTCGTCCACGGCCGTCTCCACTCGCCCGGCTGTGTTTGTGGACGGCGGCCCGACCGAGTGCGCCATGGCCGATGCCGGCGGTCCAACTCCTGCAGAGTCAGGCCGGGTGTCACCCCGCGTCTTCACGCGAGGGCCACATGAGGTCCGGCCTCCTCCTCGACTCAGCAGGGCAGCTCGCGCACCGCGCGGAGGACGTCCTCGTCACTGGGGGCTGCATAAATTGCGGTGGTGTCGACGCTCTTGTGGCGGGCGATCCGCTGCACCAGCCGGATGTCGCCGGTGGCTCGGTAGGCATTCGTCAGTGCCGTGTGGCGAGTGGAATGAAAGCTGAACAGCCGGTCGAACCCCGCCCGCTTCTGCCAGAGAGGGAAGAGGTAGCGCAGCGTCCTGGTGGCGATGCGCCTCTTCCGCCGGGAGACGAAGAGGGGCGCGTCGGGCGCGAGGCTCTCCCCGCCGGTGCGCTTCCACCCGACGAATTTCGTCAGCTTGTACCAGACGCTGTCGGGCAGGAAGACGTCCTGGATGGCGGGCTTGGCGGACGAGCGCTTGAAGGTGCGCAGGGTGACGCGCCGACGAATTCGCCCGTCCTCGAGCAGCACGTCCCCGACGTCGAGCGCCACCAACTCGTGCTCCCGCAGCCCGGTGCCCAGCGCCAGGGCGAAGATGCAATGGTCCCTAAACCCATCCCGGTGCTCCCCCGTCACCTTCAAGAGCCGGGCGAGCTCCACCTCGGTGAGGGTGCGGGGCGGGCGGGCAACGGCGGTGGCGTAGGCGGACATGGCGTGGCTCCTTGCGTGGATTTGGACTTGAAGGACAGTGAGGCTCTGTCCGGGGACGAAGGCAAGGAGACAAACACCGGAGGCTCCATACCCGTCGGCCCGGCAGGGCCGGTGGCGCCACTGGTGGTGGTGAAGCGCGACGAGGCCGAGCTCCTCGACTGGCTCGGCACGGAGTTGGGCTTCCTCACCGGCGTCGGCCACTACAACGAGGAGCCCCTCGTCTTCGAGCCGTACCAGGTTGCCTTCCTCCGCTCGCAGCACAAGTACCGCTGGGTCGAGAAGGCGCGCCAGGTTGGCTACTCCTTCATCTTCGCCTGCGAGGCCGTCGCCCGGTGCCACCTCCGCGAGGCGCACACCTC
>PMBV01000270.1 GCA_003153055.1 Myxococcales bacterium
GTTCGTCACTCGGCGAAGTCTGGGGCACCCGTTCGCGGCCCTCTCGGCGGTGGTGTTGGTCGTGGGGCTGCTGATGATGGGCCGGCGGTGGCTGCCCCAGCCTGTGGGTCCGGAGGCGGCCGAGTCAGGAGAGCCGCTCGCGGAGGAACCAGCGCCCTCGGAGTGACCCTTTCGGGGCGAGGGCTCCACGCGCTGAGTCGAACACGGCTCTGACTCGCGCCGCCGACCCTCCTCGTGGGCCATGGTGGCTAGCCGCTTGCTCTTCGGACCAGCTCGTCGCTCGCCGGTTTGAACGCCACGCGGTCGAAGACCAGCGTCACCGAGGCGACCTTCTCGCCTTCGATTCGTAGCCACTCGACGATTGGCACGGCCCCTGCCGAGGTGTCGGTGATGAAGTCGTAAATGACGCAGACCTCCGACCCGTCTTCAAAGACCTTCCTCACGTCGCTCCGTACCCAAACCGGGGCGATCCGCCGGAGCACGGCCAGGTAGGCGGGGGCTCCCGTCGACGAGTTGTTCGGGCCGATGAACCGGATATCGGCGGCCAGGAGCGACGCCACCGCGTCGAAGTCCTTGCGGCCGCACGCCTCGATGTACGCCACTGCGATGGCTTTCGGGTCTGGGGGCATGTGTTCTCCTCGCCCTTCAGGACACTCGAGGGCCCGAAAACTGTTCGGTGGGCGTGTCGTGGAATGCGAACGCCGCGAAGTAGCTCGCACCGACGAAGGTCGTCATCTCGGTGGCTCTCTCGCCCAGGAACCGGGCGACCATGATGGAGTGGGCCTCCACCGTGCCATCGGCCAGCCGGCGGTAGAACGCGAAGGCCGGGGCCCCGTTGGCGCGGGTCGGGACAACCCGAACCAGGCTCGACCAGAAGGCAGTGAACCGTGGCGTCTGGAGGAATCGAACCACCGCGTCGACCCCCTGGAACCACATCGCGTAGGGCGGCATGGCCAGGGCGACGTCCTGACGCAACAAGGCGACCAAGGTGTCGAGATCCCTCGTTTCCCAGGCACGAACGAAGGCGCCCACCACGGGGCCCGCGGGCTCCTCCGCGTCGGGCCGCTGGCGGACGACGGCCTCGCGAGCTCGGTGCAGCGCGCTGTTCACCGACGGCACCGAGAGGCCCAGCGCTGCGGCGATCTCCTCGGCGGACCACCCGACCACGTCTTTGAGCAGCAGCGCCGCGCGTTGCCTCGGCGGCACGCGCTGAAGCAGCGCAAGGAACGAGAGGGCCACCGCCTCGCGAGTCTCGGCCTCCTCGGAAGGGTCGGGGAAAAGGCGCTCGTCGGCGGCGGGAGTAATCCATCGCTCGGGCTCGGTCTCCTGGACCTCGTAGGCCTCTCCCATCGGTGGTTGTTCGAGCTGCGGGAGACCTCGACGGCGGCGGTGCGCGAGGGCATTGAGGCACGCCTTCGTCGCGATGCTGTACAGCCATCGCTCGACCGGAGCGGTCCCCCGGAAGCTCCCCTGGGCCTTCCAGGCTCGCTCCAGCGCGTCCTGGGTCAGCTCCTCCGCTTCGGCGAACGACCCCATCATGCGGTAGCAGTGACGCACGAGCGCCGGGCGATGAGCGACGAACGCGGCCTGAAGGTCGAGCTTCACGCCGCGCAGCATACTTCTTCGACCTCGGCCCCTGGCTCTCGCCGCGCGCGCGAAACGACCGTCGGGGAGCCAGGACCCTCTGAGCCCCCTGTGAACTCGAGGTGACACACCATCTCTTCTCCTTGGCCGCGCGACCATTCGACGAATTGCCGTTCGGAGGGGCGGAAACGCGGGCGCACGTGACCGAGTGACCCACTTCCGCTCGTCCAATCACCTGGCACTGGACCAGATGAACGTCTGAAACGAAATCGACCACCCACGGACCCCCCCCCAGTTGTACAGACCGGTGAGTGCATGACCCCTGAGCATGACGCAGTTGGCCGCAAGCCGTGGGCCCCCTTGTTCAACGATGCCGCCGCGCCACGCACCCCTGAGCGACGCTCGGCGCCGGCTGTCATTCCGACTTTCGCGAGTCTGGTGTGGCTGGCAGTCGCTGGCTGCGGAGGGCTGGTCGACGATTTCCACACCCCTGATGCCGGCCGACGCGACGCGGGCGGTGGGAGTGTGCAGCCCTTCGACGCGGGGCAGGGTGATCCAGGGCACGGTGATCCCGGGCGTCCCGACGCGGGCTCGACCCCCGTCGACTCAGGCCACCCGCCCGTCCTTGACGCAGGCTCCAGCTCGGAGGTTGACGCTGGACTGTGGACCGAGGCCGGCGTGGGGACGGAGGGCGACGGCGACTTCACCATTTCCGACCTCAAGACGCAGCCCGAACTCACCGACAAGGGGGCGCCCAAAGGCAAGTCCTATTCCTTCACGATGGACTCGAGCAAGAGCGTCCTCTACGACGGCAAGGACAAGACGCTCGACCAAGGGACGCGCTCCCGCACCCGTGGCATCAACGTCTACATCCCGGCCAAGTACGTCGACGGCACCCCGGCTCCCATCTTCGTCATGCAGGACGGAGCCGGGCCGATGACCGAGGTGAGCCGCGCGCTCGACAACCTCACCATCTCGACCGACCCCAACCGCAAGCTCCCGGCCTTCATTGCCATCGGCGTGCAGAATGGAGGCGGTGACTCCTTTCACAGCGAGCGGGGGCTCGAGTACGACACGGTCTCGGATCGCTACGCGCGCTTCATTGACACCGAGGTGCTGCCAGCCATCCTCGCCGACGCGAAAATCAAGGCCGACTATCCAAAACTCAAATTCACCGACGACCCTCGAGGTCGCGGCGTCGAGGGGTGCAGCTCCGGCGGCGCAGCGGCCTTCACGATGGGTTGGTTCGCTCCGCAGCTCTTCGGGCGCGTCGTCAGCTATTCAGGCACGCTCGTCGCCCAGCAGACCGATGGGCAGCCTGAATCGGTCATGTATCCCCTGGGGGCTTGGGAATACCACTCAAGCAAGAAAATCATTGCCAACTCCGCAGTCAAACCCGTGCGCATCTTCATCAACGTGAATGAAAACGACCTTCGGTCCACGGACGCGGAAAGCACGAACCACAACTGGGTGATGGCCAATCAACGAACCGCGGCCGCGCTCAAGGCCAAGGGCTACCATTATCGCTTCGTGCTGGCGAAGGGCGTGGGGCACTGTGACGGGCGGGCCCTGCAGTCGACGCTCGCCGATGCACTCGTTTGGGTCTGGAGAGGCTACCAGTAGGCGCGCGCGCCGATGGCCATGAGCTCTGCCGTCAGTGGAAAGGGACCGTGGAGTCGACCCACGCTGGCCCGGCATCAGGGCTCGGTCCCAGCTCAGCGACGTTCTCGTTTCCGCTGACATCGCCGGTGGTCGCTCCGGCGCCCTCGTCGAAGGGGAAGTAGGCCGCGAGCCCGGCGGTGGACGTCTGGGCGCAGCTGCGGAGGTCGCGACCGATGTCGTCGATGGCCCCGCACCGAAGTCCAGATCCGCACCTCGTCGATGGTCCCGATGAAGAAGCCATCGGCGACTCCGCGGTTCACGTCGGTGCCGATGTAGAACGAATGGGTGTTGTAGAGTAGGTCAGCGCGAGGTGGTGCCACTCGTGCAGCGTTGGCGCCCAGGGGTGACCGATTCCCGTCGCGGTACTCTGGGAGTTACCGACAGTCGATCAGGCCTGGGGGATGCTCCGACGCCCACCGACCATTCGCCCGGCTGAGACGCGGCCTTGAGCGCGAGTGGTGTTCTCGGGTCGGGGCTCCGGCCAGCACGACGAGCTCCTCGGCTACGGTGGCAGGTCACCAACGCGGCGCGATTGCTTCTCGAGAGAGGTCCGGTGGGTCTGGGCCTCCGAGCGCGTCATCAGGGTGTACAAATCAGTACACCGCGATGACCCAGGTGATGACAGACTCGGGATCGAGGGAGCTGGAAGACGCGACAGGAGTTGAACGGCTGTCGTACTCGCGCGCAGCTCAGAGTCACAGGGACGCGGATCGGAGCGCCCAGAGGCGGCCGCCAGGTGAGCCGCTAGCCAAAGCGAGCTCGGAAGTGGATCGCGCTCGGCCCTATTCCCCGAGCCGAGCGCGCCGACCCGCAATCAGCGCACGACGATGGCGAGCGAGCGCTGGTCGACCATGGATTCCTGGGTGACGTTCAACGTCACCACACACATCGCCGGCGCTGCCGGGGCTGTCCACTTCGCATCCACACCGCCTCCTGAGGTATAGATGTATTGATTGATGTACAATGTCGTCCCGCCGCAGTTGTCAGTGAGGGTCACGTCGACGGGCGCTCCTCCATCGACGGTCGCAGCTTCGTCTAGCACGACATAGGCGGCGATAGAGAGGTGCTGGCCAGGGGCCAAGCTCTGGCTGCATGTCGCGTCAGAGACGACCGGGAACCCCGAGCAGTTGAATCCCGTGGCGGAGGCCGAGATCGAGGAGATCCTCGGCCCCGAGATGTAGCTTCCCTCGACCGTGGCTACGCCGCTCCCGGTCTCGAGGACCACGACGTCAACCTGCTGGCTGGCGCTTTTGCCCTTGGCCGTCGCTGTGATGGTGAGCGTGCACACCCCGACGGCCGTGCTCGACCAGGTCGTCTCGGCGGAGTCGGTGGTCGAGAAGGTGCCCGAGGGACAGCTGCTGGTCCATGCGTAGGTGAGTGGGTCACCATTCGGGTCGGCCGCGGACGCCTTCAGCGTCACGGCCTCGCCCACCGCGGCCTTCGTTGTTGAGGCCACGAGCGCGAAGATGCCCGGAGACGAGTCTGGCATCGGCGCCGGTGAGCTCGTGTCGAGGATCCTCAGGAAGACACTCGCGGTCTGCCCAGCGACGATGGTGACCGTTGTGGTTCCCTGGCCCGCCACCTGAGTGCCGGCATACGCCACCGCCGTGAGGGTCTGAACTCCAATGGGCAACATCACCGAGCCAGAGAACTTCGCCGTCGTCTTGTCGTACGTCAGCGTACGAGTGACATTCGCCGGCTGAGCTTCGATGGTGATGGCCGTGATGGCAGAGATGCCCGTCATCGCCGAGACCGAGACCGCGGCGTGTCCTTGCCCGTTCGGGTCAACCTGGGTCCCACAAGCGGACACCATTCCCGCAACCAGTACAACACCAATCCACGAGTGTAATCGCATAGTCCAGCTTTCCGAAGGAGTGAGCGCCAAGGCAATGGGCGGGTGCCCTCTTGCACCGGCGCGCGAACTCGTATGCAGGCAAACCATCCGTGTCAATAATTACAGTGAAGGCGAAGACGCCGCGAGTTATCGTTCTCTCAGAATCTGAGAGCGTTGATTGCTCTGTCGCTCACTCAGGGAGCCGGAGCGACTCGAGTGTCGGGGAAGTAGCGCGAGAGAATCTTCTTCCAGTCGGCGCCTTGACGAGCGAGCGCGGCCGCACCCGCCTGGCACAGCCCGACACCATGGCCTCGCCCAGTGCCCATGAAATGGACCTGAGACTCGACCTCCTCGACCGTCAGCTTGGCGCTGAGCACCGAGTGGGGGCCGAAGACCTGGCCGAGGCGGGCCACCAGCGCCTCACCGGTCATGCGCTTGCCGAAGGCTCTCAGCTCGAGGACGCGACCGGCCGAGTCTCTCCGCAGCACTTCAATGGCCGCGCCGTCGGGTCGCACGCCCAGACCCTCCGCCAGGTCCTCACGGGGCACCACGAAGTCCCACTTGAAGTTCGGCGCCTCCCGGCAGCGAACACCACTCTTGTCGACGTCCGGCACCGCGCTGCCGGCGCCCTCCTCACCGAAGACGTCAAGGGCTCGGCTGGTGTGGCCTCCACACGAAGCGTGGGAGGAGGCCGGCTTGAGCGCCACCGCGCCGGTGAGGAGCACCTGCCCGCGGGTCTCGGCCACGGCCGCCCGGGCCTCGGCTTGTTCGACCCGCTGGCCCCGGTAGACCTGGCAGTGGCTGGAGTCGCAGAGGTCGTACCCGGCGACGCCATGGCGCCGTCGGCTGGCGAGCGCGAAGGTCCGCGAGACGACCGCTTGGGCCTGGAGCGCGGCCGCCTTGGCTCCGGCCATCTCGGTCTCCACCACCGAGGGGAGGTACTCTTCCACGTCGACCTCGTTGATGAGCTGGAGCCCAGCGCCGGCCACCGTGACCCGCAGCACGCCCGGGTAGCGACGGACCTCTCCCTTCACCTCGACGGTGATGTCGCCCTGGCCGGTGATGACGCTGCACTTGGTCTCGCCGACCTCGAGCTGGCGAAGGCCGGTCGCTATCTCCGCTGGTGAGGTGAGAGGAGCCCCGTCACAGCTCAGCTCCTTCGCCACCAGCCGAACCTGCACCGGGTGTTCCTGCTCGAGCACTCGGACCAACAGCGGCGCGGCGGTCAGGACAATGGCAACCAACGAGCTCATGGAGCTGATTTACGCCACCAGCGCATCAGCGTCGCGATCCTTCGTCTCCTCTGCATAGCCAAGCAGCAAGAGCACCACGCCCACCAGAGGTGCGATGGCCACCCACTTGAGAATCTCCAAGGGGTTCGCGCCCGACCTCGCCGCGTAGCCCACCGCGAAGGGTCCCCACATCGCAACCAAGCGCCCCGCGTTGTAGCAGAAGCCCGAGCCCGTCCCACGGATTCGACTGGGGAAGAGCTCGGGGAGGTAGAAGGTGAACGAGCCGAAGACGCCGAACACCGTCAGGCCGACAAAGAAGATGGACGCCAACCGCTGCGCGTGGGGCATCTCGAGCCCGAAGACGCCGGAGATGGCCACGATGCTGGCGAGGAAGTACCCCAGGAACATCGGTCGTCGCCCGAAGCGCAGGGCTATCGGCACCGTCAGCAGTGTGCCCAGAAGTCCGCCCACGTTGAACGCCGTCGTCGCCAGCGTGATGTACTGGGCACGCGTGTGGGCCAGCTCGGCGCTCATCGCCGAAGAGACGGCCTCTCGCGCCAAGTGCGCGGCCACCAGGGGAATGAAGGCGCTGCAGCTCCACCAGGTGATGAGCGCGGTGACGGCCATGCCCAGGCCGCCCAGCGTGCGGTGCCGAAGCGCAGGGCTGAACAGCTCACGTACGCTCGGGCTCTCACTGGGCTTCCAACCCTCGGGCTCCTTCACCTTGAGCCGAATGGCGATGGCCACCGCCGAGGGGATGAGCCCGGTGAGGAAGACGAGTCGCCACGAGAGGCTGGGGTCGCTCGCGATGGAGTCGAGCTGACGGGTGAAGAGGTCGTTGACCCAGGTCGCCAGGAAGAGCCCGGCGGGTGCCGAGGTGTAGAGCAACGCGCCGCCGAGGACCCGGCGCTCCCGTGGAAGCGCCTCGGACACCAGCGAAGCCCCGGCGGCCCACTCACCACCGATGCCGAGGCTGGCGATGAAGCGCAGGCCGGCGAGCACCCACAGGTTCGGGGCCAGGGAGCAGAGCGCCGTCGCCCCAGCGTACGTCAACATGGTGAGCAGCAGGGCGCGGGTCCGCCCGAGCCGGTCGGTGACCTTCCCGAACAAGATGCCGCCCAGGGCCCAGCCCAGGAGTAACAGACACGTCAACCCAGCCGTCCACATCGTCGTCTGGGTAGAGAGCGTCGGGTCGCCGGGGGACAGCCCCAGGAGGTTGGGTACGCAGATGGGGGCCACGTAGTTGAACAGCAGCCCGTCGAAGACATCGAAGCCCCAGCCGAGCCAGGCCGCGAAGAGGACGAGCCACTGGTAGCGAGACAGACCGAGCACGGGGCACTTTCGGGCGAGGGTGGGCCAGGCGACGCGCAGCAGGGTGCCACGCCGCAGGGCAGGAAGCTACGCCTTCGAGTCGGCCGGTCTACTCTTTGGAGCCGTACTTGAACGACACCTTCAGTCTGGCTCGGTAGCCCGTCACCTTGCCGTCCTCAATCACTAGGTCGAGCTTCTCGATCTCGGCGACCCGGAGGTCACGCAAGGAGCCCGAGGCCCGCTTCACCGCCGCCGCCGCCGCGTCTTCCCACGACTTGGTGCTCGTCCCGACCAGCTCGATAATCTTGTACACGCTCTCGGCCATGGGCTGCCTCCGCTGGGGTTTTGGAGACGGTACTCCTCAGCCATTGATTCAGTCTTGGCGCAGCTCGTCACTCCTTCTTCAGCACCTGGGCACTGTCGGTGCGCTTTCGGGTTCTGAGCATGTTGGTGAAGAGCGTCGCGACGGGCACGGGAATGATGACGACGAGCACGATGAAGAAGACCTTCAACGCGGAGACGAGGGTACGCCTCACGCGCGCAAGGACACGACGAAACGCAGACACGGATGGCTGTTGGGGTTGCAAGGGAAAGCTCCTGATGGGGTGAACGGCTCCAGAAACCGAGGGCTTCAGGAGCGGCTCAACACAACAGGGCGCGATGGCGGAGGAAGAGCCTGGGGCTCCCCGGCACCCGCTGGGCGGAGGGCAGACCGGTGACGGGCTCGGGAATGGTCAGCCACGGCGCGGGCTGCGGAGCGACTCCAGCGACGACTCGGTGCTCTGTCCCGACGACCGCCGTGATGCCTGGGCGCTCGGGGCTCCGGCTCGATGAGGCTGGAGTCGCCGCGGCGAACATCGCCAGGCAGGCCAACCAGACGCGCAGGATCCGAGCGAGGGTCATCAGCGACGATGGTAACGCACAACGGCACGCCTCGCCATGATGTACGGGCTCCAAACTCCGCTCTGAGGATCTGGAGCTGGCTCGCTGGGCCGTTGCCGAAACGCGGGCGACCGAGGAGCCGTCGGACCACTGGCCAGTCGTTCAGGTGCCGCCCTCATCGATGACCGGCCACTCTCCAGCACTGTCATCACGGAGTACTGATTCGTACACCGTGATGACACGCTTGGAGACCTCGTCCAACCGAGGAGGAGGTACCCGCCAGCGGGGGTCGTGCGGCGAGCAAGCCTTGAGGTGCGAGGGCGCGGCTGCTGGCCAACCGCCGAGGCGAGCTGGCCAGCCCCTCGACCCGAGACCTCGGTGAGCACACGTGAGAAGCACCCGCGCATGTGCCACTCGCCCCGACCGGCCAAGGGGCTCGTGGTGCTCACCCAGGGCCTCCGAGCCCCTCAAGTCGACCCCTGCCTCGAGCCGTTCTCGTGCGATGGCCCAGCCCGCGCCACGGTGCCGGTGCCCACGCCCAACGCTTCGACTGCATCCTCTCGCGCATCCCCAGCGAGGTCCGTGGCCCTCGATGTCAAACGACGGGACGGTAACCAGCCAGCGACAGCGTGGCGGCCCCGCGGCCCTCGGTGCGGCTCCGCAAGGCGGTGACGAAGCCGAAGGACCTCGCCAGGGGCATGAGCGCGTCGACGACGGCCAGAGGCCCCTCAACCGAGACATTCGACACCGCCGCGCGTCGAGAGGTGAGCTCACTCAGCACGGCCCCCACCGCCGATGGTGGCGCGGTGACTTGCACTTGGGCCATTGGCTCGAGCCGCAGCAGCCCGGCCTTCTGGGCCGCTCCCTGTGTCGCGAGGGACGCCGCGAGCTCGAACGACAGGGCGCTCGAGTCGCGCACGTGGGCCTCACCGTCGAGGAGCCGCACCTCGACGTCCACCACCGGCACGCCATCACGGACGCCTCGTTCCAGCGCGGCGCGCGCTCCGGCTTCGATGGCTGGAATGAACTCGAGGGGAATCGAGCCGCCGTGGGTGTCGTCGACGAAACGCACGCCCTCACCCCGTGGCACGGGCGCCACGGCCAGGGTGACGACGGCGAATTGTCCCGGGCCTCCCGTCTGGCGAACGTGCCGGTACGTCACCTCGGCCGTCCCCGCGAGCGTGTCGCGGTAGGCGACCTGGGGCGCACCGGCCTTCACCACCAGTCGCTCTTGGCGTGCGAGCTTCTCGAGCCAGATGGCGAGGTGCAGCTCTCCAACACCGCACAGCACCGTCTGCCCCGACTCCACATCCACTCGCACTCTGAGAGACGGGTCTTCCACGCAGGCCCGCTGGAGGGCAGCCTTGAGTCTCGACTGCTCGTCAGTGGTACGGGCGCTCAAGGCCAGCTCCACTACCGGCTCGGCGGCGGAGATGGGCTCGAGCTCGAGCTCGAAGCCGGGCGCGCACAGCGTGTCTCCCGTGCGCGGCGACTTCAGCCCGACGAGGGCGGCGATGCGCCCAGGCCCCAGGGACTCCAGTGGCTCGAAGGAGCCGCCGTGCAGCCCCAGCACCCGGCCCACCCGTTCTCGTCGGCCCGATGGGCGCAGCTCCACCGCCGTGCCCGGCCGCAGCGTGCCCTGAAACACACGCACCCAGGCGAGCGCACCGACGTGGGGGTTCACCTCGGTCTTGAAGACGAAGCCGCAAGCGGGCGCGTCGGTGGTGGCGGTGAGGCCTCGAGGCATGACTCGGTCGAGCGGAGAAGGGAGGTAGTGGACGACGGCGTCGAGCAGTGGCTGCACGCCCCGATTTCGGAGCGCCGCGCCGCACAGCACTGGCACGATGGCTCGGCGGAGCGTCGCTCGCCGAATTGCCGCATGGAGCCCTGGAGGCAGCACGGCCTGGCCTCGAGCCCAGGTCTCGAGGAGCGACTCGTCGTGCTCGGCCACGGCCTCGATGAGTGCTTCGCGGAGCCGGGGCTCGTGGGCCGGCGACTCCTCCATCGCCCCGTCGTCGGAGAAGCGGAGGGCCCGCTCTTCGACCAAGTCGACGATGGTGCCGTCTTCGCGCACGGAGGAAGTTCGAATCGGTTCGAGGGTAGCGGGGACGCCACGTCACTGTGCTGAATCGGCGTTCGTCTCCTCTTCGTCCGCCGGGTCATCATCTTCGACATCATCGGGCGGGCTCACCTTTGGTGCAGCTCGACGAGGCGCTACGGGGGGCGGCAAGTAAGTGTCGCGCCATCTGCTGCGCTGCAGTTCTGCAAAAAGGCCGGATATCATCTCAGACTCGCGCGCTCCGTTGACGCTCACCCCATAATCCTGCTCCGCCGTATCGGCGAAGCTCTGGCTCGACTGGGCGGCGAATACGTTGCACTCAATGTACCGCGCTCGTGCCACCGTCGGACAGGAAGTATAGCCGTCCACGACTGGCAATCCGAGTGCTTCGATGATGACGGACTCCCCGCTGCGCGCGAATTCAACATAGTACAGCGAGCCGAACTTCAGATATTCGTCTGTAGTCGCCTCGTCGGTAATGAGTGCGTGCCGTCCAACCAAGAAAGCGCCACCTTGGCTTCTTGAGCCACGTCTGCGCTCTTGCTCGACTCGAAACGACAAGACGGTGCTATTTCGGTCGGTGATCCTGCGCCGATAGAGCGTCGCGTGGCGCTCAGCCATCACTGAAGCTACCGCCTCTTCGATGGCGTCCAAATGCCCCTTGAGAACGAGGCGATGCTGCTGGCCACGATTGAAGTCAATGGAGCTGTTGGAGAACGGTCTCCCATGCACACAACCGAGCTGCAGAAAGGCGAAGACCACAGCACTCACGTATTCGACCCTCGCGCCGAAGGTTCTCATGCTGTCGCCATCAGAGAACGTCGACCGAGGCATCCCTCGAGGTGGTCGTCCGCCGTCTTGATGTAGGGCGACTGCCAAATGACGATGCCCGCACCGTCTCGCCAGCCGAGCGGCACGACTTCGATGCCTGCATTCATGATGATCAACCCCCGTCAACGAGCCATCTTGGTACTCAATCGCCGCTCGCCCTCGAGCGCAAGGCGCGCCGACGCCTCGCGAGCGGTCACGAGGTACCGGGCCGGTGAAACCGCCCAAAGCGGTCAGCGCCGAGGCCCAATGCAGCGACAGTGGAAGCCACCGCCGGTCCTACCCGTCACCCGCCGCGCCGGTGACTCACTCTCTCGGAGTCGGTGGCGGCTGGAGCAGCACGACGCCTCGGGTCCCGTCGACCATGATGCGGTCGCCCGTCTTGATGCGCTCGGTCGCGCCGCTGACCCCCACGACCGCGGGGATTCCGTACTCCCGGGCGACGACGGCTCCGTGTGACATGGCCCCGCCCATCTCCATCACCAGGGCCGAGGCGGTGAGAAAGAGCGGCGTCCAGCCTGGGTCCGTCGATGGCGCGACGAGGACTTCTCCCACCTCGAGCCGCGCATCGCTGGGGTCCATCACCACCCGAGCGACGCCCGTCACCGAGCCCGCCGAGGCCGCCGTGCCTTGGAGCGCTCCGTCGAGCGACGGGTCGGCCGCCAGGCTGACCTCGGTCCCATCGGAGAGGAGCACCCGCGGGAGATGGCGACGGCGGAGCTCGAGGCCCCAGCGTTCGCGGCGGACCGCCTCGACAGCCACGAAGCTCGCTCCGTCGAGGGCTGCGTGCACCTCGGTGAGCGTGAGGAAGAAGACGCCGTCGGGCGCCGAGAGGAGGCCCCGAGCGTGGAGCCCCGCGCCGATTCCAGCGAGGAGCTGCCGGGCCCGGTCGAAGAGCCGCACGATGTAGAACTTCGGCGCCTCGCGGAGACCCGCCAGGAGCCGAACCCGGGAGAAGAGAAACAGAGCCAGCCATCCCCGCGAGAGGCTCACCTCACGTGCGCGGCGGGTCAGCTCTTTCACCATGGCCTCGGCCTCCTCGGCGCCGCGGCGGAACTGGTGCTCGGGGTCCATGGTCTCACCAGCCGAGAGCGCGCCCACCACGCTCGCTAGCAGCTGGGTTGGGTCCTCCCTCCAGCGGGGCACGCCGACGTCTATCTCCGACACCCCGCGAGCGCCGAAGCTCACGAGGAATGCCTCGAGGCCCGTCTGGAGCGCAGGTGGGAGCGCCTTCTCGAGGAACTGCTGGGTGAGCTCCCGGGTCGAACGCCCCCTCAGAATCGCCGCCGCGCTCGGGTCTAGGCTCACCTCATGGGCGAGGTGGGCGAGCCTGACGTCCATCTCCGTGGTGATGTTGAACGGCAGCCCTCGGAGCACGGTGTCGAGCTCTTCACGAGTCGCGACGTCGCGCAGCACTCGCCGCGCCACCTGAAGGCAGAGCATGCCCGCGAGGAAGACCGGCCCCGCCCGGAGGAACGTCAGCCGAGCCGCGGGAGTGAGGACCCGCTCGACCTGCTCGAGGGCCTGTCGAGGGTCCCGTGGGTCGCCGTCGCCCAAGCGGAGCGCCGCGTCACCGGCCTGCTCGACTCCGTGCCTCGCAGCTCGCGGGAAGAGTAGGGCGTGGAGAAGCCGGAAGGGAATGCGAGTCCGCACCGCCACCCGGAGCAGCCGAGGGACGAGCCAACTCCGGCGCACCGGGAGCGCCGAGAGACGTGGATCCTCGAAGAGCGACTCCACCAACCTGGCGGTCCTCGGCTCCATGCGCGAGAGCACGAAGCTGACCGCCCGGCGCCCGACGTCGCTGCGCACCAGCGGCGTGACATCGGCGAAGAGACGCCCGGCGGCTTCGGTGAGAACCGGAGGCGCCTCCCGGTCAGCAGGCACGGCACCGAGGAACGCCTGAGCTTGGCCCACGACGTACTTCCAGACGGAGAGGCCGAGCGGCGTCATCGGCCGGAGCACCCCCTGAGCCACGGAGAAGTTGAAGAAGACCCGCAGCTCGTGGCGGTCTTTGGGGAAGGGCGCCGGGCGAGGCACGGGGAAGAGCGTGGTGATGGGTCGCGACTGGAGCACGAAGAGCGTCCGCCCTGGCCCCAGCGCCCACTCGATGTCCTGCGGCTGGCCTGCGTGGGCCTCGATGCGCTGGCCCAACGCAGACAGGGTCCGGAGCTCCTCGTGGCTCAGGCAAGGCTCTTTGCTCGCACCGCGTTCCACTCGCGTGGTGCCGTCCTGCCCGTTGGGGAGGATGATGACCCGCTTGTCGCCCAGCCGGGAGCGCAGCACCTCGCCCGTGGCGGTGAGCACCTCGAAGTGGTCGGGGTTCACCTGCCCCGAGACGACGGCCTCGCCAAGGCCCGGGCTCGCGTCGATGATGGTCACCCCGCGTCGGCCGCTCACCGGGTCGGCAGTGAAGAGCACCCCGGCGACCTCGCTGGGCACCAGCCGCTGCACCACCACCGCGAGGCCGACGGCTCGGTGATCCATGCGTCGCTTGCATCGGTAGGTGACCGCCCGCTCGGTGAAGAGCGAGCCCCAGCAGCGGCGAACGGCTGCCAACACGGCGTCCGCTCCGGTGACGTTCAGCACCGTCTCTTGTTGGCCCGCGAAGCTCGCGTCGGGCAGGTCCTCCGCGGTCGCCGAGGAGCGCACCGCGACGGCGACGTTCGGGCCGCACCTCGCCTCGAGGGCCCGGTAGGCTTCACGGCAAGCGTCCCGTACGGCGAGCGGCACGGGGGCCTCCTCGATGGCCTGTCGCGCGGCCTGGGCGAGGGCCTGCAGCCGGGCCGAGTCTCGAGGCGAGGGCGGCTCGGTCAGCTCGAGCGCACCGAGCGCGGAGAGCGGGGAGGTGAGGGCGTCTCGAGCCGAGTCGACGAGCTGTGCCCAGGCCGCGGTGGTGAGGCAGAAACCTTCCGGTACCGGGAACCCAGCCGCGAGGAGCTCGCCCAAGCTCGCGGCTTTGCCACCTGCGAGAGGGAGGTCGCGCAACCGTAGCGCGTCGAGCGGTGAGACGAGGGGCGTGCTCATGGGGACCTCCTGCGTTGGGCGCGTCGCCGTGCGGCGGTCGCGAGCAAGGCGGTGCCCTCGGCGACTCGCGCCTGCTCTGGAAGGCTCAGCTCGGTGACGAGGGCGAGCTGGGCCTCGGCGCGGCGGGCCATCAAGGTGTCGAGGAGTCGGCGGCCTCTCGCGGCGATGGAGACGCGCCGTGAGCGGCGGTCGTGCGAGGCCTCCCGTCGCGACACCAGGCGCCGCTGGACCAGTTGCTCGACCAACCGGCTGGTCGCCGACAGGGAGCGGCCCAGAGCGTCGGCGAGCTCCGACACGAGGTGCGACTCGTCAGCCAACAGGGCGAGCGCGGCCAGTTGAGCCAGCGTGAGGTCCGTCTCACCGATGGCGGCGATAGCGCCCACCAGGAAGTCGGGCAGCATCGCTCGCCGTGAAACGGTCAGGTCCGTGATGAGCCGTCTCCCGTCGATTGATTGCATCGCCGGAATTATTGCGCCCGCGCAACAATTCGTCAACCCACCGAGGGAGCCCTGAAGCGTCACTCTCGCGCGACGGCCTGGCCGAAGAGCCAGGAAGAGCGCCGAGCGGCAGCCACGTCTCCAGCGGGACGTGCTGGGAGTGTAGGCACCTCGCGGGGAGTTGCCTCCTCGGCACGGAGGCCGGCTCCAGCTCAGGCTACGACGTCGCGGCCGCGGACTCGGTGGCGGCGACGAAGTACCGCCAAGAAGCCGAAAAGCAGCTCAAGGCGCTGCCGCCAGGCGCCGACGCGAAGCCCATCCTCGACGGGCTCGCCGAGAAGGACGCCCAGCTCGCCGCCAAGTACGCGGACAAGAGCGAGTCCTTCAAGCTGGGCTGGTGGACTGGGATGGTGAACACTGGGAAGGCGTGGGACCTGAAGAGCGCCGACCCGGTTTGGCGCAACGACGCGCTCACCTACGGTGGCAAGCCGCTTCGGGCCGACGACATGGGCAACATCCACTACGGGTACGCCGGTACCGCCCTGTTCAACGACGGTGTCCTCAAGTACGGCGCCGGCATGGCCCAGGGCGCCTCCAATGTGCTGCGCGCCGCCCAGGGCGGCAACCCCATCAAGGTGGGGCAGGAGGTCGGCAAGTTCATCGCCTCCCTCGCTGGTGGCGGCTTCGGGGACAACCCGGGTGACGCCACGGCCATCCAGAGGGGCATCGACGCCCGGCGTGCGTTGGTCTGATCCTTGAGGTCCGGCGCGCGATTCAGGGCGCAGTTGGGTGTCTTCGACGCGGTCGGCGATCCCGATGGTGAGCGAACAGGGAGGTCGGTGGGAGGCGCGCCACGGCCCGAGCGACCGATGGCGACGGGTGCGTAGAGCCTCGCATGGCCCTGTCGACCCCTCGAAGACCAGCGTCGGTAACGGAGTACTGATTCGTACACCGTGATGACGCGCTGGGAGACCTCTTGCCACCGAGGAGGAGGGTCCGGCCAACGGGCGCCGAGCGGCGAGCACGCATTGAACGTCGAGGGCGGGCCCCGGTCCAACCACCGAGGCCGTCTGGCCAGCGCCTCGCCCCCAGGGCAGTGGCAGCAATCATCGAGCCATAGCCCCAACTCAACTCGAGAAGGGCGCTCTCTCGAGGCCAGGTCCGTGGCTCGCGAGTATGCGAAGAGGGAATTGCGCTCCATTGCGTGAGCCGAGAGCCTCGCGGCAGTGACGTGCGGGTCGTCTTCTCGAAGCGCGCTCGACGGCAGCTCGACACCGCCGTCGCCTGTGGCGAGAGCACCGCGGTGCACCGCACCTCTTCGGGGGATGAGGTGATGCGGGCGGTGAAGCTCTTGCTGAGCCGGAGCGTAGTCGGCATGCGGGCCGACGTGGTCAGCACCTCTCGGTCCTGACGCGAGAGCGCCTCACCCCACGCTGGGCGCCACCGCCACCGTCGACGGACGCGCCGTAGCCGCCAGCTGGAGCAGGGCGATGGCGACGAGCGTGGTGAGCAGCACCACCGTGTCCATCTTGAAATGCGCTCCGACGTCTCCGGTGAAGCTGGTGAAGAACGACGCCACGCACATGCCCAGCAACAACAGCCAGGTGACTCGGCCGGTTCGCGACACCTCGGCGCCGGGCCGCTCCTCCGCCAGCACAGCCAGAAAGAACACCGAGTGGAGATAGTAATTGGCTGGGTTGAACACCACCGGCACCAGCGCCACGCCCCACGCGGCCGCCACCTCAGGCCGCGCCCGCCGCACCACCATCGCGACCAGCCCCAGCGAGGCAACGACAATAGCCAACCACCCACCCCGGCTCGACGTCACCCAGGTCCGTACCGAGAGGTTGTTGACGTGGTTGTCTCGGTCGAGGAGGCCCACCTTGCGCAGCCACTCCGCCCAGGCATCGACACCGAAGACGGCGGTGGACACGCCGACCAGCACCACCGTCGCCAGCCCGGCACCGAGCACCACCTGAAAGAAGCCCCGGTGCTGGGCGAGGAAGGCTCGCGGCTTGAAGGTCCCCGCCCGGAGCGACTCCACGAGCGCGAAGGCCACCGGCATGGCCAGCGTCACCAGTGCCATGGCTGGGAAGGCGCGAATGAGGGCGCTGTACGCAAGCAATGCCCCCGCGAGCACGTGGTGCTGGCGTCTCAGCGCCCAGACACCCAAGCACCACAATGCGAGCCAGTCGTGCCGGAGCGCCGCGCCGAACCAGTTGCTCCCGAACTGGTAGAAGTCCATCGCGCCGAACAGCGTCATCGCCACCAGGGCCGTGCGAGCGCCGAACGCGCGGAACAGCGCCATGAAGGCCAGCGCCACCAGGGCCGCGTCGAGCGCCACGCCCAACCACAGCGCCACATCAGACGCGACCGACCACGAGAAGAGCAGCCGCGCCGCGAGGAACCACACCGGAGTCGCGTTGCCTCCGTGGTCGTTCATCGAGCCCAGGAAGCCTCCGTCGCCCATGGCCCGGCGGAAGTAGCCCATGTCTTCCACGAAGGCGGCCCAGCGCGCGGGGGTGAAACGGGCCCGCACCGCCTCGAGGTGGCTCCGGGCTTGGCGAACCGTGGTGACCTCGTGGGTGCGGAGGTCGCGGAGCGCCGTATCACCCATCGCGTCGAGACCGCCGCGGTCCTCGGCCACCACCATCGTGCTGGCGGCGTACACTCCGTCGAAGCGCAGCTCGGGGAAGTACTTGGCGATGGGGTAGTACGTGCGCATGTCGTAGTGATGCAGGTAGGTCGGCCGCCCCTTTCCCGCGTCGAAGAACTGGGGCCACCCCAAGTTCAAGAAGCACGACAGGCCCAGCACCGCCGCGGCGCCGAGCACGCCCATCACCACCCCTCGATGGGCCGGAGCCCGAGGCCAGGGCGACACCTCGCGCCCCACGGCTAGCGCCGCCATCAGCGCCGCCACCGCCCGCAAGAAATCCACCCGAGGTGCCGCAGGAGAAACCCCGAAGGCCTCGGTGGCCACCGACAGGGCGCCCAGCGCCACCACCCCAGAGAGGAAGACCACTCGCCTCGAGGAGCTCTCCTGGCTGGTTAGGAGCAGCAGCGCGCCGACGGCCACCAGCACCCAGGCCCACTTCACGTCGAGGGGGTGTCTGGGGAGCCACCGGGGGTAGACGAGCTTCGAGCCCCAGGTGGAGCCCGAGAAGACCTCGACCTCGCTCACGCTGTAGCGCCCGTCTCCACCCGAGGCGGTGAGCCGAATGAAGCGGGCGCTCACCTGAGGGAGCCGTTGGTCTCGCGTCTGAAGGCCCGGGGTCCCAACTGGAGGTGCCCTCCACCATGGCTGCCAGGTGACACCGTCAGCCGACACCTCGAGCGAGTAGTCGTCGTTGTTGTCACCCTGGAGCGCCGCGCCGTCGAGCGTGGTGAGCTGGCCGAGGTCCCACACCACCGGCTCGTTCGCCCCCAGCCTCGTCACCCCGCCGCTCAGCCAGTCGGCGCCGTCGAACATCGCTTGCCCGTCGGTCAACAGCGGGCTGCCGCCAGACAGGGGAGGCCTCAGGGCCAGCACATTCTCTGCGTGACTCGCGGTGGCGAGCAGGGCCACCACTCCGAGGACCGGGCGAAAGAGGCGCACGGAGGTCGCTTAGCAGGCCTCCGGGGCCACGACGAGGCCCGCCGTGGGCCCCGTTTGACAACTCCAGGCCCTGAAGCTACGCTGCAGACACTTTCGTACGGCTCAAGTCACTCACGATGGAACCCAAGCACCAGTTCGGCGAGAAAATCCGCGAGATTCGAGAGCGTCGAGCGCTCACGCTGAAGGACGTCGCCCAGCGCGCGGGCCTGAGCGAGAGCCTCATCTCGCAGATCGAGCGGAACAAGGTAGCGCCGGCCATCGACACGCTCTTGGCCATCGTCGACGTGTTGGACATCGACCTCGAGTACCTGTTCCGCGACTTCAAGCGGGAGCGGCAGGTGAACCTGGTGCGCAAGGCCGATCGCCAGCGGGTGGTGCTGAAGAAGATGACCTACGAGCAGCTCTCGCGAGTCGAAGGCAGCGACGAGGACCACGGCATCGAGGCCTACTTCCTGGAAATCAAACCCGGGGGTGAGAGCGAGAGCGCCGAGTACGGGCACGCTGGCAAGGAGCTGGGCGTGGTCATCAGCGGGGCCGGTGACTTCACCATCGGCACCAAGACGTACCAGCTCAAAGAAGGAGACAGCATCTCCTTCGCCTCGAACGTGCCGCACGTCTTCCGCAACACCGGCCCTGGGCCGCTGAGGGCCTTCTGGGTGGTGACTCCGCCCAAGGGGTACTTCGGGAAGTAGCTGTCTTTGGTTTCGTCACCAGGAGTCACAAGGAGAACGTCATGGGAAAGACCATCGCCGAGAAAATCTTCGCCGCCCACCTGGTAGACGAGCCCTTCGAGGACTGCGCCGTCCTCAAGCTCGACCGGGTGTTCTGCCATGAGATTACGACGCCCATCGCGGTGCTCGACCTGGTGAAGCGCGGCAAGGACCGGGTCTTCGACGCCGATCGCATCAAGGCCGTCATCGACCACGTCACCCCGGCCAAAGATTCCAAGACGGCCGAGCAGGGCAAGGTGCTGCGTGACTGGGCCCTCCGCAACGGCATCAAAGACTTCTTCGACGTGGGGCAGAACGGCGTGTGTCACGCGCTGTTCCCCGAGAAGGGCTACGTGCGCCCCGGCTTCACAGTCATCATGGGTGACTCGCACACGTGCACCCACGGGGCCTTCGGAGCCTTCGCGGCGGGCGTCGGCACCACCGACCTCGAGGTGGGCCTGCTCAAGGGCGTGTGCGCCTTCAAGCACCCCAAGACCATCAAGATTTCGCTCACCGGCACACTGCGCCCGGGCGTCTACGCGAAAGACGTCATCCTCTTCGTCATCGGGAAGCTCGGGGTTGCGGGCGCCACCGACCGGGTGGTGGAGTTCAGCGGCCCGGTGGTCGACGCGATGAGCATGGAGAGCCGCATGACCCTGTGCAACATGGCGGTCGAGGCCGGGGGCACCTCGGGCATTTGCCAGCCCGACCAGACGACCGTCGAGTACCTCTGGCCCTTCATCGAGAAGGACTACGCGTCGAAGGCCGCCGCCCTCGAGGCGTTCACGAAGTGGAGCTCGGACGCCGACGCCAGCTACGAGAAGGTGTTGTCCTTCGACCTCACCAGCCTCGAGCCGCAGGTCACCTTCGGCAACCGGCCCGACCAGGTCAAGGCGGTGGGTGAGCTGAAGGGCACCAAGGTCGATCAAATCTACTTGGGGAGCTGCACCAACGGCCGCATCGAAGACATCCGCGCCGCCGCCGAGGTCATCAAAGGCAAACACATCGCGCCGGGGGTGCGGGCCATCGTCTCGCCGGCGACTCCGGCGGTGTATTCGAAGGCCCTCGAGGAAGGCCTCATCAAGGTGCTGATGGACGCGGGCTTCTGCGTGACGAACCCCACCTGTGGCGCCTGCCTGGGCATGTCGAACGGCGTGCTGGCCGACGGTGAGGTGTGCGCGTCGACGACCAACCGCAACTTCTACGGCCGCATGGGGAAGGGCGGCACGGTGCACCTGATGAGCCCGGCGACGGCAGCGGCGAGCGCGGTCGCTGGTGAAATCGTCAATTCCTCCCTCTTCAACGCCTGACCCACACGGAGCCAGCCATGAAAGCCTTTGGAGGCAACGTCCTCTTCCTGGACCGTAGCGACATCAACACCGATGAGATTCTCCCCGCCCGTTACATGAACGAGGCGACCAAGGCGGCGCTCAAGCCGCACTGCCTCGAGGACCTCAAGGTCGAGGGCTTCGACGCGCGGCGCGATGTGCCGGGCAAGTCGGTCATTATCACCCGGGCCAACTTCGGCTGTGGCTCCTCGCGGGAGCATGCCCCGTGGACGCTCGAGGAGAACGGCATTCACGTGGTCATCGCGCAGAGCTTCGCCCGCATCTTCAGGCAGAACATGTTCAACTGCGGGATGCTGGCCATCGAGCTGCCCGAGGCCACCATCAACGAACTCTTCCAGCGCTTCGGAGCCAAGGGAGCGAGCCTGAGCCTCGACGTCGCCTCGTCGACCTTCGAGCTCCAGGCCGGCGGCGAGAAGAAGGCCTTCTCGTTTCAGGTCGCCCCGTTCGATCGCGCGCTGGTGCAGGCCGGCGGCTGGGTCGACTACGCCGACGCTCGGTACTGAGGTTGCGCCGGGGCCTGTGCCCTCGTTTGTGCGGTCCTCCCAAGAGATGTTGAGCTAGGCTCCATTCCCCAGCGATTGGAGCCCGCCCATGAACGTCAAAACGTACACCGCGATGCGCACGTCGCCTTTGGGCTTCCTGCGCGATGCCCGCGAGCTGTGGAAGGTCAGGACCCGCAATCTCGAGGCGCAAGCCGGGCGGGCGGCTGAGCAGGCCCGCAAGTTCGACGCCGAGATTGCGACCGAGCTGGGCTCCGGGCTGGCGGGGAAGAAGGTGTTGATCATCGGCCCTGGTCAGACGCTGCGCGAGTGGTGGTCGTACTCATCGCTGGGCGCGGACGTCGTGGGCATCGACCTCGACGTGGTGCCGGTGGGGTTCGACTTGCCGGCGTACGTGAAGCTCCTGCGGTCCAACGGCCCGGTGCGCTTCGCCAAGACGGTAGGCCGCAAGGTGTTGCGCATCGACCACGCCTACGAGACGGCGCTGGCGAAGGCGCTGGGCGTCGAGAAGCTCCGACCGGGGAAGCTGATCGCCGCTGACGCCTCGAAGCTCCCGTTCTCCCAGGGTGAGTTCGACGTGGTCTTCTCGTTCTCGGTCTTCGAGCACCTCGAGTCGCCGACCTTGGTGATGAAAGAGATTTCCCGGGTTCTCCGCCCCGGTGGTTTCGCGTTCATCTCGACGCACCTCTACGCGGCCGAGGGAGGGTGTCACGACCTCCGCATCTTCTCGGGCAACCGGAAGGAGATTCCCCTGTGGGCGCACCTGCGGCCTCAGCACCAGCACACGGTGCAGGAGGGCTGCTACATGAACAAGCTGCGGACCTCTGACTTCGAGCGCCAGTTCAAGGAGACCTGGGGCGAGGGGGTGCGTTTCCAGCTCGAGCCCCACCACGCGGCATTCGACGCGGAGCTGCGAGCGGCGCTGCCGGAGTTGCGGAAGAACGGCGAGCTCGAGAGCTACACCGACGAGGAGTTACTCTCGGTGAACCTCATCGCCCGGTGGAAGCGCGAAGCCCGGCCGTCGTGACGCGGCGGGGGGCTCCGTGGTAGCTTCTTCCGTGTGGAGAAGGCGCTCCTCCTGACAATCGCGGTGGCCCTGGTCATGGTGCCCATTTGGGCGGCGAGGGATCCCAGCCCGCTCCGGGGCATCAAGAAGACGATAGTCGGCATCATCGCGTTCGATGTATTCTATTTGTTTTTGGTGCGGTACGTGCTGCCGTACGTCTCCAGCACATAAGGCGACAAAGCGCGTTTGCGTCACCTCAGTCTGCAGTGCCAAAGATCGTCCTATGGGCGGCGTTTTCACCTCTTTCCCCCGCCCTTCTCCTCGAGGAGAAGGGGGCCCGCTCTAGGGCCGCGGGGCCCTGGACGACCGCACTGCCTACGGTCGCCTTCTGGGTGGCTGAACGTTGGAGGGGCGTGGCGCCTCGCTCGGGCCTCCACCACCGCCGCGGTTGACTCTGAGCTTTGAGCTTCTGGGTTCAGGCAATGCCCTTGGTCTTGGGCCCTCTGCCCGTCAAGGACACGGCGGATGACCTGTTGACGGAATGAGGTGCAGAACAGTTCGGCATGGACGGTGCCGGCAGGTGCGATGAAGGCGGCGGCTGGGCAGGGGCAAACGCGTTTCCGGCCGGGGACCAACGTGGGCCTGGGCGCTCCTGTTCTGAGAGCGGACTCCGGCTCCGCGGACGTCCTTGACCAGCAGAGGGCCCAAGACCGAGGGCATTGCCTGAACCCTGAAGCTCCCGAGTCAGAGTGAACTGGGGCGGTGGTGGAGGCCCCGACGAGCCGCCACGCCACTCCAGCGTTCAGTCACCCAGGAGGCGACCGTAGGCAGCGCGGTCGTCCCGGGCCCCGCGGCCCTATGAGCGGGCCCCCTTCCCCTGGCAGGGNNGGAAGGGCGGGGGGAAGCGGTCGAAGGGACGCCCAGGAGTGGAGTCTGTTCCACTGCGGATGAGCGGTGCCTCAGGCGCCTCGTCACGAGACCCCGCCCAGAGCACACCGTTGGTGACGCACGCGCCTTGTCGCGGTAGGTCTCTTACGTGCGCGCGGCCCAGGTCTTTCGGGAGACCGTTCGAATCACTCTGGCGCGCCACCGCACCGCCGCGGTCATCTGCGCACTCATCACCGCCCTCATCGGCGGCGCCTTGCTGGCCGTTTCTCAGCGCACCTGGGTCGTCAGAGCCGACGTCTACGTCTCAGAGCCCCTGATCGTCCATCGCCTCGCCACGCCGTTCTCCGCCGTCCCTTCCCAGAAGGCCGAGCTGGCCGAGCTCCCCGAGCTGCTCCAGTCGAGGGCGACGCTCGTCGCTCTGGTGAAGCGCGCCGGGCTCATCGACCTGTGGGCCGCCTCCCGGCCCCTCCCCCTGCTGCTCGTCGACAAGCTCAGGGCCAAGGTCCCGGAGGCCGACCTCCTCGATGCCTTGGTGTCCCTGCTCGAGAAGCGCGTCTCGGTCTCTTCGAGCGGGAACCACGTCAGCCTCGAGGTGCAGTGGCCCTCCCCCGAGATCGCCATGGCCCTGGCCCAGTCGCTCCTCGCCCTCACCCAGGCCGAGCGCGAGACCAGCACCATTCGCGCGCTGGAGCAGAGCGGAGAAGACCTCGACGAGCGCCTCGCCGCCAAACGCGTGGAAATCAAATCTCGGAACGACCGCATCGACGCCGAGCTCAAGCGCGCCCAGGCAGAGCGGCGCTTCGCCCTGGTCGAGGGCGACATCGCCGAGCTCCTCGCCGACCTCTCCCGGGCTGCCGAGCTCGACATCCAGAGGAGCGACAACCGCATCTCCGTCGACGTGTTGCGGAGAACCAACGCCATGCGCTTCGTGGTCGTCAAGCCGCCACAGTGGCCCAAAGAGCCCGAAGGCATGCCCCCCGTCGTCGTGGCGCTCGTCTTTCTGGTGGTGGTCGGCCTCTCGGGCTTCTCCGCGGCGTTCGCCCTCGCCATGTCCGCCGGAAAGGTGGTGTCTGGCGGGCAGCTCGAACGGAGCCTGAGGTTGAAGGTGCTGGCTGGTTTGCCGACCGACTGGGGAGGAACCCCGGAGCGGCCCCGCGGTCGCGCGATGATGCTCGCGGTGGCCCTGGCGCTTGCCACCGGGCTCACGCTTGGCCTGTCGAAGGGCAACCCCGCCGTCGCCGTGGCTCCGTTGCTCGGCGCGCTCGCTCTCTGGCAGCTCTGGACCCAGCCACTGAAGTGGCCCCTGCTGGGCTTGATGCTCATCGCGGTTACCGCCGATGACCCGGGAGACAGCCCCTTCGCGGGTCTCTGGCGTTCGCCCCTCAACCCCATCGGTCAGATCTTCTACCGAAACATCGCCAACTTCACCGGCTTCGAGTTCTGCTTCCTCGGGCTGGCCGCGCTGATGTTCCAGCGGAGGGTCATGGACTCCGGACGGCGACTCTCGCTCGACCCCAACGGAGCCCAGGCGCCTCGCCTGCTGAGAGTCTGCCTGGTCATCTCCGGCATCGGCGTGCTGTGGATGGTCGTCTGGGGCATAGCGCGAGGTGGCGCCGACGTCCGCGAAGGGCTGTGGCAGTACCGCTCGCTCTTGATGTTGCCGCTGCTCGCGACGCTGATGCTCTACGCCTTCGACTTCCCCAGAGACCTCAAGGCCGTTTTCTGGGTGCTCGTCATCGGGAGCATCGTGAAGTCGCTGTTGGGCATCTACTTCATCTACGCCATCGCGAACCCGATGGGGGCCGACCCACCTCACACCACCGGTCATGACGACACGATGATTCTCGTGACGGCCATGGTCGTCGCCATGCTCATGGTTTGGGAGCGACCTTCCTGGGGCACCCTCCTGGTCTTCGTCCTGTGGATCCCCTGGGTGTTCTTCGCCATCGTGCTGAACGACCGGCGCATCGCCTACCTCGACCTGGCGCTGGGGCTGGTGGCCGTCTTCCTGATGAGCCCCCCGATGCACCGGGTCAAACGCTTCGTCGTTCGCTGGTCCATCATCCTCTCTCCAGTCATCGCGCTGTATGTCGGGGTCGGGTGGAACAGCCACAGCAAGGCCTTCTTGCCTGTCGAGAAGCTCAAGTCCGTGGTGATGACAGACGAAGACAGCGACGAGGGTGCGTCGAACCTCGAGCGCGACTTGGAGAACTACAACATCCTCCAGACCTGGAAGGCCGCGGGCCTCATGTTCGGAGAAGGCTTCGGGCACCACTTCAGAGAGTACGTGCCCGTCTTCGATTTCCGTCAGTCTGGGTTTGGCCTCATCGGGCACAACTCCATTCTCTGGCTGCTCTGGATTGGAGGTGTGGTGGGCTTCGGGGTGGTGCTCTTCTATTTGGCAGTGACGTGCTACCTGTTGGCTCGTCTGCTCCGCTACAGCAAGGCCTGGCAAGAGCGAGTGGCCCTCTTCGCCTCGCTCAGCATCATCATGACCTACCTCTTCCAGGCGTTCGGAGACATGGGCCTGGTGAATGAGCAGTTCTGTTTCTTCGTGTCGGCCGCCGTCGCCATCATCGGACGACTCGCTACTCGCTACCACGTGCTCGAACGCCGGCTCCCGGTGCCCGCGCCCCGTCGTCGGCGCTCCACCCCCGCGCCGGGCCTGGCCACGGCGACCTTCAGCGCCATCGACAGCCGTCCGTGAGCCCTCACGACGGGTAGCGCAGCCGCGCCCGTGTCCCTCCGCCGTGCTGTCGCTCGACCACCAGCGTGGCGCCGTCGGCTTCGCTGAGCGCCTTCACCAGTGACAACCCCAGCCCGCTGCCCGGCTGGCCCGACTTCGCCGCTGCGCTGCCCCGGAAGAAACGCTCGAAGACCTGCGCCTGCTCGTGGGCCTCGATGCCCAGCCCGGTGTCCGTCACCTCCAGCACCACGGCGGCTCCCTCGGCCCGCGCCTCGAAGCGCACCGCACCTCCCCGGGGCGTGTACCGCAGAGCGTTGTCCAAGAGGGCGTCGAGCATCTCGCGGAGCCGCTGGCGGGTGGCGCGCACCGAGAGGCCATCGGGAGCCTCCGCCGAGAACCGCAGCCCCGCCGCCTCGGCCCGCGGGGTGAAGAGCCGACCCAGCTCGAGCGCCAGGTCCGAGACGGACACCGCATCCCGCGCTGCTCCGTGGTCGGCGGCGTCGGCCCTCGTCAGCGCCAACAGACCGTCGGCCAGCTGCGCCGAGCCCCGCGCCGCCTCGGCGATGGCCATGAGCGCCGCCTGGTACGCCTCGGGCGAGCGCTCTCTTAGGAGCGCCACCTCGGCCTGAGACAAAATGCTCGCCAGCGGTGTCCGCAGGGCGTGGCTCGCTCGACCGACGAAGGCCCGCTGAGCGTCGAACGCCCCGGCCAGGCGACCCAACATGCCGTTGAACGCCTGTGCGAGCCGCCCCAGCTCGGGGTCGAGGCCAGCCGTCTCGAGGCGGGTCCCCAGAGAGCTCGCCTCGACGCCCGCGACCTGCTGGGAAAGCCGGCGCAGAGGCTGGAGGAAGACCTGGGCCAGCACCGCTGCTCCAGCAGCGCCCAGGGCGACGGCGAGCAGCAGCGCCACCAGGAGCCCGGTGCGGAAGCGATCCGCCAGGGCGCCGAAGGTGGTCAGCGGTGCGGCGACGCGCAGCAGGAGCTGCTGGCCGTGGCCACCGTGGGGCTCGAAGGCGAGCGACAGCACCCGTAAGGGAGCACCGTCGACGCCGTCGACCGTCGAGAAGCCCAGCGGCGGAGTCGAGGTGAGGGGCCAGCCAACCCGACTGGTGAAGAGGACCGAGCCGTCGCGCTCCTCGATGCGGAAGGGCCAGCCCCGGCGCCGGAGGTCGTCGTCGTCGAGCTCGAGCCGGCCATGCTCGAACTCCACCTCGTGGGCGAGACCCTTGGCCCGCTGGTCGAGATCCGCGTCGACCACCTCCGTGGTCCAGGCCCGCAGCGAGCCGCCCAGGTAAAGCCCCAGCCCGCCGAGCAGCGCGATGGTGAGCACCGACACCAGAAGAATCAGCCGCGCCCTCAGGCTCATGGGTCCACCGCCGACGGGTCGAAGCGGTACCCGGCGCCCCGCTGCGTGCGAATCAACTGGCCACCGGGGAGCCCCGCCGCCTCCAACTTCTTCCTCAGCCGCGCCACGAAGACGTCGATGACGTTGGAGTCTCGCTCCGCCTCTTCGTTGTACAGCCGCTCGGCGAGCTGGGTGCGCGACCAGGTGGCCCCGGGCTTCATGACGAAGAGCTCCAGCACCGTGTACTCCCGCGCCGTGAGCTCGATGGCCTGCCCATTCACCGTCGCTGTCCGGCTCGCCAGGTGCAACACCAGCGGGCCGACCTCCACCGTGTTCGAGGCCTGCCCGTGCTCGCGCCGCACCAGCGCCCGAAGGCGAGCCAACAGCTCGGCGAAGGCGAACGGCTTGACGAGGTAGTCGTCGCCCCCAGCGTCGAGGCCGTCGACGCGGTCGTGCACTTCGCCCAGCGCCGTCAACACCAGCACCGGGGTGCGCACCGCCCGCTCCCTCAGGGTCCTCAGCACCGACAACCCGTCGAGCCCCGGCATCATGCGGTCGAGCACGATGACGTCGAACCGCACCTCGGAGGCGAGGTGCAACGCGCTCACGCCGTCGCCCACCACGTCGACCGTGAAGCCCTCCTCGGTGAGGCCCTGGGAGAGGCTCCTGGCCAGGGCCTCGGTGTCTTCAGCGAGCAAGAGGCGCATCGCGGGGAATCTTGACCTGGTGCTCGCCGAACGCACCTTCATTCGCACCAGGGTGGCACGCGCCGCAGTTCGCCGGGCTCGCCACGGCCTTGCGCTGGTACACCGAAGGGTCGAGCTCGTCGTGCTCCCGGCGCCACCAGCCCAGCGAGGTGATGCGCAGCGGTGCGCCACCCACCTCACGCCCGGCATTCTGCGTCAGCCACGTCTCGAGCCCCGTCCGAGTGGGCGCGTCGAGCTCGGCGCTCTCCCCGAAGTGATTCGCTAGCCCATTCATGAGGGCCTTCCACGAGCTCGCCGGGAGCATCGAAGGCGGGAACGCCATGTGGCAACTCCCGCACTCGGCCGTGTAGGTCGCCCATTGTGGCGTGGCCCGCACCGCGCCGGGTGAGCCACCGCCCCGCCCACCTTCGCGCGAGCCCTCCTGGTGCTCCCGCCCCTCCCGGCGGCCCTGGTGCCCGCGGTGGTGCTCCTCGCGCTCGTCGTCGTCGTCGGCTCGGGCCATCACCGGCACCACCAAGGCCGCCGCCAACACCATCGTCAATCCACGCTTCAGGTTCGTCGTCATGGTTCTCTCGCTCGGGTCACATCGTGAAGAGGTAGGTGAGGACATCGCCGCGCTCGCGGGCCGTGCACAGGCGCCCGAGGACGTGCTTGCAATTGCGGTCGAACCACTTGTCTGATTTGACGAGGTCGGTGAAGCGCTGGGGGTTGGCCGACGGCGCCAAGGGCTCGATGACCTTCCCCACCGGTGAGCGCCCCTCACGGCGAGCGTCCTCGGTGTGGCAGGTGACGCACGAGATGGTGCCGTTCTTCCCCGGGTGCTCTTCGGTGTACAGGGCCCGGCCGCGGCTGGCGTCGAAGCGCTGGAAGCTCGGGTCCTCCTGCCGTGCCCTGGCCTCGTACTGGGAGAGGACGGCTGAAGAAGGGGTCGCCGCCTCGGCCGTGCCCACTGGCAAGAGCTTCCAGGCCAACAGCACCGCGGCCACCGAGAACATCACCGCCGCCACCAAGCCGAACGCCCGGCTCCGAGCGGGAGTCAAGGAGCCCTCCATGGCTTCGGGGGCCCGCTTGTACCCCGTCACCATGCCCTTGATGAGGTTCTGCTTCTCGAGCAGCGAAGACACCACCACGCCCAACACATGGAAGGCGACCAGCACGAGCAGGAACTGCGCTGCGCCCTCGTGCAGCTCCTTCACCGCGTGCGCCGAGCTCTTCGACAACACGCCGGCCAGGGCACCGTTCCACTCGGGGCCCGACGCGATGACGATGCCCGTGGCGGCGATGGTGAAGAGCGTCGCCAGCAGCGCCACCACCATCATTCCGCCGACGGGGTTGTGGCCCAGGTGCGACTCGGGCTTTCCTCGAACCATCGCGCGCGCCGCGGCCAGCACCTCGCGGGGGGACTTCACGAAATCTTTGAACCGGGCATGAGGGCTGCCGACGAAGCCCCACACCAGGCGGAAGAGCACCACCCCCAACAGGACCAACCCCAAGCGGGTGTGCAGGGGAACCGTATCGTCTTCATCGGCAGTGAGAAACGCGGCGAGCACCAGACTGCCCAGCGCGACGTGCGACACTCGTACCGCGACGTCCCATACCTTCACTCGTTTCATGGCCAATCGCTCCTTGAGGCCCACCATCAGGGGCACGAGGAGCACCCTAGAGAGCTGTCCATGAACCGAAGATGAACGCGAGGAGTCAACCGCTCCGGTTTCGCCAAGTACCCAAAGAAGCACCGGATTTCGCCATTGACCCGGTCACCCAGGCGACCGCCTCTCTCCCCCGCCATGAGTCGAACCGCCGTCACCAGCCCACGAAAGGCCACGAGCTGGACGCTCCTGACGCTCCTCGTGGTCGGCTGCACCGGCGCCGTCGGTGGGCAATCGCCCAGTGGTGGACGAGGTGGTGGTGGAGGCACGAGCGGCACCGATGGCTCCGTCGATGGCGGGCTCCAGCACGACGCCGGGTCCGCTCCAGATGCGGGCGCTCCAGATGAGAACGGCGCGCCCGACGCGGGGCGTGATGGAGGCGCGGAGGCTCGCGACGCGGGCAGGGCGGTCGCGGACTCGGGGTCAGGGCCGTTGGACGCCGGAGCTCCGTGGGTGCCGACCGCTGGCCACTTCCAGATGGAAGCGCTGGATCGCGGGGTGGTGGCGCTCAAGGTGCCCCAAGGCGTCTACGTTGGCTGGCGTATGTTCGGCTTTGAGTATGGAGAGGCGTCGGTGGCGTACCAGCTCTACCGCGATGGGCTTCCCGTCTCGCTGGTCACCGGCAGCACCAACTTCCTCGACACCGGCGGCACGGCCCTGGCCCGGTACGCGGTCAGCCTCGTCATCGGCGGCGTCGAGCAGGCGCGCTCGAGCCCCGTGGCCGTCTGGGCCCAGGAGTACCTCCGCATTCCCCTCGACCGCCCGGCCGACGGGACGACCGCCAGCACCTGCCCCACCGCCAACGAGGCGTACACCTACAGCGCCAACGACGGCAGCCCCGGCGACCTCGACGGCGATGGCCAGTACGAGCTCGTCCTCAAGTGGGACCCGAGCAACGCGAAGGACAATTCCCAGTCGGGTTGCACCGGGCACGTCTTCCTCGACGCGTACACGCTGAGCGGGAAGCGGCTGTGGCGCATCGACCTCGGGCCCAACATTCGCGCCGGAGCCCACTACACCCAATTCGTCGTCTACGACTTCGACGGCGATGGGAAGGCGGAGGTGGCAGTCAAGACAGCTCCGGGGACCCGCGACGGCACGGGCGCGTTTCTCAAGAAGGGCCCGGCGGCGAACGATGACGACTCGGTGGAGTACCGCAACTCGTCGGGCTACGTGCTGTCAGGGCCCGAGTACCTGACTGTCTTTTCTGGCGTCACCGGGGCCGAGCTGGCCACCGTCGCCTTCGACGTGCCTCGAGGGACCGTGTCTTCCTGGGGCGACAGCTACGGCAACCGGGTCGACCGGTTCCTCGCGTCGGCCGGCTTCGTGAGCGACCTGGGGCAGGGCAAGAAGGCCAGCGGCCGGCCCGCCATTCTCATGGCTCGGGGCTACTACACCCGGGCCACCGTGACGGCGTGGAGCTTCCGCGGAGGCGCGCTGACGCAGCTCTGGAAAGCCGACAGCAACGCTGGCAGTGCCTATACCGGGCAGGGCGCCCACACGATGGCGGTGGCCGATGTCGACGGCGACGGAGCCCAAGAGCTCATCTACGGCGCGTCGGTCATCAACAGCGACGGCACGGCGAGGTGCTCCACGGACCTCGGTCACGGCGACGCGCTGCACGTCACCGACCTCATTCCCACGCGGCCAGGGTTGGAGGTCTTCATGGCCCACGAGGATGGCACCAAGCCGTCCTGGGACGTGCACGACGCCAGCACCTGCGAGGTGCTGCGGAAGGGGCCGGTCACTGGGAAAGACACGGGCCGGGGCGTGGCGGCCGATGTCGAGCCCTCGAATGGGGGCGCCGAGGTTTGGACGGGCGCCGGGCTCCTCTCGGCCACCACCGGCGCCTCGGTGGCGAGCCAGCCCGCGTCGGTCAACTTCCTCGTCTGGTGGGACGCCGACGAGTCCCGAGAGCTGGAGGACGGCACCTCGGTGACGAAGTACGGCGGCGCGGTGCTCCTCAACGCCGGAGGGTGCGCGTCGAACAACGGCACCAAGTCGACGCCGGTGCTCACCGCGGACCTCCTGGGAGATTGGCGTGAAGAGGTCGTCTGGCGTGAGTCGGACAGCTCGGCCCTGCGGGTGTACACCACGACGGCGGTGACGAGCCGCCGCCTCTTCACGCTCATGCACGACCCGCAGTACCGCATGCAGGTGAGCTCCGAGCAGACGGCCTATAATCAACCGCCACACCCGAGCTTCCACATTGGCCAGGGCATGGCGGCGCCCGCTCGCCCCGACATCTTCGTGCCGCCCCGGTGACGGCTGAAACCCTCGGGAGCGCCACATCGAGACGCAGCGCTACCCGAGGAACCCGTCACGCGAGCTGCGTGTCTACGGCTCGTTGAACACGCCGCCCAGTGGCTCCCAGCCGCCGCCAGCGGGATACCAGGCAGTGCCAGTCCAGGCTTTGTGGTACATCTGGTAGTCCGTCCCCAAGTCAAAGACATCGAGACGGTTCGAGCCCCAGGCGACTGTCGCAGGCGTATTCGTGAAGGCGCCGCCCTGTGGCTCCCAACCGGAAATGGAAGGCGCCCAGGCCGTGCCCGTCCAGGCCTTGTGATACATCTGAGAGTCCGTGCCGAGACCGAAGATGTCGAGTCGGTTCGCTCCCCAGGCTGCTACGGACGGAGCGCTGGTGAAGACGCCGCCCAGCGGCTCCCATCCGGAGATGGAAGGTGCCCAGGCCGTGCCTGTCCAGGCCTTGTGGTACAGCTGGTAGTCGTTCCCCAAGCCGAGGATGTCGAGTCGGTTCGCTCCCCAGGATACGACCGTGGGAGAGCTCGTGAAGACGCCGCCCAGTGCCTCCCAACCGGAAATGGAAGGTGCCCAGGCCGTGCCAGTCCAGGCCTTGTGGTACATCTGATTGTCGGTGCCGAGGCCGAAGATGTCGAGCCGATTTGGGCCCCAGGCAACGACTGCTGGAGGGCTGTTGAAGACGCCGCCCAGCGGCTCCCAACCCGAGATGGAAGGTGCCCAGGCCGTGCCAGTCCAGGCCTTGTGGTACATCTGATTGTCGAGGCCGAGGCCGAAGATGTCGAGCCGATTGGGGCCCCAGGCGACGACTGCAGGAGGGCTGCTGAAGACGCCACCCAGCGGCTCCCAACCCGTGCCAGCGGGAGACCAGGCGGTGCCAGTCCAGGCCTTGTGATACATCTGGTTGTCGGTGCCAAGGCCGAAGATGTCGAGTCGATTGGGGCCCCAGGCAACGACCGATGGAGGGCTATTGAAGACGCCACCCAGCGGCTCCCAGCCACCGGCAGAGGGAGCCCAGGCAGTCCCCGTCCAGGCCTTGTGATACATCTGGTTGTCGGTGCCCAAACCAAAGATATCGAGGCGATTCGGTCCCCAGGACACGGCCCATTGTTCCCCGGCCATCGTGTCTGCTCCGTAGAGCCGCGCCGCCCCGAAGATGTCCCGCTGGGTGAGCACCAGATCTCCCCTGTTGGTGCCGTTGCACTGGGGATAATGCATCACCGACGCCGAGTCGTAGGTCGTGAGCGCCCGCCAGTTGTTGTCCTCGAAGCAGGTTCCCGCCTCGGGTCGAGTGTGCTCGTGTCGGAACCCGATGGTATGCCCGAGCTCGTGGCGAAGAATGCCCGGCAGCGTGTACGGTGCGATGCCCCCGAATGAAGTCGAGTCGATGAGCACATTGCGTGAGGCCCGCGCGGAGTTCGGGAAGAAGGACCGAGCGAGGTACGGCTGGCCGCTCGTGGGACTCACGTTGAACACCACGTTGGCGTTGGATGCAGTGCACGTCGCGTCTTGGGCGCCGAGGTGAACGAATCTCACCAGCGCTGCCCGCTGCCAGGCGTTCGAGGCAGCACCCATCGCCTGAACCACGGCGTTGTAGTTGGCGCCGAACCCCGTGCTCACGCAATAGGTCAAGTTCAGCTTCTGCGATGCACTCCACTTGTCGTCGATTCCCCCGGCCTGGTCGACGATCAGTGCCTGCGGTTCTCCCAGGTGCTCGAAGAATGTCTCGAGCTGCGCCTCAGTCTCTATAGGCGTGTCTCCATCGACGATGTATATTCCACTCTCTGGCTCGCGATAGACCTCTGCTTTGAACTTCGCAAATGTCAGTCCACTCTTCGTGGCCACTGCGACTTCGGGCTGCCTCTCGGCGTCCGGACCACAGCCAGCGAGCGCCACCGTCACCAACAAACCAAAAGAATATCGTTTCTGCGTCACGACTCCCCCTCTTCGTTGCCCGCGGATCTGTGCTGCCGCCGACCACGCGGGCCTGATGGTCGTGCGGCACAGGCGGAAATGGCCGCCGCAGGAATATGGCGACGAGCGGGGACTGGCGTTACAGCGCGCGTCGATTCATTCTGGGTCGTTGCCGTTTGCCCAGGAGCCATCGAGGTGGCGCGGGTCTTCGTCCAAGGTTGGTGGACCCGCTGGCGGACCGAGGCTACAACCGCCGCCTTGACACTCGCGCCCCTCAGGCCCGACGTCCGCAACGGCCGACCGACGGAGCAAGCCACTCTGAGCGACCACGGCCACGGTCTCACCCTCTGTCTCACCCCTCACGGCCGCCTCGCGACGAGCCCCGCCGAAGACGCGGCTGACCTCTCCTCAGAGCGCGCTCAGCGCATCGAGGAGGCCTTTGCCAAGGGCACCGGCGACGGGCTCCTCCTCCTCGGCGCCACCGAGGTCGGCACCGTCCTCCCTCCCGTCTTCAGCTACTGGCGCGAGTTTGGCTCCCGCTTCGTGGCCGCGCTCTGCACGAGCCCGGGCTCGACCTCGACCGCCGGAAGGGCCGAGCCCCTCGCCCTGCCTCCGCCTCCGACCGCCGGGGAGCTCGAGGCCCTCGCCGCCGCCGCCCCGCTGATGCCCGGCGCCGAGTACCTCACTCCCTCCGTGCTGGAGTCGCTCTGGGCCGACCTCGCGCAAGCCTTCGCTGAAGCACTCCGCGCCTCAGGCGCCACCCTCCAGGACTTCCTCCAGGCCCTCAACCCGGCCTGGAACCTCGTCGGGCGCGTCCACTTCAACCTCGCCGAGAACCGCCGCGACGAAGAGGCCCCGTTCGCCTTTCTCGCCACCTATACCGGCCGCCTCTCGGCTCACGGCAAGGCCCAGCACCTCCCCCTCGGGCAGGCGCTCAGCGAGTACGCCGGCGCCGCCAACAAGGCCCGCCTCCTCTCGCTCCTTCTCCCCGTGCAGCGCGCGGCGGAGCGCTGTGCCTGGCTCAAGGAGATGGTGGACGCCGGGGAGCTCTTCCACCCCCTCCGCTGGTCCGTCCAGGAGGCCTTCCGCTTCCTCGGCGACGCGCCCGCGCTGGAGCATGCAGGCGTCGTCGTGCGCATGCCGGCGACGTGGCGCGCCGGGCGGCCCGCACGCCCGCAGGTCACCGGCACCGTCGGGGCCAAGGCACCCTCAGGGCTCGGCAAGGACGCGCTGCTGGACTTCCACGCGGGCCTGGCGCTCGACGGCGAAGCCTTGACCCCCGCCGAGGTGAAGGCGCTGCTCGCCGGCTCCAACGGCCTGGCGCTCATTCGCGGCCAATGGGTCGAGGTGGATCGAGACAGAATCGATCGAACCCTCCGGCGGTTCCAGGAGGCCGAGCGCCTCGCCAGCCAGGGTGGGCTCACCTTCGCCGAGGCCATGCGGATGCTCGCCGGGGCCGAGCTCACCGCGGAGGGCGAGGGAACCCGCGTCGACCCCCAGTGGTCCCGCGTCGCCGCCGGGCCGTGGCTCGCCGAGGCGCTCAAGGGCCTTCGGTCGCCGGAGGGCCTCGCCAAGGTGGACCCCGGTGACGCGCTCCACGGCACCTTGCGCCCCTACCAGGAGGTCGGGCTGAGGTGGCTGCACCTGCTGTCCAGCCTGGGCCTCGGCGCCTGCCTGGCCGACGACATGGGNNGACATGGGGTTGGGCAAGACGATTCAGGTGCTCTCGCTCCTCCTTCTTGCCAAGCGCGGCGGTGCGACCCAGCGCCTGCCGAGCCTGCTCGTCGCCCCGGCCTCCCTCCTCGCCAACTGGACGGCGGAGCTCGAGCGTTTCGCCCCCAGCCTCGAGGCGCTCGTCGCCCATCCGTCGGCCATGCCCGCGAGCGAGCTCAGGGCCATGAGCGCCGAGAAGCTCTCGACGAAGGATCTCGTCATCACCAGCTACGGCAGCCTGCTGCGTCTGCCCTGGCTCGCCTCGGCGCCCTGGCAGCTCGTCATCCTCGACGAGGCCCAGGCGATAAAGAACTCGGGGGCGAAGCAGACCAAGGCCGTGAAGCAGCTCAGCGCCCGCGGGCGGATCGCCCTCACCGGGACGCCCATCGAGAACCGGCTGGGCGATCTCTGGTCCATCTTCGACTTCATCAACCCCGGGCTCCTCGGCTCGGCGAAGGAGTTCACCACCTACTCCAAGCGCCTCGCCGCTGGCCCCGGCAGCTCCTACGGTCCATTGAGGGAGCTCGTCCGGCCTTACATTCTGCGCCGACTCAAGACAGACAAGACTGTCATCTCGGATCTGCCCGAGAAGACCGAGGTGAAGGCCTTCTGTCAGTTGAGCCGCAAGCAGGCGGCGCTCTACCAGCAGGCGGTGGAGGCGCTCACCGAAGAGCTCCAGGCCATCGACGGCATGAAGCGAAGGGGCGTGGTCCTGTCCTTTCTCATGCGCTTCAAGCAGATCTGCAACCACCCCTCGCAGTGGCTGGGCGACGGCGCCTGGGGCGAGGGCGACAGTGGGAAGTGGTCGAGGCTCAAGGAGATCGCCGAGACCATCGCCGCCAAGCAAGAGAAGGCGCTCGTCTTCACCCAGTTCCGGGAGGTGACCGCCCCGCTCGCCGCCTTCCTGGGCAGCGTCTTCGGGCGCCCCGGTTTGGTGTTGCACGGGGAGACCGAGGTGAAGAAGCGCAAGGACCTGGTGAAACAATTTCAGGAAGATGAGCGCATTCCGTTCTTCGTGCTCTCTCTGAAGGCGGGTGGCTCGGGGCTCAACCTCACGGCCGCCTCCCACGTTGTCCACTTCGATCGCTGGTGGAACCCGTCGGTCGAAAACCAGGCCACCGACCGAGCCTTTCGCATCGGCCAGAAGAGGAACGTCCTGGTGCACAAGTTTGTCTGCAAGGGGACCGTCGAGGAGAAGATCGACGCGCTCATCGAGTCGAAGAAGAAGCTGTCGAGCGAGCTGCTCGAAGGCGGCGCCGAGCTCAACCTGACCGAGATGAAGGACGAGGATCTCCTCAGGCTGGTCACCCTCGACCTCGATGCCGCGATGAAGGAGTGACGATGTTCTACGACTGGAAGCCCTACGTCCCGATGTCCGTGCGCAGGCAGGAGGCCGTGCGTGAGCTGCAGCGGCTCAAGAAGAAGGGGCAATCGGTTTCGCCGGTGGTGATCGAGGGCCGGAAGATCGCCCAGAGTTTCTGGGGCAAAGCCTGGTGCGACAACCTCGAACGCTACAGCGACTACGCCAACCGCCTGCCGCGCGGTCGCACCTACGTGCGCAACGGCTCGGTGGTCGACCTGCAGGTCGCCCCGGGCGAGGTCTCAGCCGTCGTCTCCGGCTCAACGCTGTACAAGGTTGCCGTGAAGGTCGCGCCCGTTGATCGAGCGCAGTGGACGTCGATATGCGTGGACAGCGCCGGTGCCATCGACTCCCTCGTCGAGCTGCTCCAGGGGCGGTTCTCAAAGGGCGTGATGGAGCGGCTCTGCGAACCGAAGACGGGTCTCTTTCCCGCGCCAACGGAGATCCAGCTCTCCTGCAGTTGCCCTGACTGGGCGTCGATGTGCAAGCACGTCGCGGCCGTGCTGTACGGCATCGGGGCTCGGCTCGACCAGCAGCCGGAGCTCTTGTTCAAGCTGCGCAAGGTCGACGAGGGGGAGCTGATCGCCCAGGCCGGCCGTGGCATCCCGCTGTCCAAAGCCAAACCGTCCGCCGGCCGAATCCTCGGGGGAGAGGGGCTGTCGGAGCTCTTCGGTCTCGAGCTCGACGCGCCTGTGGAGGCGGAGGCGGCCAAGGCAGTGAGCGACCGAAGAGGCTCCGCCCGTGGCGCACCGCAGGCCAAGGCGAAGCAGGCCACCGCCACCGGGAAGGCCCCGAAGGCCAAGCGGACCCAAGGGGCCCGCCCGGCGGTGAAGTCCGGAACGCGGGTGGGCACGAGCTCGAAGGCGGCGACAGGCGCCACGCCCAAGCGTGTCAAACAGCCGCGCGGCTCACCGCGGAAGAGCGACGCCAGCGCCTTGTGAACGATGTCTATGCCGCCCTCGGCTGCTCGATCCCCGCTCCCCTGAGGCTCGTCAGGTGGACCTGGCCAACAGGTCGAGGACCTTTGGCTTGGCACCGGCGAATATCTCCGCGTACTCGGGCGGGGCGACGGCCACTTCGATGGCTCGACGCAAGGTGTCCACTTCGAGCTGCTGTGTCCGGACGAGGAACGCGATGTCGGCCAGGTCCTCGTCATCGGCTCGCCCCATCTTCGTGAGGGCGAGGTCGACGGGTCCGAGGCAAGAAACGCTCAGCCTGCTCAACCCGTTGAGGGGAATCGGGCGACACGCCGCTCGCCAACCAGGTGACAGCACCTGCTGCTCGGGCCCAAAGATGTGCGTGAGGTACAGCCCTCGGGGTTCGAGCTCGCGATTGGTCGACTCGATCGCGTCGGAGAACCCGGCGTCGTCGATCAGCGCCTGGCATTCCCGATCGTCCAGCAGCAGATCGGCGTCGTCGGTCGTGCGGCTTCTGCCATAGCCGAGCACGAAGGCTGCTCCGCCGAAGAGCCGAACCTGGCCCGGACCGGTCAGGTGGCGGTCGAGTGTGCGGAGTATCAGCGCCGGGCCGCTCTCCACACCGACTCCTTTGTCGCGGGGCGCCGAAGCAACCGCGAGCCGTCGTAGTTGAATTTGAGGCCTCGATACCCGCGAGGCGGGCCCGAAATGACGGCGAGCAAAGCGCTGACACCGGTGACTCGCTCGAGCTCAGGAACCTGCTGCAAGACCCAGTACAGGACCCGGTCGGCGCGCTCTCTTCGCGCCTGAAACCACAGCGACTGGGGGTCGAAGGTTGCCCGCTGGAGCATGCGGACAACGAGCTTGAACAGTCGCCCATCCGTAGGCGTGTGCGGCATGAGCAACGCGATGATCAGCTCCTCGTCTGAAAGCCCGATCGTGGGCGCACGATCGGGAACGACAGACCCGACCGCGCCGAGGTACCCTCTCACGTTCGCTTCCTCGACCAGCCAGTCGTCCAATGCTCCAGCCCCGGCCATGCGCCCCACGCGTTCGCGAAAGAACGAGCGGTGGAGAGGGTTGCCGCTGAGGGCCCCGAAGGTGGACGTCGATGACACGAGGACGAGCATAGCGCACGCGCGGGCCCGAGGCAGGCACGCCATGAACGTGGCCGCGAGCCCGCTGGGAGCCCCTGTCACCGAAGACGTGGGCCCCCGCGTTGGGTTCTTCTTTAGAGCCGAGCCGCCACGAAGGAGCCCGGGGCGTTGTCGAGCACGGGGACGTCGTTGGCCCCCGGCTTGCGCGCGGCGACCTGGTCCTTCGAGAACCCCGTCACCCAGGCTTGCCAGTCGGTCCACCAGGAGCCGTCGCTCCGGCTCGCCTTCGCCATCCACTCGTCGGGCTTGGCCGGGCGCTCGTCATTGGTGAAGAACCCGTACTTGTTGGCCGACGGCGGGTTGACGATGCCAGCGATGTGGCCCGAGCCGCCGAGGACGAAGCGCACCGGCCCGCCGAGGGCGAGGGAGCCCAAGTACGTCGACTTCCAGGGGGCGATGTGGTCCTCCGCCGTCGAGATGAAGTACGCCGGCGTCTTCACCTTCGACAGGTCGATGGGCGTGCCCTTGAGGGTGATGCCGTTGGGGACCCGCAGCAGGTTCTTCATGTACATGTTGCGCAGGTAGAAGCTGTGCATCACCGCCGGCATGCGGGTGGAGTCGGCATTCCAGTACAACAAGTCAAACGGCACCGGGTCCTTCCCCATGAGGTAGTTGTTCACCACGAACGACCAGATGAGGTCGCTGGAGCGCATGAGGTTGAAGGTACCGGCCATCTCCGAGCCCTCGAGGTAGCCGCGCTCGTTCATTCGCTTCTCGAGGTTGGTGACCTGCTTCTCGTCGATGAAGACGCCCAGCTCGCCGGGAATGCTGAAGTCGAGCAGCGAGACGAGGAAGGTCGCCGAGGCGACGCGGGTATCGCCCTTGGCCGCCATGTAGCCCAGGGTCGAGCCGAGGAGCGTGCCCCCCAGGCAGTAGCCGATGACGTTGATGTCGTGCTCGCCCGTCACCTTCTCGATGACGTCGAGAGCCGCCAGGGGCCCCTCGGTCATGTAGTCGTCGAAGCCCTTCTGGGCCAGCTGGGCATCGGGGTTCACCCACGAGATGACGAAGACCGTGTGGCCCTGGCTCGTCGCCCAGCGAATGAAGCTGTTCTTCTCGCGGAGATCGAGAATGTAGTACTTGTTGATCCACGGGGGGATGATGAGCAGCGGGCGCTTGTACTGCTTGTCTGTCTGCGGGTCGAACTGAATGAGCTGGCTGAGGCTGTTCTGTGCGATGACCTTGCCCGGGGTGGTGGCGACGTTGACGCCCACCTTGAAGGCATTCATATCTGTCATTCGCACCCTGAGCTCGCCGTCGCCTTCCTCGATGTCCTTGAGGAGGTTGTTGTAGCCCTTGAGCAGGTTGACCCCGCCGGTGCGCATGGTCTCCCACAGCACCGTGGGGTTGGTCAGCACGAAGTTGGTCGGGCTCATCGCCTCCACGTACTGGCGGGTGAAGAAGAGCACCTTCTTGCGCGACTCCTCGGACATGCCGAGGTCCTGCGCCACCAGGTCTTGCATGTAGCGGGCGGCGATGAGGTACGACTGCTTGATGAAGTCGAACAGGGCGATGTTGCGCCAGTCGTCGTCCTTGAAGCGGTTGTCCTTCCCCGCGTCGATGACTGGGTCGACGGTCTGGCCCATGAGGCGCCGCACCGTCGCCGACATCAGCGAGCCGTAGTCGCGAAACAACCCGGCCTGACTCTTCGCCACTTTCACCGGGTGGAGCGCCAGCCGACCCCACAGCTCGAGGAAGGCGCGGCCAATGCCAAACTCGTCTTTGATGCTCGACAGGGCACTCTTGCGCTGCTTCTTGGCCATCTTTTTGAAGACACGGGTCGATCGCTGGGCGACCTCGGAAAAGGTGCTCATCAGATCCGACGGCTTCAGCTCTATCGGTGGCGCGGGAACGGACCCCGCGCCCTTCGGGTTCGACGTCTGGGGTGCGGCCATTTGGTTGGGTCTCCTCGGGGGGCGATGTGAGACAGACGGAGCCTACACGGGCTCGCGAGTCAGCGCACACCTCCCGAGAGGCTCAACTCCTCAGAGGCAGAAGAGTGCCAGCCCGGCCCCCGCGGCGGCGCTCAGCGGCACCGAGAGATTGTCATCGAGCTTGAGGCTGACGAGCTCGGCCACCGCTCCGGCGAAGGCGGCCACTCCGGCGACGACCAGGGCCGCTCCCGCCGACAGGCCCGACGAGTGTAGCACGCGCAGCACCGCGAATGACGCCAAGGTGGCCGAGAAGAAGAACGCCAAGGTGCCCTCCAGCGAGCGCCCATGGATGAGCGTGTGTTTGCCAAAGCGCCGGCCGACCAGCCCCGCGAGTGGATCACCCACTCCCAACACTGTCACCGCCACCGCCGGGATGATGGAGGAGCCGGTGGCCGCCAGCACCACCAACGCTGTCGAGAACCAGGTGGCCGAGTTGATGCGTTCATGCTCGTGGTGATGGGCCACGGGCCCGAACAGCCGCATCAACAGCGCATTCACCTTGGGGCTTCGGCGACGGAGGAGCTCCGAGGTCCAGGCGAAGGCGCTGAACGCCAAGGCCACCCCGAGCACCAGGCTTCGCCACGGGCTCGCCTCGATGACCAGCAAGGCCACCAGCGCCGAGCCGACGTGAAAGACGCTCCGCACGTAGTTGGTCGGCCGCAAGCTGGGCACGTGCACCGCCTCGGCCTTCAGCTGCGCCGCCACCGTCGCGTAGGCCGGCTGCAGTCGCCGCTTGAAGGCCAGCCACCGCTTGCGCTGGCCTCTCTGGGTCGGGAGCCGGGGGACCTCCGACTCCAGGGCCGCGCGCAGTGGCTCAAGCCGCCAATGGTTCGCCATGCGACGGGTGATGTCCTCCAAGCGAAGCCGCAGCCCGGGGGCCTTCTCTTCCCGGAACCGGGAGGGGTCGATGTCACTCAACAGCCCATGCGTAGCCAGAATCAGCTCGCGGTCCTCCAGCAACTCGACGCTCACCATGTTTGAGGAGTTCAGCAGCCCGGCACCTTTCCCTCAACCGACGCCGGACCGAAGGTGACTGCTCCGTGACAATTAGGCAGCCTGCTGACCCGGAATAGGCGCAGCTTCGCGCGTGCACTCCTCCGCCCACCGTCACGAATGGAAGGTGCTCTTCCATTTGGCCCTCACCCCCGCCAACCACGGACCTGGTGCGTTCTAGGGTCGAGGCGCTGGTCAGACCGCCTCGGTCGGTGGGCACCACCCCCACCCTCGCACCTGAAGGCATGCGCGCACCGTCCTGCCCGCTCGACCCGAGAGGGCGGCTCCGCTCAGCCTCGGCTCGCCGAGAACTGCCGGCGGTACTGGGCCGGGCTCACCTGGGTCACCCGACGGAAGTGCCGCCGGAACGACTCGTCGGAGGCGAACCCCGAGGCCTCTCCGACCTCGCTCACCGACAGCCGCCCGGCCTCCAACAACTCCTTCGCGTAGGCGACGCGCTCACGAATGAGCCACTGCAGCGCCGGCATACCCGTCGACTCGAGGAACCGCCGCTGGAGCGTACGCACGCTCATCGCCGCTCGCCTCGCCATGCTCGCCAAGTCGTGCGGCTCGCCCGGCCGCGCCCGCAGCGCCTGCATCAACGCGGCGAGGCGGCCGTCATCGGGCATGACCGGGCGGGGCAGGTACTGGGCCTGACCTCCGTCGCGGTGCGGCGAGAGCACCAGCCGCTGGGCCACCAGGTTCGCCACCTTCGCGCCGTGGTCCCTGCGCACCACATGCAGGAGCATGTCGAGCCCGGCTGCTGAACCGGCCGAGGTGATGAGCTGCCCTTCGTCGACGTACAGCGCGTTGGGCTCGACCCGCGCCGATGGGAAGCGCTCGGCCAGGATCCTCGCGTAGCGCCAGTGGGTCGCGACCCTGAAGCCGTCGAGCAGCCCGGCCGCCGCCGGCACGAAGACTCCGGAGCAGATGGTGCAGATTCGCGCCCCGCGGCCCCAGGCCTTGCGCAACCCCGCGAGCAACGCTGGCGGCGGCGCTTCGTCGACGTCGCGCCACCCGGGAATCACGATGGTGTCGGCGCGCTCGAGGGCCTTCAGCCCACCCGTTGCCTGCACGGTGAGGCCACCCATCGCCCGCAAAGGACCGGGCTCGACCGCGCACAACCGAAAGTCGTACCACTCGCGCTCGAGCTCTGGGCGATGGAGCGCGAACACCTCGGTCACGCAGCCGAACTCGAAGGTGCAGAGTTGGTCGTAGACCAGACAGACGACCCGATGTCGAGACATTGGCGTGAAGTTACCGAATGTTGTCATTCGCGTCACTGGTCGTCGTCGCCGGAGGACGGCAGTCTCCGCCGCATGACCACTTCCGTCACCGACGTCAGCCCCGCCCCGAGCGCCGTCGCGCTGCGGCACTTCTCTTCACTGCTCGAGCTCGAGACCGACTGCTGGGACACCCACGATGGGCTCGCGCGGGGCGCCGATTTCGTGCTCCTCGACGTTCGCAGCCCCGAGCTCTACGCGCGTGGTCACATCGAGGGTGCCATCAACCTCCCGCACCGAAAGCTGGTCGAGCACACGCTCGCCGCGTACCCCGCCTCGACCATCTTCGTGACCTACTGCGCCGGCCCACACTGCAACGGCGCCGTGCGGGGAGCGCTTCGCCTGGCCGGCCTCGGACGACCGGTGAAAATCATGACCGGCGGCATCACCGGCTGGCTCGACGAAGGCTTCACCCTGGTGAGCGGGAGTCGATGACGTCAGATCACGGTTCCATCGCTCTCTTCGGCCCACACGCGGATGGGCTCGCGAACCCCGGTGCCGCGGGAACAGTTGATGAGCCGAGCGATGACGTGCTGGCTGAGCGCGTGGCCCTTCACGAGGAGCAGGTTCCCGTTGGCGCCCACCATGTCGTCGGCGAGGGTCATGCCCGGCCTGAGGTCGAGGAGGTTGACCTCGGTGACGCGGCTGGCCTTTCGCACGGCCCCCTCCATCTTCGCCAGCGCATCGAGCACCTGCCGGTCGTAGCTGTGGTCGTGATCCAACGTGGCGAAGGCCTCGGCGAACACCAACCCCCGGCTCGACGAGCGGAAGTAGTCGGTGGCGACGCGGAGGATGCGCGAGAAGACCCGGGTCGACATCGGCGCCGCGGCTTCGCGGATGACGTCTCGCACCGGCTCCAAGCGAGGCACGTGGGACAGCAAGCGGTCGGCGACCTCGGGCAGCTTGCCCACCATCACCTGCTCCTCGGGGCTCAACTCGGCGCCGGTGTACAGCTTCTGCACTGTCTCGGCTGACAGCGTCACCGCGCCGAGCTGGGCGAAGAGGGCGGCGAGCTCGAGCACCCAGAGGTCCTCTTTGATGCCCATCTCGCCAGCCAGGGTGACGGCCAGGGCGCGGATGCGGCGGCCGGTGCTGAAGGCCGCGGGGTTGGTGAGCTCGAGCACCTCCGACAGCATGAGCGAAGCCCCCTTGAGGGTGAGCTCGAGGAGCTCGCGCTCACTCTTCACCAGCTGGTGCTGACCGACGGCCGCCTCGATGGCGCCGATGAGAATGTGGTTGGGGCAGGGCTTGGTGAGGAAGCGGAAGATGTTCCCTTCGTTGACCGCCGACACCGCCGTCTCGAGGTCTGCGTAGCCGGTCAGGAGCATGCGCACCGTGTCGGGCCACCGGGTGCGCACTGTCTTGAGCAGCGTGGCGCCGTTCATCTGGGGCATGCGCATGTCTGACACCACCACCGTGAACTCGGGCCCCGCCTCGAGCTTGGCCACCGCTTCGGCTCCGGAGTTGGCCGTCGACACTTCGGCCTTCTGTCTGAGCCGCACGGCCAGCCCGTCGAGCACCAACCGCTCATCGTCGACCAACAGCACCCGGGGGCGCGGTTGCTTCAAGGGGCCCGGCTCCTCCTGCTTGGGGGGGCGGGCCGGCCAGGCAGGGGCGGGTCCGTTCATGATGGGCTCCCTCGGCGAGCGATGGCCTTGGCGCGGTCGACCACGTCGTTGAGCTGATGGCGCGCGATGTAGCTCTGCACCTCTTCCGGCAGTGGCCCGTCGGGGAAGTGCTCCCAGGACTCCACCAGGGCGACCGAGAGCCACACCGCGGCCGGAGGCGACGACGGCGACTGGTCCACCGGGGCGAGGTGGTGCAGCGCCACCATGTCCACCACGGTGCTCGGCAGCCCCCACAGCGACAGGAGCCACGCTCCGGCCAAGGGGTGCGACAGGCCCAGGGTTGCCTCCTCGGTCTCATTCGACGCGCCTCCTTCCCACAGGGGGAGGAAGGCATCGGGCATGCGGGCGGCGAGGAGTATGGCCCCCAAATCGGCCACCAAGGTAGCGGTGAAGGTCGCGTCGGCCAGGGGCCCTGGAGGCATCATCGTGCGGGCCACCTGGGCCGCGAGGAGCGAGCGGTTGCGCATCTGGTCCAGGTCGACGCTTGGCGCGGGAAAGGCTCGCTCTGTCTCGAAGACCAGCACCATCGACTTGAGCGCCTCGAAGCCGAGCACCATCACCGCGCGGGCGAGGGAAACGACCTCTTGGGCGACCCCGAAGTAGGCCGAGTTGGCGACTTGCAGCAGCTTGGCCACCAGCACCGGCTCCGACTCCACCGCGCACACGACGTCGCTGAGCTTGGTGCGATCGCTCGCCAGGAGCTTCGAGAGCTGAAGCCACACCTTGGGCGCCGTCGGCAGCTGGCCCGCGCCGGCGATGAGGGCTCTCAAGGCTGCGTTGTCGAGCTGCCGTCGCACTCGCGCCACCCGGTTCACCACCTCGGCCAACTGGGCGGGCTCACAGGGCTTGGCGAGATATTGGTGGGCGACGCCCAGCAAACGGGTCGCTTCGCTCACCTCGCTCTGCCCGGAGAGAATGACCCGCGCGGTGCCCGGCGCACGTTTCTGCAGCTCGCGGAGCAGCGCCTCACCACCCAGCTGAGGCATGCGCGCGTCAGACACCACCACGTCCACGGGCTCGGCGATCAAGGTCTCAAGGGCCTTGCGCGGGTCGGGGTAGAAGGCCATCGCCCATTCCTTGCGGTATCGGCGAAAGACGTTGCCCAGTGCCTGCAGCACCGCGGCATCGTCATCGACGAAGGCCACTCGGATCAGCGATGAAGGAACATTTGACACTCCGGGCTCCCCACGGACCTCGGACAGCAACCGCCGGGCCAATCGCGACCAGCTGGCGATTGCTCACAGGTGACCGGGTCACCACCGACCAGATGAGTCAGTCGCGACGTGGGGTGAGGGCTCGAGCGCCGAGGCCAGCTCAGCCAGTCATTGACGCTCCGCGGAGGCGCAGGTACGCGACGACGATGCGAGTCCTGGGGTTGTTGGCCATCTCTCTCCTCTCCTGTACCCGGGCGGCGCCGGCTCCGGCCCCTCGGCCGCCGCCCGACACCCTCGATGCCGGAGCCACCGTTCGCTTCATCGCGGTGGGTGACACGGGGCAGGGAAACGCGGGACAAACCCAAGTGGGAGAGGCGATGGGCGCGCTGTGCAAGGCCCAGGGGTGCGACTTCGTGGTGTTGTTGGGAGACAACTTCTACCCGACGGGCGTCGCCTCGACGAGCGACCCGCAATGGCAGACAGCCTTCGTTCTGCCCTACGCGTCGGTGAGCGTGCCCTTCTACGCCGTGCTGGGCAACCACGACTACGGCGGCATGGGCACTGGCAATGAGCTCGAGAAGGGCCAGTACCAGGTCGACTATTCCAAGGTGAACCCGAAGTGGCGCATGCCGGGCACGCACTACCGGTTCAGCGAGCCGCCGGTGGTGGACTTCTTCGTGGCCGACACGAACCGCTCGATGTTCGCGGTGGACGAAGTCGTGAGGGCCGACTTCGAGCGCTGGGTGCCGGAGGCCACCGGGAGCTGGAAGGTCGTGTTTGGTCATCACCCCTACAAGTCCAACGGGCGGCACGGGAATGCCGGGGCCTATGACGGTGTGCCGCTGGTGCCCATCGCCAATGGAGCGGGGGTGAAGTCTTTCGTGGAAGACGAGGTCTGCGGGAGAGCCGACGTCTACCTGTCCGGCCACGAGCACATCATGGAATGGGTTGGGCCGACGTGTACCCGGCCGGGCTCGTCGACCAATACGGAGCTCATCATCTCGGGGGCCGGAGCGAACCCGACGGGCTTCGGGCCATCGGCTCGGCATGAGGATCGCTGGCGTGGCGAGGGGCTCGGCTTTCTGTATGTGGTCGTCAGTCGTGAGGCGTTTATTGGGACGTTTTATGGGCCGGAGGGACGGCCGCTGTACTCGCATGCGGTCATGAAGGGGCAGTGAGGGCTCAAGGGGCCTGAGGCACCGCTCATCCGCAGTGGACGGACCTTGGTCTGGGCGTTCGTTCCCCCACTCTCCCCCGCCCCTCTCCCGCCGGGCGAGGGGAGCCCGCTCTCAGGGCCGCGGGGCCCTGGACGACCGCACTCGCGAAACGCTTCGTCTTGGGTGGCTGAACGCTGGAGTGGCGTGACGGCTCGCCCCGGCCTCCTCCACAGCCCTCGTTCACTCTGAGCCTCGAGCTTCAGGGTTCAGGCAATGCCCTCGGTCTTGGGCCCTCTGCCGGTCAACCTCATGGTTGCACTCCCGTTCAGTTCCGCCCAGGCAGCTCGAGCAGGCCTGGGTACCCTCCGACGAACAATTGAACCAAAAACAAAATCGTCACCTCCCCTTGACGCCCACGTTCATCAGTCTCACAATGGCCATGTACTTGCGAAAGGAGAGCTGGACGAATTGAAGCCCTTTCCAGTTTCGAGTCCCTCACGTGCCAGGAGGTTGAACTTGAACGAATGGCCCGGTGCACAGCGCAGGTGAGCGTTGAACGCATCGAGCACAGCCGAATCGCCCGTGCTGGGAGAGCGGACCAGCAGGCGTCACATGCGGCAGCGCGCTCATACAACCAACGGCTGAGGCAGCGATGCGAAAGTGTCGCCACTACGCCGCCGAAAACACGGTCTAAATACCGGTTCTCATGGTCCCCGGGGGAATGTTCCCCGTGGGACAAACCGTGTCCGCATTTCCCCAATGGACAACCGTTGGGCCCACAGTTTGCTTAGCCTAGGGCTCGATGAAGAAGGTTCTCTACATCGCCCTCGCCGTGCAATCGGTCGTGCTGCTGGGGGTGGTGATTGCCCTGGTGTACAGCGCGCTGGCCACTCCCAAGACCCCGGTCGACCCGGAATCTGCCCAAGAGAATGACGGAGGCTTCCTCGAGGAGCTCGTCGCGCCCGAGCTGCCTCAGCAGCCCGAACCCGCCTCTGATGGCGGCGAGCCCTCCACCCGCGACGGAGGCCTTGGCCCATCCAAGGACCTCGACGATGTGGGCTCGGTGGTCTCCGAGCTCCTGGCCGGAAATGAACGCTTCGCCCGCGGCGACACACGGGCTCGCGACGCCCTCGCGACCCGCCACGCACCAGGGAGACCGAAGGCCCTCGTCCTGGGGTGCTCCGACGCCGTGGTCCCCGTGGAGCAGGTCTTCGACCAGCCCCTGGGCGCCCTGGTGGTGGTTCGCAGCCCGGGCCACTTCGTCGAAGATGGCGCCGCCGCCGCCGTCGACGACGCCCTGCTGAGGCAGCACGTGCGCGTCGTGGTGGTGCTCGGCCATCGGGCCTGCCCCACGGTCGCCGCGGCCCTCGGTGAGCCCACCCGCGGTGAGCCCGCCTTGGCTCCCAAGCTGAGGCCGGCGCTCGCTTCGCTCAAGCAGGCCAAGGTGAAGGCCGTCGAAACCAACGTCTCCTGGGCCGTCAGTCAACTCGCCCGGCGCTCCAAGGCGCTGCGGCAGCTCAGGCCGACGATTCTCAGAGCTATCTACGACGAGTCGACCGGCGAAGTGCAGTGGCTCGACGCCGACGCCAAGCCCGAGGAGCGGCAGTCTCAGGACACCCCCTGATGATGGTCGTGGTTCCTTTCCCTCGAGTCGGGGTATAGCGTCGGCGCCCGTTTTCGTTGCCCTCTCGGAGGAGTCCATGTCGAAGTCCCTCATCGCCGCTCTCACCCTCTTCGCCGCCGGTGCCCACGCGGCCGATTTCAAGGCCGCCTACGTCGACCTCCAGCGCGCCCTGCAGGAGACCGACGAGGGCAAGGCCGCCATGGTTCGCCTCAAGGCCTGGGTCGACTCCAAGGAGAAGCAGGTCGAGAAGGAGAAGACCGCTTTTCAGGCAGAGGTCGACGCGTTCCAGAAGCAGTCGGGCACGATGGAGGAGAAGGCCCGGGCCGTGAAGGAGCAGGAGCTCCAGAAGAAGTACGTCGAGCTGGCCCAGAAGGCCGAGAAGGCCCGCGGCGAGATGGCCGAACAACAGCGCAAGGAGCTCGGTGCTTTGATGCCGAAGATGGAGCAGCTCCTCGGGCAGATCGCCCAGCGCGAGGGCCTGACCATGGTGTTCGACAAGTCCTCCTCGGGCCTGGCATGGGCCCCCGCCTCGCTCGATCTCACCAACGAGCTCATCCGCATGTACAACTCGCAGTTCAAGGCCGCCGCCGCCGCTGCCAAGGCCGACGCTCCGAAGGCTGACCCCAAGAAGTAGCCTCGAAGCCTCCTGGCGCGGGGGTGCGTTTCTTGCCCCGGCTCCAGGAGACCATCTAGCCTCGGCGCATGGACAAGACCTTCCTCATCGCCCAGCTCGCCGCCAAGCTGAAGGTTGCCATGGACCAGGCCCTTCGCTTCGCGGAGGACGCTCGGCTCGAGGCTGCCACCGGCGCACCCCGCGCAGTGAACTTGGCCGCCGCCACCCGCACGCGCCTCGAGGCGGCTCAGGCTGCCTACGAGGCTGTCGTCGGCTTCGACGCCCAGCCCCTCAAGAAGGGCGAGCGCATCGGCCTGGGCACCATCGTCGAGGTCGAAGACGGCGAAGGAGGGAAGACCCTCTTCCTCGCTCCCGCCGGCGCTGGCGAAGAGCTGACCGGGCCCGACGGCGACGGCTTCCTCTCGGTCGTGACGCCCGGCTCTCCCTTCGGTCGAGCACTGATGGGCAAGCGCGTGGGCGACGTCATCGAGGTCACCGTCGCTGGTGAGCTCACCGAGTGGGAAGTCGTGTTCGCCGGCTGATGCCGTCCCGCTGGTTCGTCTACATCGTCCGGTGCCGTGACGGCTCGCTGTACACCGGCGCCACCAGCGACCTCTCCCGCAGAATCGCCGCCCATAACGCAGGCCGGGGTGCTCGTTACACTCGGTCTCGACGGCCGGTTGCCCTGGTGTGGAGTCGACGCGCGAAGGACCGCTCCCGCGCCCTCTCTGCCGAGGCGCAGCTCAAGCACCTGTCCCGCGGCGACAAGCTGAAGCTAGTGGAGCGTCAGCTCACTTGGCGGGCGCGGCCGGTGGGCTCGCCACGGCCTTCTTCCGCCGCATCGAGAGGAAGGCGAGGCCGCCCAGGCCCCCGAGCCCCGCGCCGACCGCGCAGCCCGTCATCTGGGCGTTGATGAGCGCCTCGGCCGTCTGCCGCGTCGTCTCGGCGCAGTCGCACAGGGCCTTGGTGGCCGGCGTGTTGTACCAAACCCTGAAGCGTGGGTACGCCAGCGTCACCGCGAGCACGCCGAGCAGCGCGCCCGCGACGAAGAAGTTCAAGATGGTGCGCAGGAAGGCCATGCGCGTCCCCATAGCACCGTCACGACCTTATTCGTATGGTGCGCCTCCCCATGGGCATCAGTCTCCTCGGCATCGCTTTCCAACTCCTCGCGGTCGCGTGCTTCTTGCCCGTGCTCATCCACGCCTTCAAGCGGAGCATCGGCACCGGCTTCATGGTCCTGTGCCTCCCGGTGTACACGCCGTACTACGCGTTCTCCCAGTTCGAGCACCGGTGGAAGGGCCTGCTCGTCTCCGGGTGGCTGGGGGGCTTCGTCCTCGGCGTCGTCCTCCGAGCCGTCGGCCTCAAGCTGGGTGTCGCTGGATAGAGCAACGCGTCACGGCCCTTGAGGCACCGCGCCGCCCACGGCAGGCTGCGTCCCCATGCACGACTTCGAGCGTTTCATTCGCGCGGTCCCCGACTTTCCTCAGACGGGCATTCTCTTTCGCGACCTCACCCCCGCCCTCGAGAACCCCCACGCTTTCCGGCAAATCATCGACCTCTTCGCCGAGCGCTACGCTGGCCAGAAGGTGACGAAGGTGGGCGGCATCGAGAGCCGGGGCTTCATTCTCGGGGCGACCCTGGCCTACGCCCTGGGCGCTGGCTTCTCTGTCTTTCGCAAACCCGGCAAGCTGCCGCGACCCACCCGCTCCGAGAGCTACCAGCTCGAGTACGGCCAGAGCACCCTCCACATGCACACCGACGCTTTCTCTCCCGACGACCGTGTCATCCTCGTCGATGACCTGGTCGCCACTGGAGGCACCATGGCCGCCGCGGTTCGCCTGACCCAAACCTCCGGCGCCACCCTGGTGGAGACCGCCGCCGTCATCGAGCTCGAGGCCCTCAAGGGCCGGGCGAGCCTGCCCCTCGGCGTCGGCCTCTTCACTCTCCTCACCTACTGAACGAGGCTCCATGCAGACCATCGGTGTCATCGGCGGGAGCGGCTTCTACGAGATGGACGGCCTCACCGACGTGAAGGAGGTGCACCTCGAGACGCCCTTCGGCGCGCCCTCAGGGCCCTTCATCGTCGGCCAGCTCGGGTCCCGACAGCTCGTCTTCCTCGCCCGCCACGGCAAGGGCCACCGCCTGTCTCCCTCGGAAATCAACTACCGGGCGAACGTGTGGGGCATGAAGAAGCTGGGCGTCGAATGGCTGGTGTCGGTCAGCGCCGTCGGCTCGCTCCGGGAGCACATTCGCCCTGGTGACCTCGTCGTCATCGACCAGTGCATCGATCGCACTCACCGCCGGGCCTCCACCTTCTTCACCGACGGCGCGGTAGGCCACGTGTCCATGGCTGACCCGGTGTGCACCCACCTCGCCGGCCACCTCGCCGACGCCGCCCGCCGGGTCGCGCCCAACATCGTGCACCAGGGCGGCACCTACGTCTGCATCGAGGGGCCGCAATTCTCGTCGCGCGCCGAGTCGCACCTGTACCGCTCGTGGAACGCCGACATCATCGGCATGACCAACATGCCCGAGGCCAAGCTCGCCCGAGAGGCCTGCCTCTGTTACGCGACCCTGGCGCTTTCCACCGACTACGACTGCTGGCACGTCTCGGAGGAGCCCGTCACCGTCGAGATGGTGCTGGCGGTGATGAAGAAGAACATCGCCGCCGCCCAGGCTGCCGTGCGTGAGCTCGCCGCGCATGTGCCCCTCGAGCGCACCTGCGCCTGTCGCGACGCACTCAAGGGCGCGGTGATGAGCGACCAGAGAGAGCTCTCTCAAGAGATGAGAGAACGGCTCGAGCTGCTCCTCCGCGACGCGCGCTGATTCGCGTGCAAAACCTCCCGCGTGGTGTTCTCCTTGCCACACGTTGGGGGGAGTCCGTGACACGAGAGGAAAACGCGGCTCCCGATCAGAAGAGAGCCCTCATCGCGATGGCTCTCTTCCCCGCGCTGGTCGCGGCGGGGTGGGGCACCAGCGGCGGTGGATTCGCTATGATCTGGTGGCCGTCGGCGGCGGTGGCCTGGGCGCTCCTCAAGGGTGTTCGCGTCGAAGCGCAGCTCGCTCGGGCGCTCTTCATTGTCATCGCGACCGGCGCCGTGGGCCTCTGGTTTGGCGTACCCCTCTCGCTGGGACTCGTGGAAGGCCTGGGCGACGTCGCCGGCGGGCTCCTGGTCGTTCAGATGGCCTCCACGGTGGTGCGCCCCGAGTCGATGAAGAAAGAAGGGAGGCTCTGGCTCAAGGCGCTCGTCGGAGCGGCGGCCTCCACCGTGCTCGTCGGCGCGGCGCAGGTCGCCCTGGGGAACGCGAGCTGGGGGGCCGAGCTCCTCCCTCGCTTCATGGCCCGGCTGGCCGGCATGGTGAGCGCTGGCCCCTTGGTGCGCGTCGCGTGGCGTGGCTTCGCCTGGCGTCGCCTCTTCGAACGAGACGCGCTGGTGGTCGGCGGCTTGCTGACTGCCATGGGCGTCGTGGCTCGTGAGGTGCCTCTCGGCTCGGCGCAGCTGGCCCTGGTCTTCGGTCTGTTGATGCCGCTGTCGTGGGCCGCGCTGAGGCTCGAGCAGCCGACCCCGCAATTCGGAATCTTCATGGTGGCGCTGGTGGCGGTGGTCGTCTCGCGGCTCGGCCACGGAGTGTTCCAGGGCCCCGAGGGGGTGATGGGGCTCCAGTCGTCGGTCGTCTTCCTTTCCATCACGACGTTGATCTCCGCCGCCATCACCGCCGAGCGCCGGGCGGCCTTCGCCGAGCTGGCCCAGAGCGAGCGACGGTTCCGGCTGATGAGCGAGAACGGGCGCGACCTCGTCTGCGTCCACGGCCTCGACGGCGTGTTCCGCTATGCCTCGTCGTCGTCAACGCTCATCTGCGGCTTTGGCCCCGAGGAGCTGATCGGCCAACACTTTCTGTCCTTCCTTCACCCCGACGACGCCAAGGCCGTGGCCCAGGCCTGGGACCAGCAGATTCGGAACGCGTCGATCCACACTCCGCGCTACCGGTTTCGGCACAAAAACGGCCGCTACGTCTGGCTCGAGACGACGGCCCAGTTCCTCGAAGAGACACAGACCGTGCAGAGCGCCACCCGTGACATCACCGTGCGAATGCGGGCGCTGGAGCGGCTCCGCATCGCCTGCCAGAGCGCCGGGGTGGTTGTCTTTGATTGGGACCTCGTGCGCAACCGAGTGGTCGACGAGGGTCGCTTCGTCGACCTCCTCGGCGTCGATTTCTCGAGGGAGCGGGGAGACATCCGCGCCGCGTACCTCCGCCGCGTTCACCGGGACGACCGCTCCAGGGTCCGCGCCGAGCTGGCCGCCGCTGTCTCGGGGCAGCGGACGTTTCGCACCCGGTACCGCACGGTCCACCCGATGAAGGGTGAGCGGCACATCTTCGCCAGCGGAGAGATAGAATACGACGAGGTCGGCAAGGCGGTGGGCGTGATTGGAGTGAACTGGGACGTGACCGAGCAGGCCCACGTCGAAGAGGAGCTCCGCCAGGCCCGCGACGCGTCGGACGCCGCCAGCCGAGCCAAGGCAGCCTACCTGGCGATGATGAGCCACGAGATTCGCACGCCGCTGGGGGGCCTCATCGGGCTCACCGAGGCCCTGGGGCACGAGGTCGGGCCGGCGCACAAGCCGACGGTGGAGACGATTCGTCGCTCCGGCGAGGCGCTCCTGGGGGTGCTCAACGACGTGCTCGACCTCTCGAAGATTGAGGCGGGGAAGCTCGAGCTCGAGGCCCGGCTGTGCGAGCTCGAGCAGCTGGCCGGCGACGTGCGCTCGCTGTATTGGCGGGCGGCCCAGTCGAAGGGCTTGACCATGAGCGCGGAGCTCGACCCCGAGGCGAGGCAGCTCATCGCCGACCCGCTGCGCCTTCGTCAGGTGTTGTCGAACCTGGTGGCCAACGCGGTGAAGTTCACCGCCAAGGGAGCCGTCACCATTCGAACCCGTGTGGTGCCGGCCGACGCTCGCTTCCCCAGTGGCGGGCTGCTCCTCGAGGTGGCCGACACTGGCATCGGCATTCCCGAGGCGGGGCTCGCCCGGCTCTTCCAGGAGTTCAGCCAGGTCGACGTGGCGACCAGCCGGCGCTACGGGGGCACCGGTCTGGGCTTGGCCATCTCGAAGCGATTGGTGGTGGCCATGGGAGGCGTGCTCTCGGTGGCCAGCGTGGAGGGGCAGGGCACCACCTTCACCGTGTGCCTGCCGCGCTCGTCGGAGCAGGCGCTCGCAGTCGCTCGGCGCGTGGTGCTCGAGGAGCGCGTCGAGGCCAGCGACGAGGGGCTCCTCCGTGGTTGCCGGGTGCTCCTCGCGGAGGACAACGCCATCAATCGCCGGGTGGCGGTGGGGCTCCTGGAGCGCCTCGGCTGCGTGGTTCAGACGGTGGAGAACGGGCGCCTGGCGGTCGAGCGCTGGAGGGAAGGCGGGTGGGACGTGGTGGTGATGGACATGCAGATGCCGGAGCTCGACGGTCTCGAGGCCACCCGCCTCATTCGTCAGGCGGAGGCCCTGGGCCAGCTTGCGCCGGTCCCCATCTTGGCGATGACGGCCAACGCCTTCGCCGAGGACAAGGACGCGTGCCTCTCGGCGGGGATGGACGACGTCCTCACCAAGCCGGCCTCCAAGGCCAGCCTGTACGTGGCGCTGCTCAGGCTGGTCGAGGCGCGGCGAGAGTCGCCCTTGCGGGCTTCGGCCTAATGGCGCACAGCCCCCAGCACGGCGACACCGCCTTCACCGTACCGATGTTCGACGAGCTCATGAAGCGAGTCGGCAGGGAGGCGGCTCAGGCGGCCAGGCGCGCGGCCGCCGCCTGCCGCTGGCGGTTGCCGCGTGAACTCGAAGCGGTGCTCTAGACACCCCGTGCTGTCTCTCGATGGCGCGCGAGCGGTGGTTCGACGCGCTGCAGCCCGGCGCGAATGGTGTGCGAGCAACTGCGGACCCTTCGAGGAGCGGCGGGGGCCCATCGCGCGTACACTCGAGCTCCGTGACGTACCTCGCGCTGCTTCTCATCCTCCTCGTGGCGCCCGAGCCGCGGCCCGTCGTCGTGCCACCTCGGCTGGCGGCGATGACGAGCCCACCGGAGCTGTCTGGCCTCGTCTGGAGCTCGACGCTGGAGCGCTTCCTCGTCGTGAGCGACGACACCGGCCTCAGAGACGTCGGTACCTACCACGCGCCCTTCGTGCTCGCGATGAGCGCCGACGGAAAGCTCGACGAGACCCCCGTGCCTGTCTTGGGTTCCGACGCGCTCAACGACGCCGAGTCCATCTGTGCCGGCCCCGATGGCACCTTCTTCCTCATCACCTCCCACTCGCCCAATCGGGAGGGCCGCGCCAAGCGTGCCCGTCGTCAGCTTTTGCATCTCGAGCTGCGCGGGCGCTCGCTGATCGTCCGCGGCCGGGCCGACCTCACCGAGCTCAAGGGAGGCTCGCTCCTCGGCCGAGCCGGGCAACCACCTGACGCGCCGCTCGACATCGAGGCGGTCACCTTCCACGACGGCGCCCTCTACGTGGGGCTCAAGTCTCCCCTGTCGAGCGCCGGTGAGGCCCTCATCCTCCGCGTCGCCGAGCCCGTGAAGCAGCTGGCGGCAGGTCGGGTGCAAGCGGCGTCGGTCACCCGATGGGCCGCGGTAGCGCTGTGCCCCGAGACAGCCTGCGAGGGCGTATCGGACCTCACCTTTCTCCCCGATGGCTCGGCCCTGGTGGTCGCCAATTCACCCAAGGGCGCCCCCAAGGACGGAGGCGGCGCGCTGTGGCGGCTGTCTCGAGAGAAGAAGCCCGAGCTGCTCCGGCGGTTTCCCAACCTCAAGCCCGAGGGCGTCACGCTCTCGCCCCGGTCCACCGTCGTGCTCGTGTTCGATCGCAACCAAGACACCCCGGAGTGGGTCGAGCTGCCCTTGCCCCCGGCCACGGTGCAATGAAGCGCCCTCACTTGGCGCAGGTCGAGCCGTTCACCGCGTCGCAGCTGGGCGCGGCGCACATCACGAAGGTCCCGGTGCCGTCGGGGAACCGGGCGTAGGAGACGTCGGTGTCGGCGAGGCTCCAGTCGACGCGATCCAGCAGGCCGTTGTCAGGCCCGTAGAGAATCAGCTTCTCGGCGGCCGACTTCAGCTTGAACGGCAGGTGCATCGGGCCGATGTCGGGCCGGTGGTCGAGCCACAGCACCTTGACGCCTCCCGCGGGGACGATGATCGAGCTCGAGATGCGGTCGAGGTCGGTCAGCGGATCCGTATCGTCCTTCATCGAGTACCCAGCGAGGTCGATGTCAGCGGTGGACCCGTTGTACAGCTCGACCCAGTCGGGTGAGGAGCCCGTCTCATCGGTGCAGCTGTGGTGGTTCGACGGCACCACCTCGTTGATGTGGAGGTACGGCGAGCCTGCTCCCTTCGTGCGCGAGGCTCCACAGCCAGAGGCCAGTACGGCCAACGACACGAGCCAACCCACGTGTCTCATGGCGTGCCTCCCATCTTCGAGCCAATCAGCCGGTCGAGCTCGACCACCAAGAGCTGACACTCGAGCTCGGCCTTGAGGCCCGCACGCTGGGCGGCGAGGCTCCGCCCCTGTGCCTGCGCCACCTGCGAGAGGCTGTAGGCCCCGGCCGCCAGCGCCTGGTCGAGCTGGGCCCGGCTCTGAGTGAGGAGCTTCGGCTCGACCGAGTGGTAGCGCTCGAGCAGCTCGGCGTGTTCCCCAATGGCAGCCACCGTCGACTCGATGTCCTTCACCAGGGTGCGCCGGGCCAGCTCGCGCTCCTCGTCCTCCCGGTGGCCCCGGGCAGCCAGCAGGTCGACTCTGTGGCCGTTCCAGTTGAAGAGCGGCAGCGTGGTGCCGAGCTGAAGCGCGCCGTAGGCCGGCCGGCTGTCGCTCGCTAACACGTAGCTCAGCTGCAGGTAGTCGAACCACGGCACCAGGGCGAGCCGCGCCTCACCGCGCTCGTCCTCCAGCGCCGAGGCCCGTGACTGATGGACTCGCATCGATGGGTCGTCCTCCACGGCCCGCTCGGCAAGGGTCGAGGGAGGAACTCCCGGGGCGAGACAGGGGAGCGGCGCGCCGGTGAGCTCGAGCTGGGAATCCGAGGGGAGGCCGAGCTCCACCGCCAAAGCCGCGCTCGCCTCCCGCTGCTTGCGGAGCAGCTCCACCGCCTGGGCCTTGGCCTCCAGCTCGTCGAGCTCGGCGAGGCTCTCCTCGAGGCCGGTGGCGGCGCGCTGCTCGACCCGGGCGGCCGCCAGCTTCGCCAGCTCGGCCTTGAGCCCCACGGCGGTGCGCGCGAGCGTCAACTGGCGCTCGAGGCTCAGCACCGTGGCGTGAAGGCCCCTCACCCGGGCGATGACTCGACGACGGGCCAGCTCGACCTCGGCGTCGGCTCCGTTGACCAGGTGCCCCGCCGCGGCATGCCGGGCCGAATTCACCATCGGGTTGGGTGGCGTCCACCTCAACGCCAGCGACGTGTTGGCGAAAGGGTGCAACCCATACGGCTGCCCTGTGATGGGCGGGGAGAGCAGGCGATCCGACCTCAGGTTCTGCAGCCGAAACTGCGGATTCTCCAGCGCCGTTGCCACCTCGCCCTTGGCGGTCTCTTCAATGACTCGCTGCGAGACGGCGCGCAACGCGGGGCTCTCCTTCAACGCGAGCTCCACTGCTTGCTCTGAGGTGAGCGGCTCCACCCCCAGCAGGGCGAAGCTCAACACAGCCAAGGCACTCATCGCTCCCCCAGCAGCGCACCCGGGGCAGCGCCCGTGCCCCGTCGGAACCCGGCGGTGAAGGCCTGCCCTGGCACCATCGGTGTGGTGGCGGGCTCGAGCTCGACCCGCGCCTCCCGACTGAACGCGAGGCGGCCGGGAATGAGCTGGAAGCGCTTGGGGGTCTCGGAGATGGCCGGGCCCAACGCCGTCACCTTCCCCTTGCGCGCTGGCCCCAAGTGGTCCGTCGGCACCAACGTCACCTCGTCACCCACCCGAAGCTGCGTGGCCCACGCTTGGTCGACGTACGCCACCGCCATACCCGGATACTCGTCGACGATGGTCACCACCGGCTGGCCGACACGCACCGCCTCCATCGGCCGGGCGCCCAGCTCACTCACTCGACCGGCGAAGGGGGCCGTGAGGTCGAGGGCGAGCCGAACCTTCTCGAGCTCCTGGCAGTACGCCTCCTGGGCAGCGATGGCCGACTGCATCGCCGCGAGGGTCTCTTCTGCCTGTGTGTCGACGCGAGCGCCGCCTTGCCACTTCTCCAACCGGCCCACCGACGCGGCCTGGCTCGCCCGGGCCCGCTGGAGGAGCGCTCCGTACGCCGTCACCCGCTCGGCCAGCGCGGCGCGCTTGAGGCTCAACTCGTTGAGTTGGTCTGCCGAGGCCAGCTTCTCGGCCACCAGCCTCGTCTGGCGTTCAATCTGGGCGTCGAGCTGGGTGAGCTCGGAGCGGTCGCGCTTCTCATCGGCCTCCAGCTGGCCCACCTCGAGCGACAGCCGTGAGCCGACCGCGGCCTCGTGCCCCGCGGCCTTCGTCCGGTAATTCGAGAGAGCGACGGCCTTGAGCTTCAGTTTCTCGAGCTGGCCTCTGGCGGCGATGAGGGCGGCGTCGGCCTTGGTCGGGTCGAGCCGGGCAACTACCTGGCCTTGGGAGACGAGGTCGCCCACCTTCACGTCGACCGATACCACCCTCAGCGCAGCCGAGCTGGACAGAGCGACGGCGCGGACCTCGGCGGTGGCCGGTGCGTTGCCCAGGCCTCGGCCTGAGAAGTTGAGCGCCACGGCCGTCACCGCGGCGAGACCCCAGGCGGCCCACGGGAGCCGACGGCGCATGGCGGGAGAGAGAGACCGGCGTCGGTCAGAGCTCAACGGTGGCCTCCTGCATCGCCAGGGAAACGCCCGTCGCCCCGGGCACTCCCGTCACCGCGCTGACGAGCGAAGCTTCGCCCTGCGCCTCCTTCAAGGTGAGCTGGTACACCCGCTCGAGCTGGCGGCCTTGCATCACCTGCCGGAGCGTGACGAGCAAGAACGAGCTGCAGTGTTTCGACAGCACGTCAGACAGCGAGCGCTCGTCGTCGGCGGTGCTGGGCAGCTGCACCCGGAGGATGCCGTCGAAGCGGCGCTGCGAGCCGAAGTCGGACATTCGCAGGAGCCCGGCGATGAGGAGGAAGGCCACGGTCCCCAGGGTGCCGATGGCGTAGTTCCCGGTGCCCGCCGCCACGCCCGCGGTGAAGGCCGCCAGGACGAAGACGATGTCGAGGGGGTCGTGCAGGTTGGTGCGGAACCGGACCAGCGCGAGCGTGCCCACGATGCCGATGCCACGAGCGAGGCTGCCGCCGATGGTCAACATCAACACCGCCGCCAGCACCCCAGAGGCCACCAGGGCGATGACGAAGGAGCGGGAGTACGACAGCCCCCGGTGCGTATAGGCGTACACGCCGGCGATGGCCTGGGACAGCACATACGCGACCAACAGGGAGCCGAGCACCACGCGCCACGAGGGCGCCTCCTGGCTCAGCGAGAACAGCTCATCCATGGGTCAAATCCTTCATCAATCGAGTCATGAGTACGAGGGCGCGGAGGGCGCCAGTCCAAGTGGGTGCCGCCGGCCGAAGCCGCGCTCGATGCTGGTGCAGTACTTCGAGAAGCTCTGGCGGAACAACTCGAGGCTCTGGACCAGCCGCTGCATCCAGACGGGCGCTTCGGTGGGGCATTTGAGCTCCAGCACCACGGCGCGAGGCACCTGCTTGGTGCAGTCCGCGCCGTCCATGGAGTGCCAGGCCGAGTCGTCTCCGTCCAGCGTCCACGAGTCCCACGGCTGAAACTGCACCTCGCGATCGAAGGTGACGCGAGCGTAGTCGTCGTGCACGCCGACCCAGGCCTCGCGGCGGTAGCGCACCAGCGTCATCGGCTCGAGGAGGTGCCGCGAGACCTGAGCCCAGAAGTCCTGCTCCCGGGCGCTGGCGTGGGCTGGGAGCTGGGCGCCGCGCTCCGCCCAACCTTCACGGGGCACCAGCACCCGCGACTTGCGCACCAGCCGGCGGTGCTTTCGCTTCACCTCGAGGAACACGGGAGCGTTGAGGAGCCCATAGGTGCGCACCCGCACCTTCATGCGACCGACCTGCTCGACCTTGGACGCCCAGTAGAGTTGGTGCCGGGGAGTGTCGAGGTAGAGGCTCTGAACGAGGTACTGGGAGTCGGCCGAGGCCTGAGAGTACGCGTCGAGCTCGCAGAACGGGCGGAGCATTCGGCGAACGCGCTGGGCGTCCTCTTCGCGGAGCAGGTACTTGAGCTCATGCCGTGGCGGAATGTCACTCATTGGGAGGTCACCTTCGGGTAGGGGCGGGCCTGCTTGACGTAGAGGGTGGCTGGTTTGGCTTGATCCGCCTGGTTGTCGAACTTGAACTCCACGTCCATCGCGTACCACCCCGAGGCGCCGGAGGCCGGACCGTAGGCGTAGGAGAAGCGCTGGTGAATCGCCGCCAGCGCCGTGCCGAGCTGGTAGAGCTGCTTGGTGGTGAGGACCATCGCGGTCGACGCGATGACGTTGGAGTGGGCGATGTACACCAATGGCTGGTTTGGTTGGGTGTAGTAGTACAGCATCTGGTCGCTGGTGATGCCGGAGGCTGGGTGCACCACTTCGTTGTCGCCTCCGTACTGAACGTTGACGTAGAAGGCCGGGTCGAGCCCTTGGGCGTCGAAGGGGTTGGCGGTGATGGCCACCCCGTTGGCCTCCTCGTTGGGGAAGTTCGAGTGCACCAGGAGCGCCATGCCCACCGACGCGTGGGCGACTCCGTAGTAGCTGCGCTCCTCGAAGGTGCGGAACAACCAGGCGCTCCCGAAGGCCTGCTTGATGGCGAGGAGCACGTCGTTCCAGTCATCGGTGTGGCCGGTGTGTGATTCGTAGCAGCCGGCGCACGGGAACCCGTCGAGGTCCTCGCTGTTGGTGCTGGTGCGGAAGCGGACCTTGGCCTCGCCGGGGAGCACCTCGGCCAGCTTGGCCTTGAGCCGGGCCTGGAACGCCTCGTCCATCGGTGCGTACAGCATATCGGCCCGCAGGGTGGCGAGGGCGGTCTTGCGGGCGGTGGCATCGGTGGCGAAAGTGGGGTCTGTGAGGAGCCCGTCGATGCGCTCGTAGAACCGGTTCTGCCTCATGAATTGGTTGTAATAGAAGACGGGGACGGCGAAGGCCTTCTTCACCGGCACATTGGGGGTGCGCGCGATGATGGAGTACTGCGCTGCTTTGCCTCCGAAGGCGAGCACCGCGTTCTTGATGGCGTCACGGAGCGAGCCGCCGTCGGTGGGGTCGGGGGTGACGTCTTCGATGTCGCGGAGCTCGGTCACCGAGAGGTCCAACGCCGGCAGCGTCACCGGGTCGGGTCTGTGGGCGGCCCAGAAGGCCTCGGCCTCGGCCTGGGTCGCCTCGCGGACGCTCCAGCTCTCGGCGGTGACGGTGAGCTCGACCAGCTTGCCCTCGAACGCCCGGAGCGTCTGGTTGGTCATCGCGTTCTTGAGGCCCATGTTGGGTGTCTTGCGATTGCGGGCGAGCACGTTGAGGTGCGAGAGCGGAGTCTGGAAGGTCTCGGTCATCATCCCCTGCACGACGGAGATGTCGTTGGGGGCTTGATCGAGCACGACGAGGTCCTGGTACGAGAGGTCGGTCGTGTCGAGCTCGGCGGCGGTGACGAAGTGGAGCTGGCCGATGGCCGAGCCCAGCGAGAGGGGCTGGTACTCGATGCCGGCGTACAGCTCGTCGGTCGTGACCACCGAGACGGTGGCTGGGAGCTTGGCGGCCACGGCGAGAATGGCCTGGGACGTCGGGTGGAAGGCGAGGGCGTTGCCGAAGAAGGTCTTCGCCCGCACGGCCTCGTAGAGCGTCTGAATCATCTCCGCCGAGGCGGTGTCGTAGGGAGACAGCTCGAGGGCCCAGACCTTCGGGCCCTCGTAGTAGGTGACCGCGCCCAGAATGAAGCGGCGGTCGGGCGAGAAGTACTCGGTGGTGTTGAACTCGGACAGCGAAGACACGATGGGCAGCGAGTTGCCCGAGAGGTGCGTCGAAGCGAAGGCGTAGTGGATTTGATAGATGACGCTGTTCTGGAAGTAGACGGCGTTGTCCCGTGCCGTGTCGAGGACGACCTTCGTCGACCGAGCTCCGGGGAGCGTGCTGTCGATGGGCTCCGAGGCGAGCGCCGCGAAGTCGCTGCCGCAGCCGATGGAGCGGAGGAAGTCGACCACCCCACCGTCGTCGACGACGCACGCCCCTTCGACGACCTCAGGGCGGAGTGAGGAGATCCAATTCGTGCCGCTCTCCGCGCCCGCATCACGCCCAGCTCCGGTCGAAGACCCGCACGCAGCCAGCCCCAGCATCAACCCCACCACGGCTCGTCGATTCACCAGTCCGCCTCCTTGGTCGTGTTCGTGACGGGGACGTCACGAAGCCGATCACCAACTTCCGAAGATTTCGGCTCGTGGACGTGCATCAACCCAGGCGTGACAGAAGAGGGCCGGGGTGCGTCGCTCGGGTCACTCCATCTTGTAGGGCGAAAAGGCGGCGTCACCCTACAGTCGGCCACATTGCCCCACGACCTCGACGACTTTGGCCATCGACCGAAGACCCGGATCGCCAGATTTGCCCTCATTGACTCAGGCCCGTGACTTGAACGGTCCCATGCGGAGGAGGAAGCGCTTGCTGAAGCGAATCGCGTTGGTCGTAGGAGTGGGGTCCTTAGGCCTGTGGAGCTGCGGGGCGGCATCTCCTTCACACGGGGATGGGGGCACGGCTGCCTCGGCGACTGACGGCGGGGGTCAGTTCGGCGGCTTCAGCGTGGCGCTGAAGGACACCTACGCCAGCGTCGACGGAAAGGTGACCGATGGCCCGACGCCTTCCGTCGTGCAATGGGACACGAAGACCACGTCGGGGGACTGCGTTCTCCAGGCGCCCAAGAGCTTTTTGTGTGACCCAGCCTGCGCCGCGGGCACCTCGGTCTGCGTCGCCACCAACACCTGTATGCCCTACCCGAGCGCGGTGTCGGTCGGAGACGTGTCCGTTTCTGGTGTCCACGCCGCCGATGGCGCCGCGCACTTCGCGCTGATGGCAACGAGCAAGAACTACTACTACTACACGCCCGACCTGGCCTTCCCCCCATTCGCCGTGGGTGACGTGGTGACGGTCTCGGCCGCGGGGGGCACGGGGACCCCCTTCGTCCTCGAGGCGCGCGGCATCGCCCCGCTCGTGGTGACCAGCCAGAACCTCTTGGTATCGGCAGCGTCGGACCTCACGCTGACGTGGGAGCCAGGGACCGCCTCCTCGAAGATGGAGGTGCTGGTGGACCTGAGCCATCACGGCGGGACCAAGGCGCAAATCGTCTGCGAGACCTCCGATGACGGCTCGTTGGTCATCCCCAAGGCGCTGGTCGCGTCGCTCCTCGACTACGGGGCCACGGGCTACCCGTGGATCGTGATGACGCGAAAGACCTCGGGCGCGAAGGCAACCGCGTCTGGCGTGGTGAGCTTGAGCGTCACGTCGGTGGTGTCTCAGGTCGTTCAGGTGCCCGGTGTGAGAAGCTGCACCGCGTCGACCGACTGCGATGGTGGACTCTGCAAGATGCCGGATCGCGTCTGCCAGTGAGGCGGAGATGAATCCTCGAATTCTTGCCGTGCTCGGCGCCTTCTTCGCAGTGTCCTGTCTCGGCTACGCCAGCGAATTCGGAGACGTCACCAGTGACGGAAGTTCCGCAGGTGGGAGAGTTACCGGCGGAGGGAGTGGCGCTGGCGGTGAGGGCAGTTTCGTGGGCGGAGGCGGCGGGACCTCTACGGGCGGTGGACTCGGAGGTGGGAGCGCAACTGGCGGTGGTGCCGCATCGGGTGGTGGCACCGGCGGAGGCGCGGTGCTCCCCAACTTCAGCTTCTTCGTCACCAGCTACAACGCCATTCAGAAGCTCGCAGGCTCGGTGAACGGCTTCGGAGGCGACCTCCGCTACGGAGAGACAGGGCCGGGCGCCGGGCTCCGAGGAGCGGACAAGATTTGCTCTGCCATCGCCGAGATGAGCATGCCGGGCTCTTCGGCGAAGGTGTGGCGGGCCTTCCTGAGCGCCACTGCCGACGAGAACGGCAGCCAGGTCAACGCCATCGACCGCATCGGCGATGGCCCCTGGTACGACCGGCTCGGCCGGCAGCTGGCGGCGAAGAAGGCGGATCTCCTCGCCGACCGCCCTACCAGCGCCGCGGCGGTCATCAAAGACGACCTCCCCAACGAAGACGGAGTGCCCAACCATGCCCCCGACGGGACAGAGGTCGACAACCACGACACGCTGACCGGCTCCGACGATGAGGGGAAGCTGTTTGGGCCCAGCTCCACCTGCTCTGACTGGACCACCACGGACAGCACGCCGGGGAGCGACGGCTTGCCTCTCACGGGCCTCCCTCGGGTGGGCCACTCCTGGCCGCGCGGCAACTTCGGCCCTGTGATGAACCCGATGAACCCGATGGCGAACTGGATGTCGGCGCTCGACGAGGCGGGGTGTGGGGCCGGGGTGAACCTCCTCGAGACGGGGCCCCCAGACCCCATGAACCCCACGGTCGGCTCCGGCGGTGGCTACGGGGGCTTCTACTGCTTCGCCCTCTCACCCTGAAGTCCGCCTCAGAGGTCGCGACGCGCTCGCTCGAACAACTCAGAAACCGTTGAACGCACTTCGTCAGGCACCTCGCGGGTGTCGAGCGCGTTTCGGCGCTCGAGCTCGCGCACGACGAGCCCCTCTCGTCGTCGCTTCACCTCGCGTGCTCGAGCCCTCCACCAGATGGGAATCGCCCGCCAGGCCTTGGAGCCGTCGAGCGGCGCGATGGGCATGAGGTTGAAGGCAATCATCCATGCGTTGGTGGTCGTGAGCGCCCGCAGCACCACGACCTCGCTCCAGGAGGTCGGCGGAGGCCACAGCAGCGCGGCGATGAGCACCAGCGCCTGACCGAGCACGCCACCCCAGGCGATGAGCGCGCGCTGAAACGGTGTCACCTCGCCCTCCCAGGTGCACTCTCCGCCGATGGGCAACAGGTCGATGGTCAACACGCGCGCGCCGAAGCGCCACACCAGGCCTGCGTGCCCCACCTCATGCACCAGGATGAGGGCTGAGATGGCGATGAGCGAGTAGATCGATCGATCCAGCAGGACCTGAACGAGACCGAGGACCGGCACCAGGAAGTGGAGGCCCACTCGAGCCCCCCGAAGCCTCCCCAGGACGATGTACGGACCCTCCCGACGCACGCCGAGAAGAAGGTACCCGAAGTCGCCCCGGAGTCAACGCCCACGCGTCGCCCAAACTCCGCTCTCTAAGTCTAAGAATCCGGAAGTGGCTCGCTGGGCCGTTGCCGAAACGCGGTCGACCGAGGTTGCCGCGTTCTCCGAGTGGGCGGGACGGTGCGAGCATGCCTTGAGGGCGAGGGTCGGGTCGGGGCCCATCGACCGAGGCGATCTGGCAAGCGCCTCGACCCGAGACCGCGGTGAGCACACGCCGCCGGGCCACTGGCCAGTCGTTCGGGGGCCGCCCTCATCGCATCTGCCGGTGCTCCACCCGATGCTCGCCCAGAGCGCTCGAGCCCCTGCCTCGAGCCGTACCCGTACCAAGGCCCAGCACAGTCCCTGGAGTCGGTCACGCCCAGCGCTTCGCCTCCCCGACCTCCCCGATGGGCAGGGTGGCGGCGAGCGGAGCAGGTCGCGCCAACTCCAGGGCTCGCAGGCGCTTCATCCGGTCCTTCGCCGCGCACGGTGCGAGCTGGGGCCTCTGAACCTCGGCACCGACCTCGAGGACAGGCCACTCTCCAGC
>PMBV01000482.1 GCA_003153055.1 Myxococcales bacterium
GTGAGCTGCCACGGCGGGCAGACGACTCCAGGGTGGCAATCGGGAACGCTCCCGGTGGACGCGGCTGCCTCGTGTCTGAACTGCCACGCCAATGGGGCCGCCCAATACAACGCACCCACAGGCCGACACACGGACCCAAACGAGCACGCTGCCGCCACGTGCGACTTCTGTCATGACATGACGGTGGCGGCGATGGGCGCTCAGAATCACTACAAGTACCTGGACACCACACCGACGTGGACAGCGGGCGACCAACTCCCCAGTGACACCATTCACTTTGGGTCCGCGGTGACGGGCTCTCCGACCTACGTGGTGATGACGACTCAGGGGCGAGGTGGCTGCTCGCTCACGTGCCATGAGCCGCACACCTCCACCAAGAACAGGTGGCAATGACCGACTCCAGGGCAGCGTGACCTGATGGCCGCGGCCGATCGTCGGTGGCGGCTCCGGCTGGGCAGTGTCCAGCTCGACCCCTGAAGTGGGTCAGCGCGAGACGGTCGGAGTCGCAACCTCCGCTACGGGGTGGTCCAGCTGCCTCCGCCGGCGGCGCAGACCGTCGGAGCGACGCTGAGGTTGGCACCCGCGTAGAACCGCCAGTACGTCCGAACGTCTCCGCTTCCATGGAGCTCACATGTGCCCGCCTGACCCGCTTGGCACTTCGCGCCCCAGGCACCCCCACCGTTGCCGCACTCCGCCGGGCCATCCACCAGCCGCGTCTGCTCCGACACCGTGCCGGCGTAATCCCAGCACATGTGCTTCGCCGCGTCGCTGCATGCTCCCCAGATGCCACCGTCGGCTCCCGAAGAGCCTCCCGCGTCGGTGGTTCTGCCATCACCGGCATCGGGGACGCCGCCGTCGACTTCGCTGCCTCCGTCGGCCGAGGAGTCCGGCCCGCAGTGACACCCCACGAGGCTCGATACACAGAACAACGGCAACCAAGCGATTCGGTGGAAGCTCACGACGTCTCCCTTGCTGGACTCCGTTTGGACCCTTCGTGACCTAGCCCTAGCACGGACCGTCTCCCATGGGCGCACCAGGTTCGACTGGTGAAAAAAGGACAAAATGTCCATCCTTCCCCACTCGATTCGTACGCCCGGGAACGCTTGGCCGTCCTCAAGTCTCGGCCATGGCCTCGCGCACGCTCATCGAGGTCGCTCGCTGCACGGGAGGAATCGTCGCCAGAAGGGTCGCCACTCCGAGCATCGCGAGCCACCCAACCATCGCCGGCCCCGAGACGACGAAGGGCAGCGGAGCCAGGAAGCCGAGCCGGCCGATGATGGACTCGACGCCGAAGGTCAACGGGAGCGAGACAGCCAGGGCCGCGAGCCAACTGAGCACGCTCGTCACCAGTGCCTCGGTGACGATGAGGCGGCGGATCCGCCGTGGGGTGGCCCCGATGGTCTTCAACACGGCGATCTCCCTGGAGCGCTCGAGGACGCTCATGCCCACCGCCGAGGCGAGCCCCAACAGCCCGACGATGGCGAGGATGATGGCCAGCGCCAGCAGCGCCCGAATGAGGATTTCGACGTGGTCTCCGATGGCGGTTCTCAACTCCGAGAACGGCACCACCGACTCCACGCTGGCGTTGCCCCGTCGCAGCACCTCCTCCATCGACCTGATGGCCTGGGTGCGCTCGTTTGGTGAGCCAGCCCGGGTGGAGATGCGCAGCATGCGCGAGGCCCCCGCGGTGCCGGTCACCTCGGCGAAGGCCTGGCCCGTCATGTAGGCGATGGCCGGCGAGCCGACCTCCTCGACGATGCCGACAACCTTCCAGCTCGACACCGCGCCATCGATGGAGAGCAACAGGTCATCGCCCACCCGAACGCCACCGGCGGTTGCCCGGGCCACGTGGTTCAAGACCACGACCCGTCCGTCGCCCTCCTTGAGCCACCGGCCGTCGAGCACCGGGAACGAGATGAGCTTCGTCCCTGGAGGAGGCCCCATCACCGAGAGGCTGCCGTGCCCTCGGTCGGGGTAGGTGCGCACGACGTCGAAGTGGCCGTCGCGCGCGATGGCGGCCGGCGCGTACCCCCACGGCTCGACGGTGGACACGACGGGGAGCTGGGCGAGCTGCTCGGGGACCGCGCTCGGCTCGGGAGCGTTGAAGCGAATCTCCACGTCGTAATGGCGCGTCTCATAAATCTTGTCGAGGTTGCGCTCCCACGCTCGCGACACGGCCAGGGCCGTCATGAAGAGCGAGCCTCCGGTGGCGAGCAGCCCGACGGTGAGGGCCAGGCGCGCCGGCCTTCGGAGGAGATTCCGCACCGCCACCGGCCATCGCGCGCTGGCCAGCCGCGTCTTCACCACGGCCCCGTGCGAGTCGAGCGCTTCCCGCACGGTGATGCGCGAGGCGCGAATGATGGGCAGGGCAGCGAAGGCCAGCGGCACGAGGATACCGGCGGCGGCCTGCACGGCGAACACCCACCAGGGCACGGCGCTGGAGGTGAGCGTGAAGTTGAGCATCGTCGAGACCGCGCGGGAGAACGCTCCCGCTCCCAGGAGTGACAGGGGAAGCGAGGCGACGAACGAGACCAGGCCGAGCGCCGACACCATGACGGCGTAGAGCCCCACGAGTTGCGCCGTTCTCGCCCCGAGCGTCTTCATCACGCCAATCTCTCGCACCTGCCTCGCCAGCATGGCCGAGATGGTGGTCGCCACCAGCACCGAGCTCAGCACCAGCGCCAGCCCCGCGAAGGTGACGAGCAACACGAGAATCGTCATCATCTGCCGTTGATGAGGGTGTTGCCGCGGAGGCGGGACCCGAAGCTGATGGACCGCGTAGCCCTGACTCTTCAGCCGCGTCGCGAGGGCCTCGGCCAGGCGCTCGGCACCCAAGACATCGGGTGGCGTCTCGCGGAACGTCACCCTCAATTCATGCAGCGTGCCCGACTCCCCGAGCTTCGCCAGGGTCTCGCGCGTCGCATAGGCATACACCTCGCGCTCCTGCCATGCGGGGGCGAGGCCGGGGTCATGCACGATGCCGCTCACGGTCACCGTGGTGAGTGGCCCGTTGGGTGTCTTGACTGTGAGCGAGCCGCCAAGCTTCGCCTGAGCCATGCCGAGGGCGCTCCGCTCGAGCAGCACCGTGCCCACTGGCGGAGGCCACGCTCCGGCTTCTCGGGTGAAGGTGTTGAGCTTCAGGGCCTCGAAGTCCTCGGGTACGAAGAGGAGCAGCGGCCTGAAGTCGTCGCCGACCTGAACCCGGGCCAGCACCACCTCGCGGACATCGACGGCCTGCACCGCCTCGTCTCGCCGGGCGAGCTCGAGGAGCCGCGCATCGACTCCACCCTCGAATTCGAGCGTCGCTTCAGCCGGGTGAGTGCCCAAATAGTTGACCGCGATTTCCCGGGTCAGCACACCCCAGGCCCCGAGCACCGTGCCGATGCCCGCGAGGCTGACGGTGACGGCGGTCACCATCAGAACCAGGCGACCACGCTCGGCTCGGGCGTCTCCGAGCAACTTCACCCAGCGGCTACGCATGGGCGGCCTCGGCGCGCTTGGGGCTCGACACTTCGACGACTCGTCCGTCGGCCAGGCTGACGACGACATCGGCCCGCCGCTCGATGTCACGCTCGTGGGTGACCATCAGCACCGTGCGGCCCTGGCGGGTGAGGCCGGCGAGCAGCTCCATCACCATGTCGGACGTCTGGAGATCGAGGTTGCCAGTCGGCTCATCGGCCACCAGCAGCGGTGGGTCATTCGCCAGGGCCCGGGCGATGGCGGCCCGCTGCTGCTGCCCTCCCGAGAGCGCCGACGGGAGCTTCTCGGCCTGGTCGACGATGCCCACCCGGTCGAGCAGCTCGAGAGCCCGGCGCCTGGCCTCGGGTGGCCGCGCGGTGCCGCAGAGGTCCATGGGGAGCATCACGTTCTCGGCGATGGTGAGCGTGGGGAGCAACTGGAAGAACTGGAAGACGACGCCCACGTTCTTTCCCCGCCACTGCGCCAGCGCGCTTTCGTCGAGGCCGTCGACCTCGAGGCCGCCGACTCGAATCGACCCGCTGGTGCGGCGGTCGAGGCCGGCGATGAGGTTCACCAGGGTCGACTTGCCGCTGCCCGAGCGCCCCACCACGCCGACGAACGCGCCGCTGGGCAATGACAAGGTGACACCATTCACCGCCCTCACCGCGCCGCCAGGAGCACTGAAGATTCTCGTGACGTCGACCAGCTCGATGAGTTGGTCTCGATGTTTGTTATTGGACATAGTGTACATGTAACCGAATGCGGGAACTCCACCAGCGACACCACGGGTCGTCCGTGCCGAATGAGACACTCCGGGGCCAACTGTCCAGGTTCATCGAACAGTCACCGCCTGGGTCGAGGCGCCGGGCCCGAAGGCGAAGCGGAGCTTCTCGAAGGTGGGCATCCCTTCTGCCGGGCCACAATTCCCTCCCACGCCCCGCCGGCTTCACTAGAGTTCCCCGCATGGCGAGGGGCGACTCGATTTCCAGTCTGGTGGACCGGCTGGAGCTCAACTTCAACGCACTGGGAGTCGACCCGTATGGGATCTCCAAGCGGCACCTGGTGAGGGGCTTCTCCATCTTCGGGTGGCTGTACCGCAACTACTTCCGGGTGAGGGCCGTCGGGGCGGCGCACATCCCTCCTCGAGGTCGAGCGATGCTGGTGGGCAACCACTCAGGCGGCTACGCCATCGATGGGGCCATGGTGTTGGCCTCGGCGCTGCTCGAGCTCGATCCGCCTCGGCTCGCGCAGGGCATGGCCGAGAANNCTGCCCGAGCACGCGCAGCGGCTGCTGGAGGACGACCGGCTGCTGATGGTCTTCCCCGAGGGCGCCCGGGGCACCGCCAAGCTCTTCTCGCAGCGCTACTCGCTGGTCGACTTCGGCACCGGCTTCCTCCGCCTGGCCATCAAAACCAAGACGCCCATCATCCCCTTCGGCTTTGTGGGCGGCGCTGACGCGGTGCCCACCATCTACAACTCCAAGACCCTCGGCAAGCTCCTGGGAGTGCCCTACGTGCCGTTCACGCCCTACGGTCTCGCGGCTCCACTGCCGACGCGGTGCGAGGTGCACTACGGGGCCCCGATGCGCTTCGAGGGCACCGGCAATGAAGACGACCTCGTCGTCCGTGTCTGGGTGGATCAGGTGAAGGCGCGCATCGGCGAGCTGATGGCCGAGGCACGCAAGGCCCGGGGAGGTGCCCTGTGAAGGTGCTGGTGGTGGGCATCAGCGGCGCCCTCGCCCGCATGGTGGCGCTGCTCCTCCGTGGGGCCGGGCATGAGGTGGTGGGGCTCGATCGCCGCCCCTGGTGGGACCACCCCAAAGACATCGAGGTCCACGAGTTCGACATTCGCAAGCGCGCGGCGGAGGACGTGTTCCGCACCGCCCGGCCAGACTGCGTCGTGCACATGGCCACCGTCAACGCCCTCTCGGCCATCGGCGAAGAGCGAGCCCGCATCAACATGGGTGGCACCCGTGCGGTGTTCGACCACAGCGTGGCCTACGGAGTGAAGCACGTGGTCTTCGTCGGCCGGCACACGTACTACGGCGCCACCGACGACTCGCCCCTGTACCACACCGAGAACGAGCCGCCCCAGGGCATGGGCGCCTTCCCCGAGCTCGTCGACCTGGTGGCCGCCGACCTCTACGCCGCCAACATGCTGTGGCGAGAGCCAGCCATCACCACCACGGTGCTGCGCGTGGTGTACACGCTGGGGCCAACCAAGACGGGGACCCTGTCGTCGTTCCTCAAGGGCACGCGGGTGCCGCTGGTGCTCGGCTTCGACCCCCTGTTCCACTTCATGGAAGAGGAGGACGCGGCGCGCGGCATCGTGGCCGCCGTCGAGAAGCGACCCCGCGGCATCTTCAACGTCGCCGGGCCCTCGCCGGTGCCCCTCTCCATCATCATTCGGGAGACTGGGCGCACGGCGGTTCCACTGCCCGAGACCATCATCCGCGCGCTCTTGGGGAAGTTCGGTCTCCCGGCGCTCCCCAAGGGCGCCGTGCAGCACATCAAGTTCCCCATCGTGGTGGATGCTCGTGCGTTCCACCAGGCGACCGGCTTCGAGCACCAGGTGAGCGAGGTCGAGGTGCTCAAGCGCTACCGCCGCGTCCTCGGCGGCAGGTGAGCCCCGGCCTTCCTACGGACTGACCACGGCGCACCGCCGACGGCAGGGCTCTCGAATTCGAAGACGCCAGGAAGACTCAGCCAACCTGTGGCTCGGGCGCCCCGCGGCCTCTCCGGAGCGTCTTGGCGAAGGCGACGGTCTCCTTGAGCGCCACGGCGCCGCTCGCCATGACCAGCACCACGTACAGCACCGCGTCGACCACGACCCGCGCCGGCCCCAGCGTGGTGAGGAAGGCACGGTCCACCGCGAACACCGCGAGGGAGACGGCCAGCGACTTCAGCAGCACCTTCACCAGCCGAGCGTCCCACACGGACACCCCGAGCCGGTAGAACATCGCCACCAATACCAAGGACTCGGTGGTGATCGACGCCATGGCGCACGCGGCGCCGGCACCACCCTCTGGCCAGCCCCAGCGCTTCGCCAGCGACACCAGGGAAATCACCAGCAGGGGGTTGACCACCATGCTCAGCAGCGAGGTGACCGTCACGGTCCATTCTCCCCCGCTCATATTGAGGGCGATGGCCGAGATGACCGAGATGTAGGTGAGCAAGAAGCTCGGCCCCAAGATGCTGAGCGCCCACGAGGCGTTCATGTACTGCGCCCCGTACACCAGCCGGACCCAGACGTCTGAGCCCACGGCGATGCCGAGCGAGATGGGGAACGACAGCACCAGGACCAGCTCGAGGGTGCGACGGACCAGGCGGTAATACGCCTCCGGGCCACTGGCCAAGGTGCGGGCGAACAACGGCATCACCACGCCGGGCAGCATCGGCGTCATCACGAAGGTCAACTGAGCCATCTCGGCGGCTGCGCTGTACAGGCCAATCTCGGTGTCGTCGGCTCGCACCTTCAGCACGTTGACGTCGAACCGGTTCACCACCACCAGCGCCACCGCGTTCAGGTAGAACGCGAAGCTCGCCCTCAGCGTGGGCCTCACCTGCGCCCAGTCGACGCGGAACTCGAGCTTGAGGTGCTTCTTCACCAGGTACCAACCGACGATGGCCCTCAACACCTCGGAGGCGAACACCGACAACGGCACGCCCACCAGCGGCCACCCGAAGGCCATGGTGGCCACGAAGCCCACCGCCCACACGAGCTTCGACAGCACGTTCGTCACTGACAGGCCGTCGACGGTGCGGGCCGACTGCAAGAGGGCGACGAAGGTCTGATTGACCGACATGGCCGCCTGCGCCGCGCCGTAGGCCCAGACGAGGTCCCTGACCTCGGGAGGCTGGCCCATCAGGTGGAGCACCGCCGCCATGACGATGAATACGACGCCCGACACGAGGAGCCGGATGACCAAGACGGCGCCGAGGAACTCGCTCGCGCTCTCGAGCCTGACCGGCACCACCTTGCGAATATGCGTATCGACCCCGAGCCCGACGAAGACGAAGCCCACCGCCGAGAAGGCGTCGGCGAAGTTGACCGGCCCGATGACGGTGGGGCCCAGATACCTCCGCAGGGCCACGCGCACTCCGAAGCCAATGACAAGCGTCATCACCAGAGAGCCACCCAGCTTGATGGCGTTGCGCAGCGAGGTGGCCACCTCCGCGTGCTGGGAATGGGAATGGGGCGTGCTCTTCGTCTCGTCCGTCACCGGGCTCACCCTAGCGTGTCCGTCCCTCGGTCGCTGGTGAATTCACGGCGTGTCACCGCGGCGATCCGCCCCGCGAATGACGGCGATGATGGCGCTGCGCTGTGACTGAAGCAGCCTCAGCCGCGCCTGGCCCAGCGCGCTCTTCGAGTCGCTCCAGTCACCCGAATCGACCGCGGCGCTCGAGAGGCGCTCGGGCTCTGCATGCACGCCCAATCGGAGTGGCGCGAGGGTCGCGGCCAAGCTCAACCGCTCGGCCTCCTCCGGGGGCACGAGGAGCGTCACTTCTGTCCAAGGGGCTTCCTGGGCACCGGGCCGCTTCCCGTTGGTGACGGTGCCGATGTGGCCCGTCGCGAGCACTCGAGCGCCCTCGGTGACCATGGTCGTCACCTGGGCCCCGTCGGCGCCGCGAAGGGCGGCGGTGACATCGACTCGATCTCCCTGTTTCACGAGCTGCGCCACCTCGGTGCTGACCCACGCGGTGATGCTCACCCCGCGACCGCGGCGGACGGGCCGTCGAGTGAGCCCTCGCTGGAGCCGGATGGCCTCGAGCTCAGTGAAGAACAGCGGGTCGCCCTCGAAGACTGGCGTGGCCAGCCGTTGGTTGAGCGCGAAGCGGACATCGTCGACCTTCACCAGCTCGGTGGTCTCGCCGCCCGCGTGGGTGGCCCTCGGCACGGCGCGCACCGCGGTGTTCTCGGAGGTGACGAGCGCCCCTTCCTCGAGGTCCTCGGCCGCTACGACCACGTCGACCAGGGTCCAGCGCTGCTGAGCCGGCGAGCCAAGGAGCGCGGCGGCCCCGGCGGCGAGGGCCACGGCCACCAGAGCCACCGCGCCCCAGAGGCGTGGGCCTTGGCGCCAGCCCCGAGTCAACGGGCTCGCCACGCCGATGCGCGTCTCGTTGCTCGAAACGCCCCGCTGAATGAATGGCCGCGCCTCCGTGCGAGCGGAGTCTCCTGGGGCCTTCTGAACGTGCTTCGGCAGCGGCTTGGAGCGACCGGCGGGGCCCTGCGCTCGCGCCTTCGCCCCGGCTCGCCTCGACGCGCCGCCGAGTGGGCGGTCAGTGGCTTCGTCGCCCGACGGTCCCCGCGCGGGTGTGGGGAGGGTCACGGTGCGGTCGGGGTCATCATGCGCGGTTCGATCGCGGTCGCCGCCCAAGGCTCCGCTGGACGCGAGGCGCGCCAAGAGCCGTTGGGCGTCTCGCGGGGGCAGCGACTGCTCCACCAGTGAAGGCAGCGCGGGAATGGCGTGCGCTGGGCCCTCGGCCTCGGTGCGCACCTCGCTGGCGCGGGCAGACCTGGTCGAGCCGAGGCGCGCCTCCACCGGCAGCTCATTGGCGGGCAAGGTGGGGTTGGCGCTCTCGGAGAGGCTCTCGGCCCGGCCCATCGGCAGGAGATCGAGGTGCGTGACGTCGGTGCGCCATGGCGTCGCCGACACCAGCACCTCGTGGCGCAGCACCGGCAAGAGCAACTCGAGGCGGGCGAGGAAAGGGCTCGGGCTCCCGGCGTACTCCCACAGCCAGCGATCATTCCCCAGCTCGTTGCGCTGGCTGGAGATGCGGGCGAGCTCGGCCAACCCCCGCTCGAGCGTTTTGCGTACCGCGGCCGGATCGAGTCGGAGCGTCTCGGCCAGCTCGATGCCGGGGATGCCTTCGACCAACCGGAGCACCAACCACTCCCTCAGCGGGTCAGCGAGGGTGACCAGCCGCCCGAGGGTGCGGAGCGCCTCGAGAGAGTGAGTGGGCTCGAGGGAGCTCTTCGTGCTGAGCTCGGTCGCCAGCCTCCGAGCCTCCGCGACGGCCACCGTCACGAGGTCGGCGTCGTCCTCGACCAGGAGCCCCCGCGCCAGCGCCCCGTCGAGCAGCCGCGGCATGGCGCCCTCGACAGTCTCATGGGCGGCGTGGGCCAGCGCGACGCCGTGGACAAACGGCGTGACGTATTCACCGAGCCTCTGCCGTGCGTGTGCATCGCCTGCGCGGCAGAGGGCGACGTCCCTGACCCAGTCCATCGTCTCGAGACTCTACACCGCCCCGTGCCGCAGGTCGGACGGCTTGTCAAAGGACCGGCTGCCGTGGGGCGCCGAATCTCGGAGATCGACGGCGAGCGTCCGCCGGGGAATTGGACGAGCGCGGAGAAGCGGTGGACAACAGGGGCACACATGGCAGACATCATCGACCTGTCGCTCGTGATGGAGTCCCGGAAGTACCTCAAGAAGCTGCTCGACGTGCGCGGCGTGGGGTACTTCCTCGCTCCAGACGCTGGCCGCCCCTTCCGTCTCGAGCCGTCGAAGGTGGACCTGGTGGTTCGCACCGCCGCTCGCTCCCGTGAGTCAGAGCGAGGTCGCCCTCACGCGAAGGCCTTCGAGCACGCGCGCTCCGAGGTCCGCAAGGAGCTGATCCGCCGGGTCGTCGCCGAGATGATTCAGGTTGGGCTCTGAGGCACGGTTGACCCTCGGTCGCGGTCGGGTAATGGTAACCGTGAGGTGACCCAAGTGCCCAAGGCCAAGCCAGATGTCTTCCGCGCGATCGCTGATCCAACGAGGCGGGCGATCCTCGATCGACTGCGAGCCGGGCCCGCGCCGGTGAACGCGCTGGCAGCCGACTTCTCGACCAGCCGACCGGCCATCTCCAAGCATCTGCGGGTCCTCCGGGCGTCGCGGCTGGTGACCGAGCGGAGGTCCGGGCGTGAGCGGCTCTACCAACTCGAGCCGGTTCCCCTGCAGAGCGTCGCCGGGTGGCTTGAAGGTTACCGATCGTTCTGGCAGCGGAGCCTCACCAACCTCAAGCGGTACCTGGAGGAGCCGTGACCGCCGCCCGCGCCGTGGCCGACGTGACCCGGGGCGTCGTGCTGGCAACCATCGAGCTCGCCGTCGGCGCCGAGCGAGTGTTCCAGGCGCTCACGACCGAGGAGGTCGTTCGCTGGTGGGGCAGCGATGAGACCTACCGCACCACTGGGTGGGAAGCCGATGTGCGGGTGGGCGGCCGGTGGAGGGCCGAGGGCGTGAACGCCGATGGCCGGCCCTTCGCGGTGGGAGGCGAGTACCTCTCCGTCGAGGCGCCGAGGATGTTGGTGATGACGTGGCGGCCTGCTTGGGAGCCGGACCTCTCGACGACCCTCACGTACCGTATCGACGCCATCCCTTCCGGGGTTCGGCTCACCGTGCGCCATGAGGGTTTCGGCGCCCACCGCGAGGCGTGCGAGTCGCATACGCGGGGGTGGGAGCTCGTGCTCGGCTGGCTCGGGCGCTACGTCCGCTGAAGCGGGAGCAGGTGCCGCCTCGGGGTGCGGAGACAGACGGGTACGGAGACGGGGTCGGGAGTCGGGGTCGGGTGCGCGAGCGGGGTCGTGCGCGTGCGCGGGTGCGGTGACCGCGGCCTCGGAGACGGACACGGGGACCGAGAGCGTGAAGACGGGCACGGTTGAGGACCTCGGCGCTTCGAGCACGAGAAGGTCGAGATGGATCGAGTCGCTTGAGTCGGAGCTGTGGCCCCACCCCGTCGAGCGTACCCGTCGGACGTGCCCCGGCTCCCGTGCGCGTGCCCCGACGCCGCACCCGGAAACGCACCCGCACGCGGTCCCGGTCCCGGCAGTTCACTCTCTTCCCCGGCAGTTCACTCTCTGCCCCGGTGACACCTCGATTCGAGGGTAGACTCGATGGCCCTCCCATGAAGAACCAGCCAACCTCTCCGAAGTACGCCACGGGGCACGAGGAGCTGATGGCCATCGCCACGGCGCTCCAGCTCTCGGTGGAGTTCCCTCCCGCGGTCATCGCCGAAGCCGAGGCCTGGGTGAAAGCGCCCCAGGTCGAGGACCCCTCGCTCTCCGACTTCACCACGGTGCCCTTCGTCACCATCGACGGCCCCCACTCCAAGGACCTCGACCAGGCCATTCACGTGGCGCAGACGAACGAGGGCTACCTGGTGGAGTACGCCATCGCCGACGCGGCGTTCTACGTGCGGCCCGGCTCGGCCCTCTTCGCCGAGGCGATGCGCCGTGGGGCCAGCTACTACTTCCCCGGCTTCTCGGTGCCGATGCTCCCTCGCTCTCTGTCCGAGGGCGTCATCTCGCTCAACGCCGATGGCGTGCGTCGGGCCCTCGTCTTTCACCACCGCCTCGACAGCCAAGGGCAGCTCCAGGGCACCACGCTGCACCGCGCCCGGGTGCGGTCTCGGGCGAGGTTGAGCTTCGCCGCCGTGCAAGCCCTCGTCGACCACCCAGAATCGAGCCCGCTCAAGGGGGCCGAGTTCGAGCGGAGCTTGGCGCTGCTCCGCGAGGTCGGGCGCAAACGCATGGCCATCGCCGCGAGCCGCGGGCTGGTGCGCTACCGCCGAGAAGAGGTGCAGGTCGAGCTCGACGGGCGAGGCCTCTCCTTCGCGGTGATGGAGGTGGTGCGCGACGAGGTCGAGCTGTGGAACGAGCAGATCTCCCTCCTGTGCAACGCCGAGGGAGGCCGCCTGTTGCGCGACCACCCGAGCCCCTCGGTGCAGCCCATCTACCGGGTGCACGCCGGCCCAGACCCCTTGCGCCTCGAGAGCCTCGCGCGGCTGACCGAGCGGGTGGCGGCCGTGCATGGGCTGCCTGCGAAGCCCTGGGTGTGGAGCCCCGCGACGACGGCGCTGGCCGACTACCTCGGAGCCCTGCCCTCGACTCACAGCACCCTCACCCTCGAAGGCCGGCTGGCCCGGGCGCTGTCAAGACAGGCGGTGATGGTCAGTCTGCGCTCCGAGTACTCCACCGAGCCGGGGCCCCACGTCGGGGTCGGCGCCGAACCCTACGCGCGCTTCTCGGCCCCGATGCGCGAGATGGTAGGCGTATTCCTCCACAAGGAAGCCATCGAGCTTCTGACGGGGGCACACCCGCCACCCGAGGAAGACGAGGTGCTGCGGGCCGAGGTGGTGCGGGTCGCCAACCGGGCGCGCGAGCTCCAGCGCAAAGTGCAGGACCTCTCCAACGAGGTGGTGCTCAACCGGCTCTTCGCGCCTGAGCTGACCAAGGCCCCCAAGGCGCGCACCCGCTTTCGAGGCACCGTCATGGGGCTCGCGGGCACGAAGGTGCACGTTCGCCTCGATGCGCCGCCGCTCGACGTCAAGCTCCAGCTCTTCGACCTGGCGCCGTTCTTCAAGGGCGCCTGGCTCGAGGTCGCCGAGGAAGGCGCCGTGCTGCGCGCCAAGGGCACCACCGAGCCGCTCCTCAAGCTCGCCGACTCGCTCGAGCTCACGGTGCACAAGCGTGACGAGGCCAACCGGCGGTGGATCTTCGCCCTCCCGAGGAGCTGAAGAACCTCTCTCGAGCCGCGGGCGGTCATCGACGCGCTCAAGGCTGAGCGTGCGAAGCGGAGGGTGCGGAGCGGCTCCGGTCGTGCTTCACTTCGTCCGCGTGTACCAGATCATCGCCTCGCTCGGAGCCATCCTCGTCTTCATCGCCCACGTCATGGTGGTGCTCTCTGCCTTCCGCAAGGGCATCCTCTGGGGTCTGGCCGCGCTGTTCATACCTCTGGTGACGCTCATCTACGTCATCCTCAACTGGCGCGAGTGCCGCAGGGCCGTCGTGCTCTACGTGCTGGGGAGCATCCTCATCGCGCTGGGGGGCATTCAGCTTCGAGATCGAGGCTCTTTGCAGCCTCGGGGCTCGACGGTGACCATCTGAGGCCCGGGCCGGCGACGGCGCAAGAGCCAGAGGACGAGAACTGGCGCCACGAAGGAGAAGCCTCCCGCCGCCGCGCACCCTGAGCCAACCGCGGGCTCGTTGCTCCTCGGGGGGCGCACGTCGAAGGTGGCCCTCACGCTCTGGTCTGACGTCATCGAAACGGTGCATGGCCCGGTGCCCGCGCAGGCGCCGCTCCAGCCGGCGAAGGTCGAGCCGTCGTCCGCCGCCGCGGTCAGGCTCACGCTCGCCCCATCGGAGTAGGTGGCGCGGCAGCTCGAGCCGCAGCTCAGGCCCGATGGAGAAGAGCTCACCGTCCCGGCGCCCGTGCCGTCCTTCGCGATGGTCAGGGCATAGGTCGTCGCGGGGCTCGCGTTGAAGGTCGCGGTCACGCTTCGGTCCGCCGTCATCGAGACAGTGCAGGTCCCGGTGCCAGTGCAGGCACCGCCCCAGCCACTGAAGGTCGCTCCCGGGCCGGCGGCGGCGGTCAGCGTGACCGAGGTGCCGGAGGCAATGCTGACCGAGCAGGTCGCGCCGCAATCGAGGCCGCCGGTGCTGGACGTGACGGTGCCCGTGCCGACCTTGGTGACCGCGAGGGCGTACGTGGTTCCAGTGCTCGAGCTGAGCGTGATGTTGGAGCTCCCACTGCTTTGGTAACCCTCGGTCGCGAGGATCATGTAGTCATGGGCGCCCAGGTTCATCCCGTAGCGCGCCCAGGCGTCGAAGTGATTGCCAGTCGTGATGGTTCCGCTGCCGGGGCCCTTGGCCTGACGGACACTCCAGTATTGATTGAAGGTGGCCGTGCCTTCGATGGAGGGGGCGTTGACTCGCGTCGTCTCGTAGATGTCGTACGTCGCGCCATCACTGGTGACCGTGCCCTTGAACGTCCCCGTCGGCCGGTAGGTGCCCCAGCTGTCGACGATGTAGTATTCTACCAGGGGATTCTTGGTCCACCCATACAGAGACAAGTATGAATTGCCAGACGGAGTGAAAGTGCCTGAGTACGCCACGCTCTTGCGGCCGCCAGTGCTCCAGCCCTTGCCCGCGACGAAATTGCCGGCGTTGCTCCACGAGGTGCTGTAGTTGCCGCCTGCTCCCAGGTCCATCGAGACCGCCCCACTGCCTTCGGTCCAGAACGAGTAGAAGTACCCGTTGTTGGTGCCTGTTTGGTTTGAGGTGATGGCGCGCCGGGCGACACCGATCGCGGAGTCTTCCGTAGGGCCGGACACGCCACACCCCAGGCAGAGCAAGGTGAGCGCTGCCGTGGCCGCTTCACTCATCGACGAAAGGTGACGATGCCGGGTGCCGACGACCCTCTCGAGCATGAAAATCTCCCCTCCCGAGTTCGTGCCGGAGGCCTGGTGCACATGAGAGTCCGCGGCCCCCAATCGGGTCAACACTGCCCGCGATTGACCCAGTTCTCTTTCCCACGCCCCTTTCCTGACATCGCAGTACACCGCCCAAGGAGTCGCAATGCGGGGGTGGGATCAAACCCGAACACCTACGAGCTCGGTTGAATCGCCACGTTGGGAGCCCGGAGCGCGGCGTAGGCAGCGACGAGCATGCCTTGGCCAAGCGCGGCACCAGAGTCGTCGCGCGCCTTCGGGGCCGCGAAGTCGCAGCCGACGGCGACCGTGCGCATCGTGCGGTGCGGATAGGGAGCCTTGAGGAGCGTCATCATCAACGAGACCGCGGCGCGCTTCACGATCGCGGCCACGCTGTCACCCTCGATGACCGTGCACCCGAGCAGGAGCCGGTCACTCCGGGCCTGAAGGAAGGCCGCGATGGACCGGCGCGTCGCCGTCGACGGGACTCGCACCGGCTCTCCGACGATGACGATGAGCACGATGCCCTGGGGGTGCCGGGCGAGCGTGCGAGTGATGATCTCGAACGAGGGCTCCAAGGACTCGTCGGGCATGTCCGTTCGGAAGTCGAGGAAGACGACGTTGCCGACGCGGCCCTGCGCCCACCCCGGGCCCCGGTCACCGCGATCGAGCGTGCTCGTCATTCTTGAAACCCCCAGGGTGCTGCCACTCGAAAACATAGCCGCGAGGGCCTGGTCGCGCAGCGCTGGCTTCGAGTCGTTCGACGAGCTCGAGGAAACGAAGGCCTGACTCCTCCAGGGTAGACCGAGCGACCCCTCGAGCCGCGAGCGCGTCGAAGAGCACGGGGAGGTCCGCCACGCTCGGGAGACCTCGAGGACAGCCACCACCTGGGCCAGCGCGGTCGATGACGCTGTTGAAGTCGCTGCCCAGCACGACGTGCGTCTCCCCCACGAGGTGCGCAAAGTGGAGCCATCGGCTCACGACTTCATCGCAGGTGCCCTCGACGAAGCCCTCGAAGCGCTCGTCGTTCGGCGTCGGCACGAGGCGAGCCTCTCGGTAGACGCCAATGCCGACGAGGCCACCCAAGTGGGCCAGCCGCAGCGCGTTCTCGTCGTCGAGGGTGTGGGGTCGGTCGAAGTCAGCGCCCACATGCGAGGCGATGGCCGGCGCGCCGAGGGGCTCGAGCACATCGAGCACGTCACGCACCGCGCGGGGGCTGGCATGCTCGACGTCCACCACCATGCCGAGCTCCACCATCCGCCGGACGGCCGCGCGACCGAGCTCGGTGAGACCAAAGGAGGCCCCGTTGGTGATGTGTCCCAGCGAGCCGAGCTGGTCATCGGCCGCGTCGGCCAGCGCGTTGTCGAAGAAGTGCACCAGCCCGACGACGCGTACGCCCGCCGCGTACAGCCGCTCCACGTCCTCAAGGCGCGCGATGGAGGCGGCACCCTCGATGCCGGGGAAGAGCGCGATGCTCCCCGCGGCCAGTGCCCGTCGTGCCTCGGCTGCCGAGCGCACCACGGTGAGGCCCGCGTGTGCCTCGGCGTACGCCCGGAGCTTCTTGAGCTGCCGCTCGACCTCCTCGAACTCGGGCCGGCCGGGCGGAGGCCAGATGGTGGCGACCACCACCTTCACTCCCGCGGCCCGGAGTGCCGACACCGACAGCTGATTGCCCAGACGGTCATGGGGGTCGTCGGTGAGGGGCGAGTCGGTGCCACCGCGAGCCAGCCCCAGGGTGGACGCCATGGTGACGTGCGCGTGCAGGTCGCACACGGCGGCCTGGGGACTCGGTCCCGACACTGTGGCGAGCCCGGTCGTCGAGTGGGCGCAGCCGGCGAGGGCGAGGGCGAGGCCCCACCCGAAGCGCGCTCGTCGACGGTTCGTCATCGGCGCGACTGGTACCAGCAGCCACCCGCGATGAACAGTGCATCGGGGGTGGAATCGAACCCGGCCGAAACTCTACGAGGGCCGAGAAGTCGCCACCTTCGGGGCCGCTCCAGCAGGCTATGGTGTGCGCCCCATGGTCCCGCAGACAAGGCTGTTGCTCGCGTCGTCGTTGCTCACCGTCTCATGTGCCGGGCTGCGGCCTCGCCTGGTCGACGCGAGCGTACAGAAGCCATCGAACGTCGCGGTGTACTTCGCGGTCGACACCCGCGACGGCGAGCCTGTGCCAGGGCTGACCGCCGAGCAGTTCCACATCTACGAAGATGAGAAGCTGGTCTCGAAGTTCGAATCGAAGCAGACCATCCTCAACCCCGAGGTCGCGGCGATTCACTACCTCCTGCTGCTCGTCGACCTGTCCGCTTCGGTGACCGAATCAGGGGCTGGAGCGGCTCTGGAGGAGGCCGTCGGGCGCTTCACCACGCGAGTGGGCCAGTATCAGCAGACAGCGATCTACGGCTTCGATGGCCGGCCGGAGCTCATCCCCATTCGCGGATTCTCGCCGGGGAAGGCAGGGGCGGCGGGGCTTGGGTCGATCAAACCTCGCGACCCTTCGACCAACCTCAATGGCGCGGTCACCGAGGCCATCAAGGTGCTCGAGAAGCAGCTCGACCGTTCGCCGGTGCCGCTTCGCTTCGCGACGCTGGTGGTGTTCACCGACGGCACTGACCAGGCGCATCGCGTGTCGGCCTCGGACCTCCACGCCACCCTCGCCCGCGCCAAGCTCGAGGTGTTCGTCATCGGCGTCGGGGCCGAGATTGACGAGCAAGAGCTCCGCGAGCTCGGCCGCAGCGGCGCGGCCCTCAACCGCGACCCAGGCTCGCTCGGCGCGACCTTCGACCAGGTGGCCGAGCGGGTCGAGGGGTACTCGAAGCGGTTCTACTTGCTCTCCTATTGCAGTCCAGCGCGGGCCGGCGTTCACGAGCTGCGCATCGAGCCCTTCACCCCCGACGGCAAGGCCGGTTCCCTCCGGTACCAGTTCAACGCTGACGGGTTCGGGCCTGACTGTGACCCCAACCGCAAGCCGGCGTTCGACGTGCGGCATCCACGGATGGGTGTCGAGCCGACGCGATGAGCGGCTCCTACCGGGGATCGACAATCCACGGTTGCGGGCGAACGCTCGCGGTGGTCCTGGGTACCGCGGTGATCGCGGCCGAGCTCGTCTTCGGTCTCAACTACCCGCTGTTTCGCGACGAGTTCTACTTCCTGGCCTGCGCCAATCACCCCGCGGCGAGCTACGTCGACCACCCGCCCCTCTCCATCTGGATCCTCCTTGGTTGGCAGCAGCTGTTCGGCGACTCGCAGCTGGCGGTGCGCTTCCTCCCCGCGGTGTCGGGAGGCGTCTTGGTGCTGCTCACCGCTCGACTCGCTCGTGAGCTGGGAGGCGGAGTGCTGGCCCAGCGCGTCGCCGCGCTCCTCGCCGCGCTCGCTCCGGCCTGGCTGGGGACCAACGGCCTCTACTCGATGAACACGTGGGACCTGCTGGCCTGGGCCACGGCCTCGCTCCTCGTGGCCCGCTTGCTCGCCGGAGGGGCTCCCCGTCTGTGGATACTTCTGGGCCTGGTGGCGGGGCTCGGGCTGCTCAACAAGTGGTCGCTCCTCTTCTTTCTGGCCGGGCTCGGGGTCGCGCTCCTCGCCACGGCGCCGCTGAGGCGACAGCTCCGCCAGAAGGAGCCGTGGATCGGCCTGGGGGTGATGGTGCTCGTGAACGTTCCGCAGCTCGCCTGGCAATTCGCCCACGGCTGGCCGACCCTGGAGTTCATCCACAACGCTACCCAATACAAGAACGCGGCGCTGTCACCTGCGGAGCTCATCCTGGGGCAGCTGTTTGAAATGGGGCCGGCGAGCGCGCCGTTCTGGCTGGCGGGGCTCGGCTGGCTGCTCTTCGCCCGAGGAGGCACGTTCCGGGCGCTGGGCCTCGTCTACATGGTGGCGCTCGTCATCATCGCCACCCAGCACGGCAAGACGTACTACCTCGTGCCGGCCTATGCGCCGCTCCTCGCCGCTGGGGGCGTGGCGCTCGAGGCCGTGCCTCGACGATGGGCACGGCTCGCCGCCGTGGCGCTGCTGGTCGTGCTCGGGCTCCCCATCACACCGTTCGCCATTCCGGTGCTCCCGGTGGAGCGCTTTGTCCAGTACTCCGAGGCCCTGGGTGTGAAGCCCATCGCGATGGAGCGGAGCGCGTTGGGCGCCCTGCCCCAGCACTTCGCGGATCGCTTTGGGTGGACCGAGCTCACCCAGGCGGTGGCCGAGGCGTACCGAGCGCTGAGCCCCGAGGACCAGCGGCGCGTGGTCCTGGTGGCCGACAATTACGGCGAGGCGGCGGCCCTCGACTACTACGGGCGCCGCGAAGGTTTGCCCGCCGCCATCTGCCAGCACAACAGCTACTATCTGTGGGGCCCCGGTCGCGAGCGGGTCGACCTGGCCCTCATCGTCGGCATGCCCGCGGAGGGGCTGCGCGAAGCCTGGCGCGAGTGCCAGCCGGTCGGGCAACTTCGCGCGCCCTGGGCGATGCCCTACGAACGGCGCAACCCGATACTCCTGTGCCGCGACCTGCTGCTCCCGCTCGACGAGGCCTGGCGACGCGGGCGGCACTTCATCTGAGCCCTCCTTCTTGCTCTGGCGAAGCTCCTCAAGCTACCTCTTGACTGCAATCGTCGATGTTCCGCTGGATGTCTGTTCGAAATCGACCACTTCGAATGCGACGTATTTCCCTTGATCGGTCTTCACCACGAAAGCGTCACCTTTCGTGACATCGCTCGAGGTGATGACGGGGCCGGCACTGTACAGGGCTCGAATCTCCTCCGCCGTGGAGAGGGAAGTGAATTTCGTCCCCGCGACCTTCACGAAATCGGTGGCCGCGGCCGTGTCCCAGCCGACGTAGACGCTGACGCCGCTCGAGTCTCTCGCATACACCGGAGTGGTGACCCTCATCGCGCTCTTCGCGCCCGAGTAGCTGATGATGATGTCCACTCCCGAGCCGCTCTTGATGGCCTCGACGGACTTCACTCCTTGCAGCGACGCTGCGTCGAGATCCACCGACGGCCCAAGAGTTGGATGGAGAAGCGAGCCGAGGGTCACGTTCAAGGTCGTTACAGGCGTTCCTGAACCACCACAACCCATGATCGCCACCACCGCCACTGCGCAAACAAGTACAGACACTCTCCTCATAATCGTTCTCTCCAATGGACTGGCAAACAGCGAGCACGCCGATGTCTCGGGGTCGACGTGCGCGAACAACTCCTTTTGTAGATGCCGGTCAGGTGGGTTTGCGGGTCACATGGAATGATTTTAGAGACACCTCGCCGCTCGAGGAGGTCCGGCGCCGCGCTGCGTCGAAACACGGGCACGACCGGCGCGGCCTGGCTGGGGTACGCGAAACCCAGGCCGGTATCCCTCTCAGCAGTCGCCCACGAGCAAGGGAGTCACGGGCCATCCGCGCGGATCGCCACGACCTGCTTGCTGCTGTGGTGATACATCACGCCCCCGGCGAAGCTGGGCGCGGCCAGGGTCCACGTCTGCCCCAGCGGCCCGAGATCGCCGTACCCGAGGATGGCGCTCTCGTCGAGCACCTTGGCCGTCGCGTCGATGACGTAGGTTATCCCCAGCGTGGTGCCGAAGTAGATCTTGTTCCCGAGCACGATGGGCGCCGGGTAGAACGCGGGAATCGACCAGCCGTCAGTGTGCGAGCGCTGGGCGTCGTCGGCGACGTCGTTCCCCTTCGCGTCCTGGGCCGTCGTCGTGAGGTCCTTCCCGTAAATCAACTGCTCCGCCGCGCCCGCTGTCCGCTGAACGCCAACCGGAATCTCGAGGTATTCGACCTTGCCGGTCTCGACGTTCACGCGCCCCACGCAGTGGGGTGGTCCAGTATGGACACCCCAGCGGTCGTTGTTGTTGGTGACAGTCAGAAACCAGACATACCCATTCGCCACCACGTTCGAGTGCCAGTCAGGGACCACGTGCAACGTCCCCGAGTACTCCCAGTCGGAGGTATTGGTGAGGTTCACCCCCGACATCGTGATGTATTTCTTGGTAGTGCTGTCCCACCGGCGGACATCGACCAACTTCGTCAGCGACCAGCCGTGAACCGGCTTGCCGGTCTTGATGTCCAGGACGCTCAGGATCTCGTTCGGCGGCTCGGCGAACCAGTACGCATACGTGTCGTCCCAGCTCATGTTGTACAGCGCGGTCCCCGAGCCACCGCTGCACTTGGGCGGCTCGGTGGCGCTGCCGCCGGTGCAGGTCGGCGTTCCCCCGGAGTTGAACTGCCACAGCGACTTGCCCTCGCTGCCCGGCTCCAGGCTGGTCAGGCTGAGCCCGACTGGCTGCTCGGGGACGCCGTGCGGCCCCCCGCGACCGTGCACGACGGCCGAGGTGCCGTCGGGGAGCTTGCCGATCACGGCCGTGTTGTAGAACGTCGACGCGTCATTGGCCACCCAAGTCGTCTTCCCGGTCAACTTGTCGATGCCGTGGAGATAATTCCAACCAGGGTGCGGCGAAGAGGGGTCACCGTTGCCCTTGCCGAGCGGCGACAGGATGACGACGTCCTTGGCAGTCATGAACGGCTCGTGCTGGCGGTTGGACGGAAACGCCGGGTCCTGGCCGGCGAAGTCGCCCTCCCACACCGGGGCCAGAAAGCCGGAGGCGTCGGGCGTGCCGTTCACGTCCCAGCACCCCATGTGGCCCGTCGAGTTGAAGAACCAGACGTGCTTCCCGTCGGTGATCGGCGTCCACGACGTCGCGTCGCTGTACTGGTAGGCCATGCCGCTGACGAGCCCGTTGCCGGTCAGCGGCCTCGTGCGCCACTTGATCGCGCCGGTCTTCCGATCGATGGCGTAGCCCTCGATGGACAGGCTGGTCTTGCTCCCGGTGAACGGCAGGAACGTCGTCAGGAACAGCAGGTCTCCCGAGACGGCGATCCCGCCCTGGCCCTCGTTGTCGAGGTCGGTTTGCCAGATGATGTTCTTGTGAGACGCCACGCTCCAGGTCGTGGGCGCGCCATCGACGTTCACCCGGAAGGTCCCATCGGGGCCACCGGCTTGCGGCCACTCGTCGTTCGTCTTCAAGCCCGAGCCCGCGTCCACCGACGCCGCGCCGCCGCCACCGCCTTCGGCGACACCACCTCCGCCTCCGCTCTCGCCACCAGCGGTGCCACCGCCTCTGCCCCCCGCGCTCCCGCCCGTACCGCCGCCGGCCCCGCCCCTGCCAGCATCAGCGTGGGTTCCACCGTCCCGGGTCGATCCGCCGTCGGGCCTCGTGGGGAACGACGTGCATTGGGTTGCTCCCATGGCCAGTACGAGAATCGTCAGCCCCGGAATCCGACTCGATGTCAGTGTCATGCGGTCACGTCGCAGAGGTCAGAGACCATGGTAGAATGGTGGCGCGATTCGCTCGGTCCAAGCGGCCGGCTGTTGCCCAAGCACAGCGTCTTCGCGCGCATGAGCGCAGGCGCCGGCGTCACGCGTCGGGCGTCGGGGGCGACCGAGAGGCCCACCATGTGGTGCTTCGGGGTTGCGGGCAGCAGGAGCACTTCGGAGTAGGATGACCGCTCACGAGGAAGTGGGTCACGCGCGTGGCGGTCGGTTAGCGTTTGAGAGTACGCCTGCCTTCGCGCCCATAACGGCTCATGAACATCTCGACGGCCTCGGCCACGAGCTGAGGCGTCTCGCGTTCATCGACGCGCTGGGCACAGTGGATCTGTGGCCAGAGGAGGAAACCCGAAAGCAGGCTGATGAATTGAATCGCGGCGATGGCAGGCCGCTCGCAGGCAAGCTGGCCGTTCGCCACCCCGACTTTGATCGCGCACACGAACCGTTCGACCATCGCGTCGTGGCGAGCGCGAAACTGCTCCGCGATCCACGGGAAGCGCCGCGCCTCCACGATGATCATCCGGTTGAGCGCAAGGTTGTCGGGCTTCTGAAAGTGGGCGGCCAGTGCCGTACCCAGCATGGTGAGACCTCGGCGCGCCTCGCCCGAAGCTTCGGCTTCGCGCAGTTGCTCGGTGTCGAGGTCGACCCACAGCAGCTCGAGTACGGCGCGGAACACCTCCTCCTTTCCGGGAAACTGGTTGTACAGCGAGCGACGTGCGACCCGCGCCGCGTCGGCCAGCGCGTCCATGCTCACGCCGTCGAAGCCGTGCTGCAGAAAGAGGTCCCGTGCAGCGCGCAGGATCGGCACCCGTGTGCTCACTGGCCTCCCAACCTGATGCTCCTCCTCGAATGGAACTGCGCGTGTCTTCAGTGGTTTGCGCAAAGATCTGGCCCTCACGGCGAGTGTGACTGAACCTTCATGCACCGACAAGTGCAATTCAATGTTGCACTGCATCGCACAGTGCAATATTGTACGGCTCTTCTCTTCTCTCGGAGGACCCATGCCCCGCACCCTCTTCCTGCTCTGCTGCGCACTCGGCGCATCGTGCAGCCGACCGCCCGCGGCTCCCACGCCGGTGCTGCGCCCGGTTCGCGTCTCGTCGCCTATCGAGGGGGCGTGCACGGCTACGCCTCGGTATTCGGGCAATGTACAGCCGCTGGCGCGGGTGGACCTGGCCTTCAAGCGCGGTGGCTACGTGGAGGAGGTCCACCGGGTGACGGCGCGCCCTGGCGGGTTGGTCGACGAGGGAGACCGCGTCAAGCAGGGCACGGTCTTGGCCAGGCTGCGCTCGGCCGACTACCGCGTGAAGCTGGGTCAGGCGCGCGCACAGCTGGGGCAGGCCGTTGCCGCCGAAACTCAAGCCCGCCAGGACCTCGAGCGAGCGCAGCAGGTTTTCGCTGGCGGTGGCATGTCGCAGGCGACGCTTGATGGCACGGAGAACAAGGAAGCGGCCGCGCTCGCACAGGCTCACGCCGCGAGCTTGATGGTCGAGGAGGCGCAGCTCGCGCTCGCCGACTGCGAGCTCGTCGCCCCCCTCGACGCGGTGGTGGTGAAGCGAATGGTCGAGCCGGGCAACCTGGTTGGACCAGGCTCACCCGGCTACATCCTCGTCGACAACTCCTCGATGAAGGTCACCTTTGGGGTGCCCGACGCGATGCTCGACCGCGTCAAGGTGGGAGCTCGCGTCGCGGTGGTGGTCGAGGTGATCGGGTCTGCGCCTATCTCAGCGCCGGTGAGCCGGGTCGCTCCGGTGGCCGACCAGAAGACCCGCCTGTTCGAGGTCGAAGTGCTCCTGCCGAACGCCGACGGGCGCCTCCGTGCGGGAATGATCGCCTCGCTCCAGCTCGAGGCGGCGGCGTCGGCCAGCCTGTCGGTCCCAGTGGGCGCGGTGGTGCGGCCACCGGGTGAGTCCGAGGGCTTCGCGGTATTCGTCGCCGACGCAGGCACGCTCCACGCGCAGCCGATCGAGCCGGGAGAGCTGTGCGGCGCCACCGTCGAAGTGCGTGGAGGTCTGAGCGGCTCCGAGCGCGTGGTGGTGGAAGGTGCAGCCCAGGCCTTCGACGGTGAGCGCGTTGTCGTCGTTCCGTAAGAGGACTCCATGGCTCAGAAGACCGACACTCAGTGGATCGCGGAGAAGCACAACACCGCACGCTTCTTCGTCGAGAACCCGCAAGTCGCCTGGGTCGTCCTGGTCGCCACGCTGGCGTGGGGCGTCTACGGCTATGTCAACATGCCAAAGCAGAAAGACCCGGTCATCGGTATGAGCGTGTCGGCGGCGGTCTGTGCCTGGCCGGGCATGTCAGCCGAGCAGATCGAACGCCTGGTGACCGAGAAGGTCGAGCGGAAGCTCGCCGAGAACTCACACATCAAGCACATCGAGACGACGGTGCGCACCAACGTGAGCGTGACCACGGTGATTCTGCGCGCCGGCACCGATGTCGACAGCGACCTCGAAGACCTGCGCGGCAAGCTCGACTCCATTCACGACCTACCCGCCAATGCTGGGCCCATCGTCTTCCTCAAGGACTTCAAAGACACTGCGACCCTGATGTTGACGGTGGCCAGTCCCAAAGCGAGCGGGATGGAGGTCGGGTTGCGCGCTCGTTCCATTCGGCGTGCAATCGAGGAGACGAGGACCAAGGTGTTGGGAGACGGGTCGCGCGCTTCGTTGGTCATCAGCTTCCCTGCCTCCGCTCGCACCGACGCGCTCACGGACAGCTTCGGCGAATTCGCGCGCTGGCTGGAAGCCAGTCACACCGCGTCCGACGTGCGGGTCATCACTCGAGCCACATTCGTGGCGCTCGACGCTCGGTGGCTGGTCGACGATGACGCCGCATCGGCGGCATTCCAGCAGTTTACTCGCGACCACATTCACTCTTCCGACCTCTCGCTCGACGTCTGGGCGCCAGTACTCATACACGACCCCGCCGAGACCGAGGCGCGGCTCGCCACCGTGGCCGGCCCCAAGTACTCGTACCGCGCCCTCGATGACTACACTGACACAATTCGCCGCGTGCTGCAGGGCTCTCCCAAGGTGTCCCGTGTCACCCGAGGTGGCGTCCTCGGCGAAGTCGTCAACCTCACCTACTCGCAAGAGAAGATAGCCGAGTACGGAGTGGCGCCGCTGGCCATTCGCGACGCGCTTCGGGCGAGGAACATAGCCCTTCCCGGAGGCCTGTTTGAGGCGGGTGGCCGCAGCATTCCCCTCGACCCCTCGGGCTCATTCACCGACGAGAAGGACCTTGGCAACGTCATCATCGATGGGTCGAATCGAGGAAGCCCCGTTTACCTGCGCGACCTGGTGGAAGTGTCGCGCGACTACGAAAGCCCGCCGCGGTACCTCAACGCGCTCACCGTCGCGGGCCCCGACGGGACGCTGCAGCGCTCGAGGGCCATCACCCTGTCGGTGATGATGCCAGCTGGCGACCAGATCTTTGAGTTCGGCACCGAGGTTGACAAGCTGCTCGAAACGGCGCGCGCGACGTTGCCACCCGACCTGGTCATTCAGCGCACCTCCGATCAGCCGCTTCAGGTGCAGGAAACCATCGACCTCTTCATGCGCAGCCTGCTGGAGGCGGTCATTCTGGTGATTCTCACTGCGCTCATTGGCTTCTGGGAGTGGCGCTCGGCGATGCTCATCGCCATCTCCATTCCACTGACGCTGGCGATGACGTTCGGCATGATGCATGCCCTCCACGTCGACATTCAGCAGGTATCGATCGCCTCGCTCATCATCGCGCTCGGCCTGTTGGTCGACGACCCGGTGGTTGCGAATGATGCCATCAAGCGCGAGCTGGAGCACGGACACCCGGGAATCATCGCCGCCTGGCTCGGCCCCACGAAGCTGGCAAACGCCATTGTCTTTGCCACCATCACCAACATCGCCGCGTACCTCCCGTTCCTCACCGTGAACGACCACGTGGGCGAGTTCATCTACTCGCTGCCCGTGGTGCTGACCTGCTCACTGGTGGCGTCTCGCATCGTCTCGATGACCTTTGTACCGCTCATCGGTCGGTACTTTCTGCGGGCGTCGGTCGTCCCGCACAAGCCTTCTGGCTTTCAGCGCGGCTATCGCCACCTCAGTTCGTGGATGCTCGACCACCGCAAGCGCTTGCTCGTGGCGGTCGCCGCCCTCCTCGTTGCGGTGACGGGCCCCCTGGTGAAATCGCTCCGCACCAGCTTCTTCCCGAAAGACCTTTCGTACTTCTTCTACGTCGACGTCTGGACTCCCGAAGACCTACCGTTCCGGTAACTGTGACCGACGAGGCCGAGCCCCGCGCGTAGCCTTCCTGGTGGCCGGTCACCAGGAGGAGCACACGTGAGAGTCGATTCGCTGGACGAGCTGAAGCGGGCGTTCGAGGAGTGGCGGGAGGAGAAGCGGCACCTGCGGGAGGCTGTGCCGGAGGTGTTGTTGGGGCGAGCGAGGCGTTCGGCGGAGGTGCACGGGGAAAGGCCGGTGGCGCGCGCGGCGAAGCTGGACGGCCGTCGGCTGAAGAGGGCGAGCAGCTCGCCCAGGGGCGAGGGCGGGCGGCTGAAACCGAAGACGCCGGGGTACTCGAAGCTCGAGGTGGGGACGTCGGTGGCGGGGCGACCCCTGGCGGAGGTGGAGACGCCAAACGGAGTGAAGGTTCGGGTCTACGTCGCGACGGCGGAGATGCTGGCGCTGCTCACGGCAGCCAGCGGCGGGGGTGGGCGATGATTCAGCTGCCAGCGAACGCGACGGTGGTGGTGATGCACGAGGCCATCAGCTTCCGGAACGGCATCGAGGGGACGGCGGCGGTAGCGCGGGTGGTGCTGCAGCGGGAGCCGATGGACGGGGCGTACTTCGTGTTCCGCAACAAGGGGGGCCAGATGGTACGGATTCTCTACTACGACGGCGGGGGATTCTGGCTGTGCACCAAGCGCCTGTCGAAGGGCCGCTTCTCCGCCTGGCCCCGAGGAGACGGACTGGCTCCGGCGTCGGAGTTGCTGGTGAGGGAGCTGCAAGTCCTTCTCTGGGGCGGAGACCCGGCCAGCTGCGAGTTCCCCGCGCTGTGGCGCAAGGTGGCCGCCTGAGACTGGGGCGATCAGCCGTGTGGATGGCCCGCATCATTTGGGGTTGAGGCTGGGGAGAAGAAGGGCGAGCAGCGAGGGCGGGAGTGTGATCTGACCGACGTTGCGAATGGTCCGGCGGATAGACGTCAGCCTCGACGGGTTGCACCAACTGCTCCACCGGCTGGAGAAGAAGGAGCTGGTGGACGGGGACTGGGCCATCTGCGCGTCGCTGGTGCTGCAGCTCATCACCCGGGTGCAGGGGAAACAGGACCGGATGGTGGCCAAGTTGGCGGCGGCGGCCAGTGCAGGCGCACCGGGCGAAGTCATTGAGGGTCAGCTGGCGTCGAGCGAGACGCCGTCGGCACTGACCGCAGGAGCGTCGCCGCCGGGGCCCGGGCCAGAGGAGAGCGCGACGGCCGGCGCGACGTCGACGGCGCCGGAGGCGAAGAAGGCCAAGGGGCACGGGCGGAACGGCGCCGCGGCCTTCGTCAACGCCAAGGACGTCACCCATCCCCTGGCGGGCGGACAGGTGGGCGCCCTTTGCTCCGCCTGCGGGGCGGGGCGACTGACGCGGTACCGCGAGAAGGTCGTCATCCGAGTCGTGGGCCAGCCCCTCTTCGCCGCCGAGCGCCACCACCTGGAGCAGGCGCGGTGCCGGAGCTGCGGAAAAGTCGTCCGGGCCGAGGCGCCGGCCAGCATCCTCGAGGGCGTCGGCAGCAGCTACGTGGTGTACGACTGGTCCGCCTGCGCGATGCTGTGCATGATTCACTACTTCGCCGCGAATCCATTCAAGCGGCTGGAGTCGCTCCACCAGGGCTGGGGCATGCCCCTGGCCGACGCCAACCAGTGGCGCGTCGTCGACGAGGCCGACGACTTGCTCCTCCCCGTGCACCGGGAGCTTGAGCGCCACGCCGTCCAGCAGGCGACGACGCTGCGCATCGACGACACCAGCTCGATGGTGGTGGCCCTGGCTCGGCAAATTCAAGCCGAAGTCGCCGCTCTCGAGGCAGCGGGGGTCTCCACCAAGAGCGTCCGGACGGGCATCAACGCCACCGGCATCTTCCTCGAGACGCCCAGCGGCACCGTCATCCTCTTCTTCACCGGCCGCCACCACGCAGGTGAAGTCCTCGACCGGCTACTGGCCCGCCGCAAGCCCGTGCCCGGTGCCGCCCCCCTGGTGAAAGTCACCGACGGCGCCTCGAAGAATTTCGACCATCAGCACCAAGGCCAAATCGTCGAGGGGACCTGCAACGCCCACGCCTTCCTCAAGTTCCGCGACGTCAAGGACAAGCACCCCGTCGAGTACGCCATTGCCGGCGAAGTCTACAAGGCCGTCTTCGACAACGACGACGAGGCCAAGGCCCGCCGCCTGTCCCCTCAAGACAGAATGCTCCTCCACCTTCAGCACTCCAAGCCCCTGATGGAGAGGCTCAAGGCCATGTGCGAGGAGAAGCTCAAGAGCAAGCTCGTCGAGCCCTCTTCTGCCCTCTGGGAGCCCCTCACCTTCATCATCAACCAGTGGCCCCGCCTCACCCGCTTCTACGAGGTGCCCGACGTCCCCCTCGACACCAACCTCGTCGAGCAGACCCTCATCATCCCCGTCCGCTACCTCGCCGCCTCCTTCAACTACCAAACTCAGACTGGCGCCGACGTCGGCGACCGGATGATGTCTCTCATCGCCTCCGCCCGGGCCAACGACGTCGAGCCCGTCGCCTACCTCGCCTACTGCCTCAAGCACCACGCTGAGCTCGCTCGAAGGCCCGCGGATTTCCTCCCATGGGCGCTCCGCGATGTCCTCCGCCTCCCGGCTCCCTCAACCTCCGGCTCAGGCCCCGGCCCAGTTGCCGCCGCGGGCGGTCCCACCGGCTGACTGCCCCGGTCGCCACCGAGAGGCGAGCGGCGTCCAGGCAGACTGGCGATCGCCACTCCCGCGACTGCATCGAAGATCGCCCCCCGCGCCCGGAGTCTACGCGCTCCGCCACTGGGCGCCGGCCACGGTTGCGGGAACAGTAG
>PMBV01000185.1 GCA_003153055.1 Myxococcales bacterium
GCGGAGCAGGTCGAGCACATCTCTGATTCCGTCGACCATGCGCGCGACGCCGGTCCCGACAGCTTCGATGCCAAGGCCTCCGAGTCCCGACTCCAGGCCTTCACCACGGCCTTCGCTGGCGAGGTGTTCGATGCGAAGGCCATCATCGCCGATGCGAACGGCCCCCTCATGACCCAGGGCGCCCGGCGCATGGTGCGCTTCTATCAGGCAGTGACTCCATTTCTGACCGAAGCGCAGCGAGCGGCACTCGCCGAGCATCTCCGGGCGCACGCGGACCATCAACGCGTCATCTCAGCCAAGTGAGGAAGCCATGAACCGAAGCCCTGTCACGTTGTCGAAGGCGCTGGTGTTGTCGGGGGCGATCGCCTTGGCGCTCGGTGCCACAGCCGCCCAAGCGCAGGTCGAAGTCAGAGTTTTTCCTCCGGCGGCGTTCCTGATGACGTCGCGCCCGGTGTACCACGAGGGTCGCGCTACCTACTGGTACCGGGGCCACTGGCACTACCGTCAGGGAGGCGAGTGGCATCAGTACCGCGACGAGCCGGGCGAGCTCCGAGAGCGCCGCCAAGAGCGCCGGTACCGCTACGAGGGCGATCACCGTGGCCGTGGCCGGTAGTCGGTCAGGAGCTTCGCCTCGAGGAGTGTGACCGGTGCACCACCGCGTCTACTTGACCCCAGGGATGTTCGGGTTCGCTCGCCTCGCCTCGTTCGACTACTTCGTACACGTCGAGCGCGGGCTGGCGAGGCGGTTTGGGGATGCGGGCCAGGAGCTCGAGGTCCACGTGGTCGATGTCGCTCCGACGGCGTCGGTACGTCGCCGCGCGGCCAGGCTCGCCGAGGTCGTCGATCGCACTGCCGGAGAGGCTGGGCCGCTCCACCTCCTGGGCCATTCCACGGGCGGGCTCGACGCTCGCCTGGTGGCCTCTCCCCGCGTTCGGCTCCCGACCTCCGATGATCCACCACGGTGGTTGCCACGGCTGCGCAGTGTCACGACGATGAATGCGCCGCACTATGGCACGCCGCTGGCGAGCTTCTTCGCGACCTCCAAAGGGCAACGGGCCCTCTACGCCCTGTCGGCCTTCACCATCATGGGGCTCTCCCTGGGTCAGCGGCCCCTCGCGGTCGCCAGCATGCTCATCGCGATGGTGGGGCGTGGCGACAAGGCGGTCGGCCTTCAGATTCGCCTCCTGGACCGAGCGGTCGAGGGGCTCCTGGGAGTGCTCGACGATGCGCGGAGCCCAGAGGTGCGCGCCTTCCTCGACGCCATCAAGGTCGACCAGGGGGCCGTGCTCCAGGCCAGCCCGGAGGCGATGGACCTCATGGTGGCTGGCATCGATGACCAGCCCGGCGTCGTGTACCAGTCGACCGCCTCGATGGCGCCCGCGCTCTCGGCGGGGAAGTGGCTGCGGACGCTCGGCTCACCTTGGACGACGACTTCGATGACGCTCTTCATCGCGCTCCATGGCATCACCTCGCGCTACGGCAAGGGGTACCCCTGCGGCGCGATGTCGGAGACGGGCGCGGCCTTCGCTGGTCACGAGACCGAGGCGACGCTGGCGCGAATGCTCGGAGCTCCGCCCGACCTCCACGCCAACGACGGCATCGTGCCGATTCGCTCTCAGCTCTGGGGGCAGGTGGTCTGGGCGGGCCTCGGCGATCACCTCGACGTGCTGGGGCACTTTCGAGGCGACGAGGCGACGGCGCACCATCATCACGACTGGCTCACCAGCGGCTCGGCCTTCGGGTCGAGGGAGTTCGAGACGCTGATGGATGCCATCGCCGCGGGCATGCTGAAGGCGGCCGGCTGAAGCGAGCGCAGAGACTGGACCTCACACGCCCGGCTCGACCCGCAGGACCCCCAAGCGAATGGCCGTATGCACCAGCTCGGTGCGGTTGTGCACCTGGAGTTTTTCCATCAGGTGCTCGCGGTGAGTCATCGCCGTCTTCACGCTGATCTCCAGGAGCTGGGCGACCTCCTTGGTGCTCTTGCCCTCGGCGATGAGCTTGAAGACCTGTTTCTCGCGATCGGTGAGCGCGTCGAGTGGGTCGGCGCGGCCACCCGTGGAGGCATCGTCGAAGGCCTCGCGGGCGATCTCCGGATCGAGCACCAGCCCACCGGCGTGCACCGAGCGAATGGCATCGACCAAGGCGTTTCCCGCGGTGCGCTTGAGGACGAAGCCCGACACCCCAGCCTTGAGGAAGCGACGCACGTATTCGCGCTCCTCGTACTGGGTCAGCACGAGGATCCTGGTGCGAGGGGAGCGCTTCTTGATCTCGATGGTCGCCTCCAGGCCCCCGAGGCCCGGCATGGCGATGTCGAGCAAGGCCACGTCGGGGGCGAGCTTCTCGCACAGCTCCACCGCCGCCCGCCCGTCGCCGGCTTCACCCACCACCACCACATCTCCAGACCCGGCCAACAGGGCCTTCACTCCGTCGCGGACGATGCGGTGATCATCGGCGATGAGCACGCGGATCTCACCCATCGCGCCTCTCCTGCGGCAGGGGAATCTCGAGCCGCACGTGCGTACCCTGCCCGGGCTCGGCGTCGAGCGCCAGCGTTCCACCTAGCACTTCGACCCGCTCGCGCATGCCCTTGAGGCCCAGCCCGCGCCGTGACGCGTGCGGCGGGGGTACCGACGCCGGCTCGAAGCCCTGTCCGTCGTCTTCGACATCGAGCGTCAGTCGACCCTCCCGAACCTGGAGCTGCACCAGGACCGTCTCGGCCCCCGAGTGCCGGGCCACGTTGTTGAGCGCCTCCTGGGCCGCGCGGAACACCGCCGTCTCGAGCTCCCAGGGTAGGCGTTGCTCGAGGCCGTCGAACTCGCAGCGCACCGTCACCCCCTTGGGCCTCAGGGTGCGATCCGCGCACCACTCGATGGCCGACTGGAGCCCGAGGTCGTCGAGCACCGACGGTCGCAAGTCGAGGATGATGCGGTGCACCTCGGCCAAGGTCTCGGCCGCGAGGGTGTGCAGTCGCCCCAGCGCACCCTTGATCGCCTCGGGGGCCGTGCTGGCCGCCGCGTCGATGCCCATGGACAAGGCCGCGAGCTGCTGACTCGTCTCGTCATGGAGCTCCCGGGCGATGCGTTTGCGCTCGTCCTCCTGGGCCGAGATGATCTGCCGTAACAGCCCGGTGCGCTCGACCTCCCGGGCGGCGAGGGCCGTGTTGGCGTCGGAGAGCTGGGTCGTTCGCTCGGCCACCCGCTGCTCGAGGTCGGCGTTGAGCCGCTCCACTCGCTCCCTGGCGTCTCGCACGGCGACCCGCATCACCTCGAGCGCGGCGCCCAGCGCGCCAACCTCGTCGCCAGGCAGATGGCCCACCTCGGCCGAGAGATCGCCCCGCGAGATGCGCTCGGCGGCGTCGGTCAACGCCCCCAGCGGCCGGGTGACGCTCACCGTCGCACCCCAGGCGAACAACAGCGCGACGAGAATGAGCCCCAGCGTCGCCAGCGTCACCGGCACGAGCAGCCTGCGTTGGAAGGCGTCGGCTTGCTCCCGAGGTTGCCAGACCAGCACCGCGAAGTGCGCTGGGCCCACCGGCGCCACGGCCCAGGCCGCCCCCACGCCTCCACTGCACGAGGCGCACAAGCCGCCCTGTGGCGCTTGGGACTGGCGCAGCGCTCGACCCACCTCTTCTTCGTCGGTCGGGGCCGTGCCGGGCGCGGTCCCCACGGAGGCGATCCTCCGCCCCTCGACGTCGCGGAGCTCGATGACATGCTCTCCGTCGGTCGTGACCGAGGTGAGCAGGCGAGCCAACCTCGGTGACGACGCTCGGACCCAGGCCCCCACCACGAGGTTGAGCTCGCCTTGTGGGCCCCGCACCGGAGCGAGGGCTACCACGTCCATGGTCGTCTCCCCCAGCCGGTCAGCGGTGGTGAAGGTCGGCGCTGACATTCGCTTGGCGGCCGCCACCACCGCCGCTCCCTCGGGGTGCGCGCCCTCGGTCTCGGGGGTCAACAGGCGCCCGGTCCCGTCGAAGGCGAAGAAGGCGTCGAAGAGCGTGTGGTGGTGCACCCGCGCCCGGCGAACCGCGTCGCGGAGGCGGGGCTGGCTGATGGGCTCCTGGGCCCACTCCTCGGCGGTCGCCAGCGCGTTGAGCGCCTCGAGCCCGCCGGCGAAGGCGCCCGAGACTCGCTCGGCGGTCGACGCGGCGAGCACCAAGTCACGGGCGCGGGCGCGGCGCTCGAGCTCGTCATGCATCGCGAGGCCGGTCCAGGCGAGCACCATCACCGGCCCGAGGACCCCCATGCCCACGAGGAAGAAGATGCGTGTGCCGATGGGCCGCGCTCCTCGGCTGCGCGGGCTCACGGGCCCTCCCTGTGCACGCTCTTGGCCAGGTCGAGCAACTGCTCGAGGGAGCCACGGGAGCGGAAGGCGAAGGACTGCCCGTCTTGCTCCCACGCGAGCTCGTTCCACGGCGCGCCGTCGTCTCCCCGCAGGCGCGACAGCCGGGCCTCGGCGCCCCTCCACGCGATGGGCCCACTCTCGAGGAGCATGGCGGGGGGAAAGAACGACTCGGGGAACGGCACCGGCTCCCTCACCGACTCGGCGAGCACGACCAGCGGCAGGCCACCATCAAGAGCAGTGAGCTCGAGGGCGACGGCGTCGGGGCCGGCCCCGAGCACGTGCACGCGCGCCGGGGGCCAAGGGAGCGAGCGAGGGAACCAGGAGGGGAGGGCGAGCCGTCGACCGGCGGCCCGCTCCACGGCCTCGATGGAGGGGAGGTCGCGCACCTGCGCCGCCCGGGCCGCGTTCCGAGGGAGCCAGTCGAGGAGCCGCAGCGTGCCGGCCGCGGCGACGACGAGAACCAGCGCCTGGAGGCCCCGCACCAGCGCCGATGGAGGTGATCCGCGCATGGTCCTCCTACGTGACGAAGAAGAGGAGCGCGCCGATGGCCAGCGCCGCCATGGTGGAGAGGGCCGGCCCTGGAGGCGCCCACGCTGGTTGCCTCGGCCGCGCGAGGAGGTTCCGGCAGCGATCCTCCACCGCCCAGGCGCGGGCCTGCTCCAGCCGGTCGCCCAGGGTTTGCTCGCCCCAACCGACGGCCGGCCCTTCGCCGTAGACCTTGAGCACCGCCGAGGCGAGCGCGGCAGGTCGACCGGTCCATTGGGCGGCGTCGGCGTCGGCCCGCCGCTCGAGCTCATGGGCCGACATGCGGCCCAGCACCTGCGCCACCGGGTTGAAGGCCTGCAGCACGCGCGCGCCGAGGAGCAGCCAGCCCCAGCGGACATCGCGGCGGGAGACGTGGGAGAGCTCGTGGGCCAGGGCCGCCTCGAGCTCGCCCTCGTCGAGGAGCTCGATCAACGCCCGAGAGACCAGGAGCCGGGGCTCACGGACCCCTACGCACAGCAGCAGCGGCTCCGTCGAGCGCACCTCCACCACCCGGGGAGGCGCCATGTTCCGAGCCTCGCACAGGCGCGCCACGACGCTCGTCACCACCTCTGGCGCCGGCCCGAGCTCGGGGGGCTGAGGGCGCGCCCGCTCCGAGAGGAGCGTGAGCAGGTCTCTGCCCAGGAGCAGCGCGCCCAGGCCCCACACCGGCCAAGGCCACAGGCGATCGACGCCGGTGCCCCACAGGGTCAGTGCGCGGAGGTGGCGGGTGGAGAAGAGCGCCGGGCCAAAGCCGAAGCCATCTCCGTGGCGAGCGGGCGCCAACAGCTCGAAGGCCACCAAGAGCACCAGGGGTCCGATGAGGGTCGCCACGCGCCAGGCCAGGCGTTGGTGCGGTGAGTCCACGCCCCAGAGCCGCACCAGGGCCTCCGCCACGAGGGCGGCGACCAACGACTGGGCGACGGCCTCGTTCAGGTGCTCAGCCACGGCCTCGCGGTGCTCCCTCTTTGGTTCCCTCCAGGCGCTCGAGCTCGAGAGGGTGCTCCTTCTCCATGCGCTCACGGCTGATTCGGCCGGTGAAGATCGAACCATCGAAGGGGAAGACGTCGGGGCTCAGGTGCGAGTTGTAAATGTGCCAGATGATGATGGCCAAGAAGGCCATCAAGCCCTCACTGCTGTGGGCGAGCTTGGCCGCGGGAATGACCTGGCCGACGAGCAGCTTCGCGGTCGCCACGGGGAACAGCAACACCAACCCGGTGGTCACCATCACCAGCCCGCCAAAGACGAGGCCCCAGTACTCGAACTTCTGCCGGTAGTCGTAGCGGTCGAAGCGGGCCTGGGTTCGGCTGAGCCCGAGGTAGTAGCGGAGCGTCACGAGGGCGTCGGTGAAGTCCTTCTTCGTAGGCACCATGCTGAGTTGCCCTCGGCGTCGGACGATGCTGATCAACGCGCCTGCCAGGTGCCACACCACGAGTGCCGTGAAGAGCACGCCCGAGATGCGGTGCAGGAGCCGCGTCACCCCCACGCCGCCCAGCAGGTTCACGATGGCCTGAGACGCCGAGGCCGAGAGGAACTTCTGGGGGAAGCCCGTCACCGAGAGCGCGATGAAGAGCACCATCAGCACCAGGTGCTCGATGACCTGCTTGGTCGAGAAGCGCCGAATGGAGTCGCTCATCGGTTCACCACCACGCGCCAGAGGTGCAGCGCGATCTGGAGGATCAGGCTGCCGATGATGAAAGGAATGAGGAACTTGTAGAACAACCCCACCAGGTACACCAACGGCGCCCGCTTGAGCGTGGGCTCGTAGTGCGACAGCCACGCAGCGGGGAAGTCGGCCGAGGCCGTGGGGTGGCAGGCGCGGCAGGTCTCCACCAGGTTCGCCTGCATCACCTTCGAGTTGGGCGCATCGACCTTGGAGATGTCGTGAATGCCGTGGCAGTCGGTGCACAGGGCAGTCAGCGGCTTGCCGCCCCCCGCGCCCTTCTGCAGCTCGATGGTGGCGCCGTGAAAGTCCTGTAGGTAGCTCGACAACACCTTGGTCGACAGCTTGTACTTCGCCATCATCTTCTCGTTGGTGTGGCATCGGCCGCACATCTGGGGCGTCTCCAGCCTCCAGGCGTTGAGCCGAGGGTCGATGATGTCATGGGCCCGGTGGCAGTCGGTGCACGACGGCACGTCGGGGTTCTCTTCTTCCTGCAAGGCGCTGCCGTGCACGCTCTTGATGTAGACCTTGGAGATCTTCTCGTGGCACTTGGCGCAGGTTCGAGAGATGCGGGAGCGCGGCTCCGAGGGCTTGCCCATGTCGTGGGAGCCGTGGCAGTCGGCGCACACCGCGGCCTCGGTCTTCCCCTTGGCCTGGAGCCCGTGGTGCACGCCGTCGAGCGAGCGGGTGAAGTTCTGGAAGTGGCAGTCCTTGCACACTTCGCTGTACCGAATGGTGAACTCGCGCCGGGTGGGGAAGGGCTTGGGCTTGTGATCGTCGCCCTTGCCCTTGAGGTCCGTGTGGCACTCGGTGCAGTCGACGTCGGAGTGCACTGAGCGGGCGAGCGTGTCGGCCTCCACGGTCAAGCTGAGGACCTCTTCGCTGTCGAGGTCGGTCTCGAGCTCCTTGTCGGAGTGACACTCGAGGCACGCCTTGTCTTCAGTGCGATCGCGTGGCTCGGTGCCGCCATCTCTGCGGGCCCATGCGCTGGTGGCCAGCAGCGTGGCCGCCATCGCCAGTCGGGGGAGCACTGTCACGCGCATCACCCCTTACTTAACCGTCCTCGATGGAGGCGTCCAAAACGCGAGCGGGCTCTTCCTCTTGGTTGGCGCTAGCCATTCTTCTTCGACGCAGCCTTTTCGTCAGCGCGACGGGCGTCGACCTGACGGCGCAGCGCTTCCAACGACTCTGGGGTCTCCGGGCTCCTCTCGGCCTTCGGAGTCTCGTCGCGGCGGGCGAGGTAGGCTTCGCCGGGCGTCCAGCCGGGTGCGAAGGTGCGGGCCAAGCGCTCCGCGGCCAGCTTGACGCCCCGCCCCATGCCTCGAGCGACCACCCAGGCGAACAGGCCGAAGGCGATGGCGGGGAGGAACAAGACGAAGCCGAGGCTCAACAGGAGCGCCACGCCCACCATCACCGGCGCGGCCAGTCGCACCCAGTGTGNNTCCCTCGGCGCCAGGGAGCTCACCGGCCTCACCCTCGATGGCGTGGATCTTCCAGCTCGAGGTGTTGAAGTAGTAGCCACCAGTTGCTCGGGTCTGACTGTTGTAGCGGTTCATGGCGCTCATCCTTTCTGAGACAAGAATAAGTCGCCCTGGGGTCGAGACCATCGGGCACGAGGCATGAGGAGCCCTCCGTAGATACCCGAGGTGACTCGGGCAAATGCCGTAGGTGCCAAGCGGCCGAGAATGTTGGCGTTCCTCTAGAGGCCGAGGCTCTTGAGCCCAGCCGCGAGGAGGAAGACCCCCAGGAGCAACCCGATGGCGAGGGCAGCGAAGCCGAAGCGGTAGACGCGCCGCATGGTGCGGCTGCTCGGAGGGGGCACTTTGTACTGCTCAAGCAAGCCGCTCTCTTCGAGGCGCTGGTATTCGAGGGGGCGCTCTTCCTTGAAGCGATCGAGCGGCATGCTGCCGGTGAAGATCACCGGATCCAGCGGGAAGGCTTCGGGCCGCAGGTGNNGTGTGGAAGAAGTGGAAGAAGAAGATGAAGCCCGTCGCCAGCAGCGCCTCGTCGGAGTGAATCAGGTACGCGACGTTGAGGGCCCAGCCGGGGAGGAACGTGGTGAACCAGTTCGGTGCCCATAGCACCAGGCCCGAGAGGCCGATGACCGGAACGCCCCAGAAGACCGCGAAGAAGTCGAACTTCTCCCAGTAGGCCCAGCGATCGAGCTTGGGGCGCTCGCCCTGGTAGAGGAACCACTTCACGTTGGCCACCAGGTCGTCGAGGTCGCCCTTGTTCGGGACCATCGACTGCCAGCCGAACAACAAGCTCCTGCGCTTGCGGAGGCCGATTTCACGAATGAGGTAGCCGAGGAAGGTGGTTCCATACGCGAAGGTGAGCACCCCCGCGATGCGGTGGAGCAAGCGTGAGCCCCCCAGCCCGCCGAACAGCGCCGCGATGCCCGCGCCCCACCCGGAGTTGCTCAGCTTGAGCGGCAGCCCCGTCGCGGCGAGGGTGAGGAACGTCACCACCACGGCGATATGGATGTAGACGTGGGCGGGCACGAAGCGGCGGATCCACACGTGATCATGGCTGTGGTGAGGGAACTCGTGGCGAACCGCCGCCACCACCGAGCGCTGGAGCCAGAGGAGCGTGTGGAGGCCGAAGAAGCCGAACACCCCCACCAGGAGAATGGTCATGAACAGCCAGATGACGTGCACCGCGGGGTCGCGCGGGTCGGGCTTGGTGGGGTCGAGGTGGGGCCTGAAGCCGATGAAGCCCGCGGTCGCGTTGGGGTGGCAGCGATCGCAGGTGGCCTCGAGGTGCGCGGCGTTCACCGACGACCGAGGGTCCTTCTGGGGCAGCATCTCGTGCGGCGTGTGGCAGTCGGCGCAGGTGGCCGCGACGGTGTAGCCCAGCCGGGTCGCCTTGCCGTGGAAGCTGTCGCGGTAGGTGGCGCTCTGCTCCTTGTGGCACTCGCCGCACTTGTCGGCCATCTTGAGGTGGTTGCCGTAGATGGTCGGGTCGACCGTTTCGTGGCCGGTGTGGCAGCTGGTGCAGACCGGGCCCTTCTCGTCGCCCTTGGCCCAGAGCTCACCGTGCTTGCTGGTCTTCCAGCGGGCCAAGATGAACTCGTGGCACTTCCCACAGGTGGTGGTGACGTTCTTCCTCGAGACGGTCGACGTCGGGTCCTTCACCTTGGCCATGTCGTGAGCGCCGTGGCAGTCGGCGCATGCGGGCGCCACCACCAGCCCAGATCTGAGCACGCCGCGGCCGTGCACCGACTCACGGTAGGCGCGCACGTACTTCGTGTCGTGGCACTCTCCGCACGTCGTCACCTGCAGCACCTTCGACATCGGCGAGAGCGGGTCGGTCGTCTTGCGGATCGCGTGCATGTCTCCATGGCAGTTGGTGCACGTGACTGGCTTCTTCCCGGTCGTGTGGATGCCCGCGTTGAAGGCCGCCAGCTCGTCCTTGTGACACTGGCGGCAGGCGGTCTTGTCGAAGTTCTTGAAGACGCCGTGGACGTCGCCGTGGCAGGCCTCGCAGGGAGCGTCTTTGTGGAAGCCTCCCTTGGTCTTCGCCGTCTGATCCGGGTGGCAGCCGGCCGTGGCGCACATCACGTCGGTGGGCGTGTCGCTCATCGCGTCGGCGTGCTCGGCCTGCCCGTCGGGGATGTTGGTGTGGCAGTCGACGCAGGTCACCTTGGCGTGCTTGGCGTTGTCGTGGCCGACGCCCTCTTCATGGCACCCAGTGGTGCAGGCGGCGTTGGCGCCAGCCCCGCCATCTCCTGGTTGCGCCGAGCTCCCCATCGGGCTCAGGACGACCAAACACAAGACCACCGCCCAGCGGCAATGAGACGAGCACATGCGGGGAACCCTCGTGGCCAATCTACCTGCTTCGCGGCGGGTGGAGTACTTCATGCCCAAGGTGTCTGCGCGGAGCTGGAACTGCATCGGCCCACCGCATGCCTCTAAACAGGTTTGGGGCCTTCTCGCCTGCGCGCTGATCGAGCCCACGGCCACCGGGCGCACGCGACCTTCTCGACGCGAAGGGTTGGGCTTCTCCATGTGTCGCGATGCGTCGGTAGTCTTCTCGGGGATCGAGAAATCGCTCTAGATGGCGCGGCGCTTCTTTCGCTCTCTGCGTTTGCGTTCGAGGGGAGAGGACAGGGCGCCGGGCAAGGGGGTCCCCTCGGGGACTGGCGGCTCGACGGGCTGCTCACTCTGAAGCGCGGGCAGGCGAATGGCGAACGTGGACCCTTCACCGGGCTTGCTCTGCACGCTGATGGTACCGCCGTGGCTCTTCACGATGCGTTGGCAGATGGCGAGGCCGAGGCCGGTGCCTTTCTCCTTGGTAGTGAAGAAGGGCACGAAGATGCTCAGTTGCTGCTCGGCGGGGATACCCGGGCCGTCGTCGGTGACCTGGAGCTCCACCATCTCACCGCTGCGGAAGTCGCCGAAGCGATCAGGCCGGAGGCTCCGCACCACGATGTTGCCGCGCTGCTCACCCAGCGCCTGAATGGCGTTCTGCACCAGGTTGATGAGCACCTGCTTCAACTGCTCGGCGTCGCCGTCGACCCTCGAGAGCGACTCGGCCAGCTCCTGGCGCACGCTGATGTGTGGGGGCACGTCGTTCTGAATGAGGCGAATGGTGCGGGTGACGACCTCGTTGAGATCGGTCGGCCCGAAGCTCTGCTTGAGTGGCCGGGCATAGTCGAGGAAGGCCGTCACCACCCCGTTGAGTCGATTGACCTCCTCGACGATGACGTCGACGAACTCCTTCTCTTCACCCGGGAGCTGGCGCGGATCGAGGCACTGGGCCGCGCCCTTGATGGCCCCCAGGGGGTTGCGAATCTCGTGGGCCAGGCCCGCCGACATCTCTCCCAGCGCCGCGAGGCGGTCGCGCTCCCGCATCTTCTCGTACAGCTTGGAGTTCTCCACCACCCGGGCGAAGTGGCCGGCGAGCTCGAGGATGAGGGCGATCTCGTCGGAGGCGAAGGCCTCGAAGACGCGCTCGTCCCACAGGTTCAAGAAGCCCAGCACTCGATCGTTGCCCACCAGGGGCACCGTGATGCCCGCCTTCATCGACTCCATCGCCACGAAGACGTCGTTGAGCCGGCGCACCTCTTCGCGGTGTCGGCGCGCCTCGATGGGCTGCGACTTGAGCTCGGCCGATCGTCGGCTCACCGTCTCGCGGAGCTGGGCGCGCTCCGAGCGCAGGAGTAGCGCCCGCGAGGTGCCCTGATCGATGAACAGCGCCGGCGTCGGACCGCGGCTGTCGAGCAGCCGAAAGCCGGGGCGATCCTCAGCCAACAGGTAGAGTGACGCGTGGGTGATGCGCCGGGTCTCGTTGAAGCCATCGAGCAACAGGGCCGCCAATTGGGGCACGTCGATGACGTGGGCGGTGCGCCGTTGGAGCGCCCGGGCCTGCTCGATGAATTCGAAGCGCTGACGGAAGGCGAGCGCCACCACCCGGGCCTCCACCCACCGGGACAGCGGCTCGAGGAGGATCAGCATCACGAACGCCGCCACCAGCGTGTTGAACACGTAGAGGCTGGTGTTCCCCTTGACCCACGCGGTCAGCACCACGAAGACGAGGGCGAGGATCGACGCCAGCACGATCTGCGAGGCGATCTTTCCCAGAAGCTCGTGCAGGTCCATCAGCCGCAGTCGGAGCAGCGTCTGGGAAAGGAAGAAGAGGTAGCCCGTGGAGACGATGGGGCCCAGGGCAGGGAAGGGCACCCCGAAGCGCGCGAGAAAGTCGAGCCCCGCGAACAGCACGGCCGAGCCGGCTCCGGCGGTGAGGTACAGCAGCCTGAGCCGATCGATGGCGGCTTCGCTGGTGCGCATGCGCGAGAACAGGAGCCACACCGAGAAGCCCAGCGCGAGGAGCACCCAGACCGACACCGCCACTCGAGCCCACAGCATGTCTCCCAGGGGCGTGGCGCCAACCGCCAACCCGAGGAACAGCGAGAAATACGACATGCGCCGCCCGTAGCGAGCGGCCCGCGGGCTGAAGTTCAGGAACTCGAGGAAGAACGAGAGCGCGGTGGACGGCACCAGGGCCCCGGCCACGATGCTGGCGCCGAGCATGATGCGGCCGGTGGTGCCCGTGCCGAAGGGGAACACCCCCTCGAGGAAGCGGGCCAGGTCGAAGGCGCCCACCGAGAGCGCGAACAGCCCGAACAGCGTGAGGACCCGCGGGCGCTGGGTTCGAAGCAGCATCGCCACGCCCAACGCCAGCCCCACGATGGCGGCGAACAGACTGCTCTGGGTGCGAATATCCACGCCGTGCCCACTCTAATCACGTTGGACCGAAGTTGACGAAGTCGCTGGGCGTGTAACATGCGAGCCGTGCCTCCCTGGTTGGCTCTCCCCACGTTGCTCCTCAGCGTCTCGGCTCGGCTCTCGAACCCGGCCTTCCCCGGGCCGGTGGTGGAGCCGGAACCTGGGCCCACCTTCGAGCGGGCCAGCCTCGCCCCGTACTTCGCCGACGGCGGGCTGGCCGAGGCAAAGACGGCCTTCGACCAGGGCCGATACTCCCGCTGTCGAGAGCTCCTCGCCCACGCGGAGACCAGCGCCCCGGTTCGCTTCCTCATGGCGTTGGCGGCCGAGAAGGCCCGCGACTGGGCTACGGCGGCCCAGGAGTTCGAGACCCTCGCTCCCGAGTACCCTCCCTTGCGCGACCGCTGCCTGGTGCACGCCGGCCAGGCCATGGAGCAGCTCGGTCAGTGGGACGGCGCCGAACGCGTGTACCGGCAAGTGACGGCCGCCACGCGTCTCGAGCCCGATGCCCGTTTGGGGCTCGCCCGGTCGCTGCGTGCCCTCAAGCGGCCCCAGGAGGCGCTCGACGCCCTGGGGCCCCTGGTCGATCGCCCGGCACCGCCATGGGGCCGAGACGTGGGCGCCGAGGCGCTGTTGGTTCAGGCCGAGACCTTGACGGCCATGCGCAGTCTCAAGGAAGCCAAGGCCGCCTGGCTCTCGCTGTGGTCGCTGCATCCGCTCACCCGCGAGGGGCGACGGGCGGGAGAGCGGGTGGGGGAGGTCGGCGAGGTTCCCCAAGCGGCCGTGGTGGCCCGGGCAGAGACCTTGGTGGAAGCGCACCACAACGCCGAGGGCGAGGCGCTGCTCGCTCCTCTGGTCGGCTCGGCGAAGCTGCCCGAGGCACTGGCCTGCCGGGCCGGTCTTGCCCTGGGAAAGGCCCAGCGGAAACAGCGGGCCCACGCCCGGGCCATCACCACCTTGTCGGCCGTGGTGAAGAACTGCCAGGACCCCGAGCTGAGACAAAAGGCGCTCTACACCTTGGGCACCAGCCAAACGTACGCGGCGCCCTCGCTGGCCGCGGCGACCTTCGAGCGCCTGGCCGAGGAAGCCCAGGAGGGCTCACTGGCCGACGACGCGCTGCTCTTCGCCGCTGACGCCCGATTCAAGCAGGGCGAGCGGGATCTCGCCGTGGAGCGGCTCCTCGAGCTGGTCGATCGCTTCCCCAAGGGCGAGATGGCGGCCGACGGCCTCTTCCGGCTCTTCTGGCTCCACCGCTCCGAGGGGAAGCTCGAGGAGTCTCTCGCCTTCCTCGAGGAGATCGAGGGCCGCTTCGCCGAGGCCGACGACAGCTTCGAGGTGGAGCGAGCGCGCTACTGGCGCGGGCGGGTGCTCGAGGCGCTCGGCCAGCCGGCTGGCGCGCTGGCGCTCTACGAGTGGGTCAGTCGAGAGCACCCGGCGACCTACTACGGTCTCATTTCCCGCGAGCGGGTGGAGGCGATGGACCCCGAGCGAGGCGCCGCGCTGGCGAAAGCGACCGTGGCGTCGACCGAGGGCGACGACCCCTTCCCGCTGCGGCTGGGCGCGCTCAGTCAGCAGCCCGTGTTCGGCTCGGCCGTCGAGCTCACCCGGCTGGGCCTCGGTGAACAAGTTCCGCTCGAGGTCCTCGCCGTCGATCGCTCGAAGCTCGAGGCCGAGCAGGTGCGCTTGCTGGTGCTGCTGCTCTCCCTCGCCAAGGAGGAGCGCGCTGCCCACGGCCTGGCCCGCGTCTGGCTCAGGGCCGACCTGAACGGCCCCATCAGCCGCGCTCGCCGGGCCCTGTGGGAGATCGCCTACCCCCGGGCCTTTCGCGAGCTGGTGGAGACCCGGGCCAAGGAGGCCGACGAGCTCGATCCGGATCTGCTCCAGGCCCTGATGCGAGAGGAGAGCGCGCTGGACCCCAAGGCGCTGAGCTGGGCCGGGGCCCTGGGCCTCTGTCAGCTCATGCCGGCCACGGCCGCCGAGGTGGCCGCCAAGTTGAAGCTCGAGCGCCCCTCGCCCTCGGGCCTCCTCGAGCCTGATTTGAACATTCGCCTGGGAGGCCGCTACCTCTCGGACCTGCTCACCCGCGCCCATGGCACCATGCAATTCGCCTTGGCTGGGTACAACGCGGGGGAGGGCTCCGTGGCTCGCTGGCGCAAGGAACTGGGCGACGACGATCTCGCCGGGTGGGTCGAGCAGATTCCCATTCCCGAGACCCGCGGCTACGTGCGCCGGGTGCTGCGCAGCTACGCGGCCTACAAGCTCCTCTACGATCCGCTCGGTGTCCCTCACACCGTGCAGCGCCTCGCCGCCAAGCCAGCCAAGCGCCCCAAGAGCTGAGGAGACGTTGTGAGGGCCAGACCCACACGGCCCCGATGGAAGGGCCTCCGTTTGCCTCCGCATTTCTGTACGCTGCGTCCGAGTGAAGGGGGGACGACACCCGAAGTGCGTTTCATCACCAGGAGGCGCCGTGGGCATCACCAGACGCAGGTTCTTGAAGAGCACCATCGCGCTGGCCGCGGCGACCCAGGCGCCCGAGGTGCTGGCTGCCGACGCAGTCGACGTGGTGGATGTCTCGGGCACAGACGCCTCGGCCATGACCCTGGCGGCGATCCAGGCACTGGGAGGCATCAAGGCCTTCGTTCACCCTGGTGACTACGTGGTGCTGAAGGCCAACGCGGGCTTTCCCAACCCGCCGGCCTGGGCCACCACGACGGCTCCCGACATCGTGGCCACGGTGGCCAGGCTCTGCCTCGAGGCCAAAGCCAAGCAGGTGGTGGTGCTCGAGTTCCCCCAAGGCAAGGTGCCCGAAAAGTGCGTCGAGCGGTGTGGGCTCGCGGCGGCCCTGGCTCCGATGCCCCAGGTGAAGATCAAGCTCTTGGGCCCCTCCGATTTCGTGCAGGTCGACGTCCCCGGTGGAGTCGATCTCAAGTCGGTGGAGATCGCCAAGGCCCTCAAGTCGGCCGACGTCTTCATCAACATGCCCATCGCCAAGAACCACGTCGACGCGGGCGTGTCCTTCGGGCTCAAGAATCACATGGGCCTCATCAAGGACCGCAAGGCCTTCCACAACCAGTACAGCATTCACCAGGCGGTGGCCGATCTCGGGCGCGTCATCAGGCCCCACCTCACCATCCTCGATGGGACTCGGGTGCTCCTCACCAACGGTCCGAACGGCCCCGGCGATGTGGCCACCCCCAACCGCATCGTGGCCGGGCGCAACGTCGTCAGCGTCGACACCTACGGCCTCACCCTGGCTCAGTTCAACAACAAGCAGATGTCGGTGGCCGACGTGAAGCACATCGAACTGGCTGGCAAGGCGGGGCTGGGAAAGACCGACCTCGCTTCGATCTCGGTGAAGAAGATCTCGGCCTGATCGCGTGGTGACACCGGCAAGGCCACGGTTCGGGCGGGGAGCCCTCGAGCGCCGAATAGGTTGCCCAACCTGCTGCGGCGAACGATTCTCTCGCTGCGCCGGGCAGCCTCTCTCCTGCTGCGCGGTCCTACGGGCCCAACGCCACAGCTCCGGTGCTCGTCGCTCGGGTGCCCGGCTCGCTTCGGTCTCGCTCGCCTCGCGGCGGTCGGGCAACCTGTTCGGCGCTCTGGTGCTCATACTCGCCCTCTCGGCGGGGCAGGCGTGGGCTCGGAACCCGCCACTGGTGGCCGACCCACGCGAAGGCGTGTGGCTGGGCGCCGGCGATCTCATCGTCTACCAGTCGACCGACAAGTGGTCGGTCTTCCCCGCCGGGGCCACGGTGAACAAGCTCGCCACCGACGGCACGGTGGTGTGGATCGCCACCGACGACGGGGCCATCAAGCTCGACTCGGGCAGCCGCGGGGCGACGCGCTTCGGCATCGAAGACGGGTTGCCGAGCCAGGCCATCGCCTCCATCGCCGTCGACGATCGCTTCGTGTGGTTCGCCACCAACAAGGGCCTGGCGCGCTACCGCAAGCTCGATCGCACCTGGCGCGTCTTCACCGAGGCCGACGGGTTGCCCCACCGAGCGGTCAACGACATCTTGGTCATCGGCCGGCAGGTGTGGCTGGCGACGCGGGGCGGCCTTGCTCTGTACGACACCGACGTCGACGGGGTGCGGGGCTTCCCCGGGGCAGCGGGCGACGACATGCTCGAGCTGTTCCTGGTGGGAGAGGATCTCTTCTGCCGCACCGACGCCGGGCTCTCGCGCTTCCGCCCGCGCACTCGCACCTTCTCGAACTTCTCGTTCTCGGAGATGGGCGCCACCGAGCTGCGGGCCTGGGTCATCGACGGCGGCCAGCTCTGGCTCGGCACCGACCAGGGCCTGGTCTCGTTCGAGACGACCTCCGACACCTTCCAGCGCTTCCCCCAGCAGGCGTCCCTCTCCAGCCGATCGATCCGCGGCCTCGAGCTGTTGTCCGACTACCTCTTCATCACCACCGACACCGAGGTGGTGCAGTTCCATCGCGTGAACAAGTCGTTTCAGCGGTACACCGAGGCCGACGGGCTCATCTGGCACCCCTCGGTGGTGGGCTCGCTCCTCTCCGGGGGCGTCTTCACCGTGCTCTTCGGTGACGGAGCGGCGACGTACGTGGTCTCCCGCGACGTGTGGACCAGCCGCTCCCTCGACGCGACCCAGGCCGAGAAGGCGACCAGGGCGCGCTTTTTCGGCCGGGGGAACACGTCGCTCCCCTACGACGCCGTGAGCCACGCGCTCGACGACCAGCGCTTCGCCACGGCCGAGGGAGGCTTCGGCTTCTCGCATCGCTTCGACCCGCATCGCTCCCTCGATGTGTCAGGCCGGCTCGATTATGGGCAGCTCGAGCTCCCCGGAGTTCGCGAGGTCACCGCCCGGGTCGACTACCAGGGCGCCCCCGACGACACGCTGCGCGAGCTCAAGGCAGAAGACAGCTACAAGTACCAGACCCGGGAAGAGGGGCTCGATCGCCCGCTGGTTCTCCGGGGCGGTGAGATGAAGCTCGCCGCCGAGGGGAACGGGCCCAACTCCACCGCCACCGCTGGTCTCCGCCGAGGCACGGCCGTCCGTGACTTCATCAACGGCGCCAAGCAATCGGTGGTGCCCCTGTCTCACCGCTACATCCTCCCTGGCAGCGAGCGGGTGCGGGTCGACGGCGAGCTGCTCACCAACGGTACCGACTACACGGTCATCTACCCGGCCGGGCAGTTGGCCTTTCTCGACCTCGAGCGGGTCGACGAGCTGAGCGTCATCGAGGTCGAGTACGAGGTCGATCTCCAGCCGCGCAAGGGCCTGGGGGTGCTGTCGCTGCTCGATCTGCTCCCTGCTGATCGCGAGGTCGGTGACTGGACCCGCTCCGGCGAGGCCCGCATGATCAGCGACGAGACCAGCCTGTACGCGCAGATCGACGGCGCCGCGCCCAGGTACCTCGATCGCGGCTGGGTGAAGAGCGTCTTCGTCGAGTACCGCCAGGGCGGGAGGACCGTGACCGTGGCGATTCATGACCTCGGCACCGACGCCAACGCGCGCACCCTCTACGACTTCGATCTCCCACCGGCGCGGGAGTCGGTGGAGGGCCGGCCCAACGTGGTGCTCGACCTCGGCCTGGCCACCTCGTACGCGGTGAAGGCGGTGCTGGGCACGTACTACCTGGAGCTGGCCATCGACGAGAAGTCCGACGCGGCCCGCCAGTCGATCAAGCTCTTCGCCCTCCAGATCCTCGACCGGAGCACCGGGGCGGGGGCCAACGTGCCCGGCGAGACGCCCGAGTGGCTCCTGGCCTGGCGCCTCGCCCAGAAGCCCATCGACGGCCTCGAGACCGGGCTGCGCTTCGTGAAGGTGGTGGGCTCCGGCACCGGCGCGGGCCGCAACTTCCTCACCACCATGGGTGACGCGCGCTACGAGCACTCCGTTGGCAACGAGGGGCTCCTCACCGGCTACGGAGAGCTCGGCGGCAGCTTCGGGCAAGGCCCCACCTCGGCCGACGGCTACGCGGCCTTGGGGAGCGTGCGCTTGGCCCACCCCCTGCTCGACGGCACACTCTCGCTGCGCCACCAGAGCGAGGGCTTCACCCAGCTCGGCTCCACGGCGACGCGCTTCGGGCACCTGGCCGACGAGGGCCGGGTCCAGCTCACCGCGTACCCTGAGAAGTGGCTCCCCACGACGGCCTTCTTCGCCCGCAGTTGGTCCTACACCCCCGACGGCACGCCGGGCATCGAGCAGCACGCCCTCGCCCGGGTGCAGTTGAGCCGCGAGGGTCTGCCCAACGCCAGCCTCCAACTCGGTCACAGCCTGCTCGACGGCGCAGCGAGCCGCACTGGCCGGCTCAAGGGGGTGGCGCAGCTCGATTACGATCTCGCCCAGGGCGTCCTCTCCTTCCTCAAGATGAAGCGCTTCGTCGTGCGAGGGCTCTATTCGTTCTCCCAGGCAGACGTGAGCGAGGTGGGGTCGAGCCGGAATGATCAAGTCCAATTGCTGCGCCTCGAGACCCGCATTGCCCCCACGGCCACCGAATCGGCCTGGGCCCTCTTCCGCAGTCACGACCTCAAGCGCCGAGCCGAGGGGCTGGAGGACTTTGCTCCAGCGCTCTCGCACTGGGAGGTGAACGCCGGGGCCCGCAGCGCCATCATCCCCGGGCTCAT
>PMBV01000064.1 GCA_003153055.1 Myxococcales bacterium
TCGGTGATGGCCGGCGAGTAGACGGCTCCACCGGCACACGGCCCGAGGATGAGCGAGAGCTGGGGCACCACGCCCGAGGCGAGGGTGTTCCGCAGGAAGATGTCGGCGTAACCCGCGAGCGACTCCACGCCTTCTTGAATGCGGGCGCCTCCGGAGTCGTTGAGGCCGATGACGGGGGCCCCGACTCGAGTGGCGAGATCCATCACCTTGCAGATCTTCTGGGCGTAGGCGCCCGAGAGGCTGCCGCCGAAGACGGTGAAGTCCTGGGCGAAGAGGAAGACCTGCCGGCCGTCGATGGTGCCGTAGCCGGTGACGACGCCATCACCGGGGATCTTCTTGTCACTCATGCCGAAGTCGCTGGCGCGGTGGGTGACGAACTTGTCGAGCTCGGTGAAGCTTCCCGGGTCGAGCAAGAGGTCGATGCGCTCACGGGCGGTGAGCTTCCCGTCGGCGTGCTGGCGAGCGATGCGATCGGCGCCGCCGCCGAGCTCGGCCATTTCTTCAAGCTTGACGAGGCGGGCCCGCAGTGGATCCTGGTCGAGGAGGTCAGTCATGCTGGACCTCGCCTAGCACCTCCAGTGACGCCCGTCATCGGCAAGGGGGCCTCACCCGGTGCGGCTGGAAGTCAGCCTAAGATCTGGGAGAAGTCCGGGCCGCCCCGTGGTCGAGCCCCGGCCTACCGAGTGCCCCAGGGCCGTGGAGCCCCGTGCTCGCGTTGGGCGGCGACGCGCGGCCTGAACGATTTTCTGTGCGTTCATGGCCTCGATTCTGCGAGTGAGGGTTTTGGAAATCGCAGCTCATTGTTTGCACATCGGAGGAAGACTTGGGTATTCTGTGTATGTTGCGTGGACGTCACGGGGTCTTGGTGATGACTGTTATGTCGTGCGCGGGCCTCTCGTTGTCGGCGTGCACTACATCCCCAACTCGACCAGACCAGCTCCTTGGTCCCGTGGTGTCGATCACCTTCGATGACGGCCGGAGCCTGTCGACAGAGGCCGCGGCCATGATGGAGGCGCGGGGCATGCGGGGCACGTTTTACGTCATCAGCGGGTACCTGGGACACCCTGGTTACCTGACGGCTGCCCAGGCCCGGTCGCTCGAGGCGGCCGGCCATGAGATCGGTGGACACACGGTGGGGCACAGGCATCTGCCAACGTTGAGCCTCGACGAGGCTCGCAGGGAAATCTGCAACGACCGCGCGACCCTGATGAGCTACGGCCTTCATCCTCAGTCATTCGCCTACCCCTATGGCGAGGCGAGCGCGGAGTTGGAGCGGTTGGTCGAGCAGTGCGGCTACGACTCCGGCCGCATCGTCGGTCCGATCGCAGAGGTGGGTCGTCCGGCGGCGGAGACTATCCCTCCTGTCGACCCGATGGCCACACGCACACCGAGGGCGGTCGAGATCAGCACGTCGCTCCAGCAGATCCAGGACTGGGTCACCGCCGCCGAGGCCTCTGAGGGGTGGCTACAGCTCGTATTCCACGACCTTTGCGAGGACGGAGCAAGCTGCGGAAGGTTCAGCACTCCCGTCAGCCAATTCGGCGCGCTGCTGGACTGGCTGGTCGAACGCGCCGGCCGGGGCACCGTCGTCAAGCTCGAGCGGGAGGTCATCGGAGTCGATCTTCGATCCCAGTCGTTCTCACTCGTCTCCAATCCGGTGATGGACCCGTCACTCGAGGGTAGCGAAGAGGTGCCCGAATGCTGGCAGCGGGCGGGGTTCGGTACCAACACCTTCAGCTGGACGAAGACCGACGATGCCCACAGCGGGGGTTCCGCTCAGCAGGTCGTCATCACCGACTACACCTCGGGGGCTCGTCATCTGGTGCCGACGCTCAGCACGTATGCGCCCCCAGGGCTTCCGGGCCATCGCTACGAGGTGAGCGCCTGGTACAAGTCCTCCGCCGCTCCCCGGTGGACGGTGTACTACCGAGACCGTGACGGGCTGTGGACTTCCTGGGCACAGGGCGCGCGGCTCCCCGCCTCAGCCTCCTGGACTCAGGCGAGCTTCACCACGCCCCCGCTGCCCTCCGCCGCCACCGCCATCAGCTTCGGCCTCTCGCTCGTCAGCACGGGCTCCCTCACGGTCGACGACTTCTCGCTGCTCGACCGCGGCGCCCCTTGAGACAAGCTGCTCGAGCTTCCACCAGAGACGCACACCGGGCAACGAAGCTCGCAGCGTAACGCCCGGTGCATTCGGCTCCTCCTTGGTGACGACCGGGGCGCCGAAGCGCAGCCGGGCCCGCCAGGTAGGGCGCTGGCCTGTAGTCCACCCCTGGTACTCCGATGGCGTCCACCGGGTTTGGTCCCACCCGAACCAGAAGGTGCCGAAGGGGACGTCGCCGTAGAGTGCCGCGCGTACGGTGAGTGCCACCGCGCGGCGAAGGCGCGCGAACAACGCGAGCCGCTCAGATCCCCCATGGATGAGTGTCGACTCCGGCGCGAAGCGAGTCACGTTTCCGGTCAGGAACACGTCGTTGAAGACCCCCGTGACGGTGGTCCAGAAGCTGAAAACGAGGACGTACCAGGGGGCGACGGGGATGGCGAGGAGCAGCCGCCAGTTCCGCCGGAAATCGCCGTTCAACGCGAGCGCGAGGAGCGTCCAGAGGCTGTACACGCCGAGTTGGATCCCAGTCGCGATGGCGACTCGCTGAAAGAGAGAGCCGGTGGCGAGTGCGAGAGGGACATGGACGTAATAGAACAGCCCGAAGAAGACGTACTTGAACATCAGAAGGACGACGCCCGAGGCGAACACACCGAGGTCCCAATGGAACGCGAAGGCCCGCCAGAAGCGCCCCGCGACTTCGATCCGCGCGGTGTTCCAGCGCACGCGCTGCTTCCAGAGGGTGCGCACGGTCGTCGGCGACGAGGTGTAGACCCGGGCCTCCGGCTCGTACCTGAGTGCCCGGTCCCAGAGGTAGGAGCGCAACAGGTGCCACGCCGCGTGGAGCGGCGTCGGCGGCGCGTCGAGGGTGAACCGGCCGTTTTCCCACCGCGCCACGATGGCGAGGAAGGCGCTGACGGTGTCGTCGGTGTCGCCGGCAAGGAGCTCCGGCAATGGGCGAATGTCACTCCGCGAGAACCGCGGCGGCTCGAAGCCGATCCACCACCGGAGCCAGTCGCGAAGCCGGAGCGTCCTCTGGAACGCCAGGAACCGCGGAGCCTCCAGGAAGATTTCCGTCCACATGCAGTAGAGCACACCGGTCACGCCACTCAGCGGAAACGGTCGCTTGTTGTGACGCGCGACATTAGTGACGAGGTACTCCCGGGCGACCTGGATGCTCAGCTGGCCTTCCACGCCGAAGAACCGCCGCCAGCCGCGCCAGTAGCTGTTGCCGCGCACGTAGAGGTTGCCCGCCACCGCCCGGCCGGGGCTGCCGGTGATGCGATTGCGTCGGCACAGGCGCCGAGCCAGGTGCTCGAGAGCGTGGGGGCCGAGGTCTGCGTCGGCGTCCGTGCTGAAGTAGATGCGGGGGAACTCGCGGTGCGCGCCGCGGCCAACCCGCTCCCGGAGGAACTGCACGGCATGGTCGATGGCCATGGGTTTGCCGTGCCGCCGCGGGGTTCCCGTCACGTACAGCCACACCCGCGGGTCGAGCTGCTCCTGCTTGCGGCCCACCCAGGCGCGGAGTGACGCGTAGAGCGCGGGGGCGTCGTCGGTCCCGTCGATGCTCGCAACCACCACCAAGTCGCCCGGGTAGTGGTTGGCAACGACGTTGTCGAGCGTGGCCTCGATCGCGGCCAGCTCGTCCTCGCCACGGAGGAGCGTTGGAACCACCACCAGCCCGGAGGGCATTTCCTCCCCGAGTGCGCGCGGGGGCCCGTAGAGCGCGCGGTGGAGAAAGTGGCGGGGCACGGTGAAGAAATAGTCGAAAAACTGGAGGCCAAAGGCGAAGGCGAAGGCAGCCGGCGGAGTGGCAACGTAGAGGTTGAGGAGATCGCGCAGTGTCCAGAGCATGGTGCCTTCCCGTCAGGGCGCGATGGGGCCAGTGGCCGCTGGGCGCTGGGCGGAGGCGGGAAGCGGCCGGATTCGAAGCGTCCGGGAGAGAGCCGCGAATTGGTCGGAGAGGTCGATCAGGGCGTACTGGCCGCGCGCTGGGGTCCCCCAGGGATCGGGCACGATCACCTCTCCGGGCAACAGCTCCGACACGGTCCCGACGGCCCGGCAGGCGACGAGCCCCCACACGCAGTCGTAGATTCGAGCGCCGCGATCCACCCCTTGAATCTGCGAGTAGGGCACGAAGGCCACGTTGGTCCGGGCCTCGGTGGCGCGGAAGACCGGGCGCGCCTTGAGCTGGCCGAGCAGCTCATCGACCTTCGCGACCTCCTCGCCGACCCGGCGCCACTGGGCTCGGTTGGCGCGCCGCTCCGCCTCGAGCTTGAGGAGGTCGCAGCGAATGCGGACGACCTGGTCGCGCTGCATGAGCATCTCTGGCGTGGAGAGCCCGCGGCCCTTGGCTCCATGCATGGCCTCACGGGTGAGCTTCACCTCCCCCAACTGCGCCTCGGTGGCGAGCTGCGCGCGCTGGTTCTCGAGGAGCTCCACCTTCATACGCCCCAAGGCCTGCGTCTGGAGCGCGTATTCGGAGTTCGACACCAGGCCTACCTCCAGTGCCTTGCCCATCTGCTCGACGAGAGCCTCCTGGTCCTTGACCATCTGGACGACGAGGTCTCGCTGGTGGTCGATCGCCTTCAGCGTGTCACCCCCCAGCGCCGCCTGGGTGGCCTTCACCGAGGAGGTGAAGTCGAGGCCTCGAGACGCGGTGTCGAGGAGCTCGGTGAGCTCGACGATGGCCGCTTCTGCCGCGCTGTATTGGGCTTCCAGCTCCTCTCGGGTCGCTGCGACGCGGCCTCGCTCGGCGAGGAGCTGGGCAAGGCTGAGCTTGCTCTGGATGACGAGATCGCTGTCAGGGGACAGCACGAGAGGGGCGACGAAGGCGTCAGTGGCCACCCAGTAGATCGCCGTGAGGACATAGGCGACACCCCACAGCGCCATCAACAGGGCGCCGATCGACAGAAGCCGAGCCCGACCAAACCTCAGAGGCTGCGCAACCGCACTCATCGAACTTCCTCCACCATTGGCGCGAGCTCCTCCAGGAGCGTCACGGCGTACGCACGATCCGCGCCCATCTGCATCTCCTGGAGCGCGAGAGAGAAGAGAACGTGGAGCGCGCCGGGGGCATCGGAGCGCTCCACCACGCTCCGGCTCTGAACGAGGAAGGCAGCCTCCCGTTCGATCGTGGCCAGCTCGGCGCGGGTCTGCGCCGCGGTGCTCGCGAGCTGCACCCTGAAGGCCCGAAGCCGAGGCTCAATCTCGTACCACGCCTCCCTCCGCTCCTCCTCCCGGGCAGCGAGGTAGCGCCGCTCGCTCGCATTACGGCTGAAGCCACCCAGGTTGAACCCGAGTTGGACCACTCCGTACCAGTCAGGGCGAGGGGCTCGGGGTACCACTCCACCGGTCAGCTTGACGTCCCACGCATCGAGCGTTCGGAGCTCGCCGAGGTCAGCTTCGTACCGCGCGGCGCCAGCGCGGTAGGCCAGGAGCGCGTCCGCGAGGACGAGGCGCTCCTCACCTTCCGAGCGAGCCTCGAGGCGCTCGGCCTCCCCACTCGCCTGTGCGAGCCGCCGCTCGAGCTCGGCGGCGCGGCTTCGGAGCTCCGTGAGCTCGACCAAGGTCGCCTCGCGGGCGCCGAACCGAGCTTCGGCCCGAGCGAGCACCGCTCTCCACTCGGGCTGCCGAGCTTCGAGAAAGGCGCGCTTCTGACGAACGGCCACCAGGCGACCGACGTCTTCGGCGTGCGAGAGGAGCCGCAAGAGCCTCGCAGCCACATCTTGCTGCGCGCAGTCGGCGTCGGCGACCTCGATGACCCGAAGCCCTCGGTAGAAGTCGAGGGGCGAGAACGCGAGGCCGGCTCGAACTTGCTGCTGACTCTGGTCCGTCACCCCGAGGTCGAGGTCGCCGGGCGTCGGAACGCGGAGCGCTTGGAGCACCACCTGGGGAGCCATGAGCAGAGACGCATCGCCGGTCGCGTGGGCCTTGACCTTTCGGCAGTAGACTGACGTCTGCGGCTGGTCTGCCGATGCGGCGAGGGCAGTCGTAACGAGTATCGTGAAAACAATGGATTGCGACAAAGAAGGCATCGTGAAGAGGGGGGTTGGCAGTGCTTCTCAAGTGGCGAGAAAAGCACTCGGTTGACGAAGAGCCCGCCGTCGTGGTGATGACAGCGCTGCACACCCCGGTTCGGTTCTCCGGGGACACGCCCTCTCGCTCACTCTGAAGCGTGAGCGCGGAGCGATGAAGTAAAAGCAATCGATTGAATCAATTGAGGGCGATCGAGCCTATCCAAGACACGAAGACCACCCCGCTCCACTTCCATTCGCAACATCGCATCATCACCCCTCCCACGAAACAACGGCGCGGCGTATAGCGAGACCGACAAATCGACACAAGCGGATTTGGCTCTCCCAAGTAGAATGGACCGTTTGCGCGACGCCACTGCTGCCTCGAAGGTCGGCTTGGTTCCCGTGGATGCGGCCTCTCGAGTGAGCCCAGCGCCGCTTCACGCTGGAGCCGAGGCACAAACCGTTGGAAGCTGACTCATGGTCGCCTTGGCGCTCCTCGTGGTGCTGGCCCAATCACCCGACGGTGGCGAAACCATCGACGCCGGCCCCCTCATCGAGCCCCCGACGGCCGAGTGTCCCCCGCCCACCTACCCCGTGGACGAACGCCGGTCTGGTATCGAGGGCGCCGTCGGCCTGCGGGTGACGCTCGACGGCGACGGAGGCGTGACCAGCCAGGCGGTGACTCAGCCCTTGGCCAGCGCCTTCGACGACGCGGCGATGCGCTCACTGCTCGCCTGTCGCTTCACTCCGGCGAAGGTCGGCGGCGAGCCGGCGCCCTCTTCCATCGAGCTCACGGTGCACTTCGTCCCTCCGGTGCAGCCCTGGGTGCTGGAGGGTGACGTGGTGGGAGAGCTGGGCGAGGCGCTCCCGGAGGCGACGGTGTCGTACGGAGGCCGCGCCAGCACGACCGACGAGCGGGGCCATTTCCACCTCGACTTCGAGGCCGTTCCGCCGGGCGACGCCTGGGTGACGGTGGAGAAAGACGGCTACGCGCTCCAGGGCTTCCCTGAGGTGTTCCGCCCGGGCACCACCACCACCGCCCGCTACGCCCTGGTGAAGCGCCGCGGCTTCGAGACCCGCGTCGAGGGGAGCCGGCTGCTGCCTCCGGTGCCCGACGCAGACAAGACACCGCAGGTCAGCCGTTTCGTCATGTCCAAACGGGACATCGATCGAACCCCGGGCGCCATGGAGGACCTCTCGCGGGTCGTACAGCAGTTGCCCAGCGTGGCCGCCGACCCGGACCTGCTGGCGAACTTCTTCGTGCGCGGCGGCGGGCCCGACGAGACCATCTTCTACCTCGACGGCATTCCCCTCTCCAACCCGTACCACCTGGGCGGCTTCGCCAGCATCTTCAACCCGATGATGATTGAACGCGCCGAGTTCTACGCTGGCGCCGCTCCAGCCCGCTACGAGCCGGCCCTCTCTGGCGTGCTCGAGGTCGACTACGCCACCGGCCAGACCACGCGCCCCAAGGTGCAGGTCGACGTGTCGATGCAGACGGCCAAGGCCCGGGTCGACGCACCCCTCTTCGTCGAGGGGCTGAGCGTGGTGGCGAGCTTCCGGCGCAGCTACTTCGAGGCCTACTTCGAGGTGCTCAAGGCCTTGCACGTCTTCGGCTCCAACGTGGTGGCCCCGGACATCACCGAAGCGTTGGTGCGGCTGTCGTACCAGCGGGGCATTCACCAGACACTCCTCACCTTCGTGCATGCGTCTGACGGCTTCGACTTCGTGGTGAAGCCAGGCGAAGAAGTGTTGGTCAACTTCGCCGGCGGGCTCAAGCTGCTCAACTCGGCACAGATTGTCTCGCTCAAGCACCGGGTGGATCTCCCCGGCGACTCCGAGGTGACCGCGCAGCTCGCCTACACCCGCGACACCAACACCTTCAGCGTCGACAGCCAGCAGCGCTTCGGCAACGACGCCCTGAGGCAAGAGGTGCTCGCCCGGGGCGACCTGGTGCTGGCGCACTCCGAGGCCCATCGCACCAGCGTGGGCGTGCAGTACAGCTGGCGGACACTGGCGCTGACCGGGCAAGTCACCGACACCCGTGCGGTGGCGCCCTGGGCGCGGAGGCCCGTCGTGGACACGGGGCTCGATCCGCTCCCCATCTCGCCCAAGCTGACCCGCAACCTAGTGGCGGTCTACGGCGAGCACACCTTCAGGCCCACCAGCACCTTCAGCCTCGAGGGCGGAGGTCGGGCCCAGTACGACGTCACCAATGGACAGGCCTCGGGCTCGGCGCGGCTCGCTGGGGCCCTCTCGCTGTCGACGCTCACGGTGCTCAAGCTGTCGGCCGGAGTGGTGTGGCAGCCCTCGCAATCGGTGCTGGCGCTGGACCCCACCGTGGGGAACCCCAAGCTCCTGCCCGAGCGCACGCTGCAGCTCATCGGCGCCGTGGAGCAGCCGCTGCCCTTCGAGGCCCTGCTCCGCGCGGAGGGCTGGGGCAAGTGGCTGTCGAACCTGGTGGTAAACCCCGACAGCCAGGTCGGCCTCGAGCAGCGCCTGTTGACTGGGCTACCGACCTTCACCAACGACGGGTACGGGAAGGCGTGGGGAGCCGACGTCGCGTTGATCGGCCGGACCCGCCACTTCTCGTACACGCTGGGGCTGGGGCTGGTGTTCGCCGATCGCACCAACCCGCTGGCCACCGGCGTTCGCACCTACCCGGTGCAATGGGAGCAACATCTCACCGCGACCGCGGGAGTGACCTGGAGCCCCAACGCGAGCTGGGTGGTGACGACGCGGGCCAACTTTCGCACTGGGCGGCCGTACACGCCGATTCTCGGCTTCACCGCCGACGATGCCAACCGCCGCTGGCTCCCCGTCTTCGGTGACACCTCGAGCCAGACCTACCCCTTCTTCTTCGAGCTCAACCTGAGAGTGGAGCGGCGCTTCGTGTGGGGTCCATTGTCGTGGGCCGCCTACGCCGAGCTGCTCAACGTGACCAACACGATGAACGTGTACACCTGGCTCTACGGGAGCGGCGACTACGCGGCGGGCATTCCACCCACTCGCAGCGCCTTCAATCACCTGCCCATTCGGCCATTCCTCGGAATCAGGGCAGAGTACTGAGAGGCTCAGCCTTCTTTGTTGATGTGTCCTCGGAGGAAGCTGGTCAACTGCTCGACGAACTCGTCGGGCATCTTCGTCTTGAGCGCCTTCTTGCAGACGCCCATCGTCGCCCGGTACGTGGCGAGGAAGTCGCCACAGGGCTGGCAGCCGCCCAGGTGCTCCTCGAGGTGCGCCCGGAGCTCGGGCGGAAGCTCCCCGTCGAGGTAGTCCATCAGTTGATCAATGGTCTGGCGGCACGTCGTCATTCAGGAGGCTCGTCAGGGCGATTCATGCGCGGCCGCTTCGCTGCTCGCAACTGTGTTTCTCTAAAACCTTGACAGCTGCACGTGCGTTCAGGCACTGCGCGCATCAAATGCGCTCTTCGTAGAAGTGCTCGATGGCCGCGCGCAATGCCAGCCGGGCCCGATGGAGCCGACTCTTGATGGCGGGCACGCTGGCGTGGGTCAACTCCGCGATTTCCTCGTACGTCATGCCCTCGAGGTCTCGGAGCACGAAGACCTCGCGGTACTCGTCGCCCAGTGACGTCGCGGCGCGCTCGATGGCCGAACGCAGCTCGGCGTCGAGCACCTCTTCTTCGACGCCACGGCCGCTCCAGGGAACCACCTCGTCCATCAGGGAGCCGCGCTCGTTGAACGTGGGTCCTTCGAGCTCCTCGAGGGGTGATTCCACCTGAGACACGACTTTTCGATGGCGCAGCTTCATCAACGCCTGGTTGGCCGCGATGCGGTACACCCACGAGCCAAACTGGGCGTCGCCACGGAAGTCCGTCAGGTGCCGGTAGGCGGCGAGGAAGGCGTCCTGGGTCACCTCGGCGGCGTCCTCGGGAGAGTTCAGCATTCGCAGGGCGAGGCCGAAGACCCGGTCGCGGTGGCGGGCTACCAGCCCCTCGAACGCGGCGACATCACCGCGTTGGGCGCTCCCCAAGAGCTCGTTTTCCAAGGGGGTGCTCACGAAGGGCTCACCGTGGACCGTCTCATTGTCGTCGTCAAGCAACATGACCAACCCTCTGGTGCCGCCAAAATGCCGCTCTTTCACCTCTTGGAGGGACGGGGGAAACTGTCGCCTTGTCTCCGGCGACGCCAACTCCAGGAGTGCCCCTGCCGCTCGATTGGTTTCATCGGGACACCATGGAGGTCGCTCGGTCGCTCTTGGGTCAACACCTCGGATGCCTGGGCCCAGACGGCTGGCGGCTGGGTCGCATCGTGGAGACCGAGGCGTACCTGGGCCCGCGCGACCTCGCCTGCCACTCGGCGAAAGGTCGCACCCCGCGCACCGAGGTCATGTTCGGGCCGGTCGGCCACGCCTACGTCTACCTGGTGTATGGCATGCATCTGTGCCTCAACGTCGTCACCGGTGATGGTGCGGCGGTGCTGCTCCGCGCGCTGGAGCCCACGCCAGGGCTGGCGCGCACCGATGGCCCGGGGCGGCTCACCAAGGCACTGGGTATTGCCCTGACACACAACCGGCACCCGCTCGACACAGCGCCGCTGACGCTCTTCGCGGGTTCGCCGGTCGCAGCGAGTGTCATCGCCAAAGGGCCGCGCATCGGGGTGGACTACGCGGGCGCGTACTGGGCAAGACGTGCGCTGCGCTTCTGGGTCAGGGGGAGCCCATTCGTCTCGCGATCGGTACGGGCTCCTCGTTAGAAGAAGAACGAGACCTTGACTCACCGCCTCGAGGCGGAACTGTGGGAGCCGTTGGACTCCCATGTTAGGACGCACCAGCGATGACACCGACCGGCCGGCTCAGTGGACTCCTGCAGCCCGTGTTCTCGCTGCGCAGCGCGGCAGACGTGGGCGTGGGAGACTTCGGCGCGTTGGACGCGTTCTTCAAGTACCTGCGCTACGCCGAGCAGCGCATGTTGATGGTGTTGCCGCTGCTGCCGACCGCCCCGGGCGACTCGAGCCCCTATTCCACCCGCAGCGCCTTCGGTCTCAACCCGCTGTTCATTCACCTGGCCTGGTTGCCAGAGGGCGTGTCGTTCACCGACACCGAGAAGAAGGCCATCGAGGAAGCCAAGGCATCGCCCACCGTGCGGTACGATCTCGTCGCCCCGGTGAAGACCGCGGCCCTCGAGCGAGCCTTCGCCACCTTCGAGCACCAAGGCCCCAGCGCCCGCAACCGCGAGTTCGAGGAGTGGACGCTGGCCCAGCGTGGGTGGGTGGAGGGGTTCGCGCTGTACCAGGCCATCTCCGAGGCGTTCAGCCGGAAGCCGTGGTGGGAGTGGCCCAAGGGCCTCGCCACCCGTGAGCCGGTGGCCCTCGACATCGCGCGCCACGAGCACAAGCGGCGGGTGCGGTACCACACGTGGCTGCAGTGGGTGGCGCAGTCGCAGTGGAACAAGGTGCGAGCCCAGGCGAAGGCGCGAGGCGTCTTCCTGTGCGGCGACGAGCCCTTCATCATCGGCATGGACTCGTCGGACTGCTGGTGCTGGCCGCAGTACCTCAGGCGCGACGCCAAGCTCGGCGTGCCTCCAGACGACTTCTCGGCCGATGGGCAAGACTGGGGGCTCCCGTGGTTCGACTTCGAGGCGCTCGAGAAGGCCGGTGACGGCTGGCTCAAGGCGCGGGCGAAGGCGGCGGCGGCGACCTACGACGTGCGACGCATCGACCACGCCATCGGGTATTTCCGTCAGTACATTCGCGACGAGGCCACGCCACGGGGCCGCTTCGTGCCGTCGGACGAGGCGGCACAGCAGGCGCGCGGAGAGCGGAGCTTTCGCATCTTGTCGGAGGGCGCCAGCATCGTGGCGGAGGACCTGGGCGTCATTCCCCGGTTCGCCCGAGACACGCTGGCCCGGCTGAAGCTGCCGGGGTACCACGTGATGAGATGGAGCCGGGAGGACGGCGTATACCGCGACCCCCGGCACTACGCCGAGGTCTCCCTGGTGACGACGGGCACGCACGACACCGAGACGCTCCACGCGTGGTGGCTCAACGCGCAGCAGTGGGAGCGCGAGGCCGTGTGCCGCACCTGGCCCGAGCTCAAGCGCTTCTCGTCGCCGCCGGCCTTCGGGCCCGAGCTCCACGAGGCGCTGCTCCGCGCGGCGCTGAATGCGCAGTCGGGGTGGTGCATCTTGCCTTGGCAGGATGTCTTCGCCGAGACCGAGCGGGTGAACACCCCCGGCACGGTCAGCCCGAACAACTGGAGCTACCGGATGCGGGTCGACGTGGAGGAGCTGCTGACTCGCGAGGAGACGGTTCGGGTGGCCGATTGGCTCGCCCGGCTGACGCGCGAGGGGCGGCGCTCGCCCACGCCTCAACCCGTGGTGAGCCCTCCGGCGCTCGAAGAGGGGCCGGTCAGACGGTTGGTGTAAACGGCCGGGTTCCGAGCAGCGGCGACCCCCGGGCGTGCGAATAGAGTGCGCGATTAAATTGTGCGCAATATATGTCGCCCACCTTCCATGCCGAAGAAACGAACCCCCACCGCTGACCTGCTGCGTCTCGACTTGCAGCTCTGCTTCCCGCTCTACGCCACGAGCAACGCCATCACTCGGGCCTACCGGCCCCTGCTGGAGCCGCTCGGTCTCACCTACCCGCAGTACCTGGTGATGATGGTGTTGTGGGAGTCAGCGCCGCTGGGAGTGGGAGCGATTGGGGACCGGCTGTTTCTCGACAGCGGCACGTTGACGCCGCTGCTCAAGCGATTGGAGGCGCAGGGGCGGGTGCGGCGGCGGCGAGACGGCTCCGACGAGCGTCGCGTGCTGGTCGAGCTCACCAGCTCAGGGCGAGCGCTCAAGGAAGCCGCGCGGAAGGTGCCGGAGTCGCTGGCGTGCCGGCTCCTCGGTTCGTCGGTCGACCCCCAGCGAATGAGAGAGGACCTGAGGCGCTTGCTCGCCATCCTCAACCGAGCGCCGGCGGCCTCACTTCACGATTCCAAACCACAGAAAGGATGTACAGCATGAGTGACCTCAAGAGCATTCCCGTGACGACCATCGACGGGCAGACGCGACCCTTCGGAGAGCACCTCGGCCAGGTCACCCTGGTCGTGAACGTGGCGAGCAAGTGCGGGTTCACCCCGCAGTATGAAGGGCTCGAGGCGCTCTACCGCGCCCACAAGGCGGCCGGGCTGCAGGTGCTTGGTTTCCCCTGTGACCAGTTCGGGCACCAGGAGCCAGGCACCGAGGCGGACATCAAGCAATTCTGTAGTCTGACCTATGACGTCACCTTCCCATTGTTCTCCAAGGTGGAGGTGAACGGAGACTACACGCACCCGCTCTACAAGGCACTCAAGGCGGCGGCCCCGGGCATCTTGGGGACGGAGAGCATCAAGTGGAACTTCACCAAG
>PMBV01000445.1 GCA_003153055.1 Myxococcales bacterium
GTGATGTTCCGCCTGGCCGAGCTCTATTTCGAGCGCAGCTCCGACGATCAGTCGATCGCGATGCGCGACTATGAAGAGGCGCTCAAGAAGCTCGACCCCGAGAAGAACCCCACTCCGCCCCCCGAGCCGAAGGTCGACTTTTCCCACTCCATCGCGCTGTACCGGCGGCTCTTGGCCGACTTCCCCAGCTACAAGCTGAACGATGCGAGCTGGTACCTGCTCGGCTACTGCCAGGAGAAGCAGGAAGACTTCCAGAAGGCCATGGGCGCGTACCAGTCGCTCATCGCCGCCTACCCCAAGTCGAGGTTCACCACCGAGGCCTGGGTGCGCATCGGCGAGTACTACTTCGACGCCGACCAGCGTGAGGTGCCCGACGCGCTGACCCGCTCGGCCGCGGCCTACGAGAAGGCGGTCGAAGACACCAAGCACCCCCTCTACGACAAGGCCCTCTACAAGCTGGGCTGGAGCTACTACCGCCAGGATCGCTTCGACGACGCGGTGAGCCGGTTCGTCGCTCTCATCGACTTCTACGAGAGCGAGGCCAAGCGCAAGGGCGAGGACGAGGTGGGGGGCGATCTCCGCAACGAGGCCCTGCAGTACACCGCCATCAGCTTCGTCGATGAGAAGTGGGGCTCCCTGGCCAAGGCCCAGGAGTTCTTCGCCAAGCTGGGAGGCCGGCGCTACGAGGCGGAGATCTACCACCGCATGGGCGATGTGTACTTCGACCAGACCAAGCACCCCGAGGCCATCGAGGCCTACCGGCTGGTGCTCCAGAAAGACCCGCTGGCCAAGGACGCGCCGCAGATCGAGCAGCGCATCGTGCAGGCCTTCGAGCGCGATCGAAAGCTCGACGAAGCCTTCACCGAGGCCTCCAAGCTGTCGACCATGTTCTCGCCGGGCACACCCTGGCACGAGAAATGGCGCCACGAGCCCGACGTGCTCCAAGCCGCGGGCGACCTGGTCGAGAAGAGCCTGTACCAGACGGCCACGTACCACCACCAACAGGCCCTGGTGTACAAGCAAGACGGCAAGTTCGACCAGGCCAAGGCGGCCTTCGAGACCGCCGCCAAGGCCTACAAGAGCTACCTCGAGCGGTTCCCCCGGTCGAAGAACGCCTACGAGATGGAGTTCTACCTGGCCGAGTGCTTGTACAACTCGTTCCAGTTCGCCGAAGCGGGCAAGCACTACGCGGCGGTGCGCGACTCCAGCCAAGACGTGAAGTACCTCAACGACTCGGCCTACGCGGCGGTGCTCGCCAATCAGAAGCAGCTCGAGCTCGACGTGAAGAGCGGCAAGGCCCAGGCCTACCCGGTGCTCAAGTCGTCCGATCGAACCGAAGGTGAGAAGGTGGTCGCCGTCGAGCTCTCCGCCCTCGAGAAGGCGCTGGTCGACGCCTCGGACAAGTACCTCGCCAAGGCCCCATCTGACGAGAAAGCGCCGGGCATCGCCTACAAGGCCGCCGAGCTGTTCTACACCCACAACCAGTTCGACGAGGCTCGGCGGCGCTTCGAAGACATCGTGAAGCTCTACCCCAAGGCCGAGGTGGCCAAGTACGCCACCAACCTGGTCATCGAGAGCTACCTCATCGACAAGAACTGGAAGGCCGTCGAAGAAGTCTCGGCCCGCATGTCCGAGAACACCACCGTCATCGACCCCAAGAGCGACCTCTACAAGGAGCTCATCAAGTTCAAGCTCGGCGGCCGCTTCAAGCTGGCCGAGGAACTGATGTCCAAGGGCCAATGGGACGAAGCCGCCACCAAGTACATCGCGCTGGTGGCCGAAAACCCCAAGCACGAGTTCGCCGACAAGGCCCTCAACAACGCGGCGGTCTGCTACGAGAACGTGCAGCGCTTCGACTCGGCCCTCAAGCTGTACGAGCGCATCTTCAGCGAGTACCCGACCTCGAAGTTGGCGCCTTCCTCGCTGTTCCGGGTGGCGGTCAACGCCGAGCGCTCCTACGACTTCGACAAGGCCATCGAGAAGTACCAGAAGCTGGTGAAGGAGTACCCCACCTCGCAGAACCGGGAAGAGGCCACCTACAACATCGCCCGGCTCCTCGAGGCCCTGCAGCGGTACAACGACGCCGCCGCGGCCTACCTCCGCTACGCCGACGCCTACCCGAACAGCGACGACGCGCCGAAGAACCAGGTCCGCGCGTCGCTCATCTACGAGAAGCAGGGCGACACCAACAAGGAGATCGCCGCCCTCAACGAGTTCATTCGCAAGTTCTCGAGCAAGCCGGCCCAGGCCGAGCTCATCATCGACGCCAAGCGGCGCATCGGCGACGCCTTCAAGAAGCAGAAGAACGACGCGGCGGCCCAGAAGGCCTTCGCTGGCGCGGCCGACGAGTTCGACAAGCGCGGCCTCAAAGCCGAGTCGGCGCCGGTGGCCGCCGAGGCCGCCGCCTACAGCCGCTTCGAGCTCGCCGAGACGGTGTTCGCCACCTTCGACCGGCTGAAGATCGGCGGCACGGGCAAGGCGCTGGCGAACAGCTTCCAGGCCAAGAAGGACGCGGTGAAGAAGTGCAACGAGGCCTATGATCAGGTCGTCAAGTACAAGCGGGTCGAGTGGATCCTCGCGGCCTTCTACCGCAAGGGCTACGTGCTCGAGCGCTTCGCCCAGACCATTCTCGACACCCCGGTGCCGCCGGAGATCAAACGGCTGGGCGACGAGGCGGTGGTGACCTACCAAGACCAGCTCGCCGGCCAGACCGTCGCCCTCGAAGACGCGGCCGTGGGCATGTACGCCGACGCGCTCAAGGCCGCCAAGCAGTACCGGGTGTCCAACGAGTGGACCAAGAAGACCCTCGAGTCCTTGAACCGGTTCCGCCCCAAGGAATACCCGATGCTCAAGGAGCCCAAGTCGCTCATCTCGAGTGAGCTCACCTTCCCCGACGGAGCGGTGTCGGGTGTGTCGGGCCACGAGCGGGCCCAAGCGGCGCCCCAGAAACTGGGAGGAGATGACAAGTGACCCGCCGCCTCCTCGCCTCCGCGCTGGCCCTGACCATCGGCTGCGTCACGACGCCCGAGAAGAAGCCCGACGACGCTCCCCCGGCCGTGGGCGACACCCCGGAGATGCCCGAGAAGGGTGCCCGCCCTGCCGCGACCGTGACGCCCGGCTCGGGCCAAGACACCCCGGCCGCGGCCGAGCCCCCGCCGCAGACCTTCGACCCCGGAACCCAGAGCCGATTCAAAGAAGGCGTGGCTGCGATGGGCTCGGGTGACGTCGCCGCCGCCGAGCGGGTGTTCAAAGACATCCTCGACCGGAACCCCAAGGCCGCCTACGCTTGGACCAACCTGGGCATCATCGAGGAGCGGCGTGGCGACCCGGCCCAGGCCGAGCGTGACTACCGCCGGGCGTTGGGCATCGACCCCACCCAGGACGTGGCGTGGGACAACCTGGCCCGCCTCTCGTGTCGGGCCAAGAAGTGCTCGCAGATCGAGAACGAGGTTCGCAGCGTCATCGCCCAGCGCCCAGCGGCCATCGGCGCGCGCAACGCCCTGGTGTATTCGCTCATTCAGCAAGGGCGGCTCGAGGCCGCGGCGAGCGAGGCGAAGAAGGTTCTGAAGGCCGACGAGCGAAACGTGCGGGCCATGCAGCTCTTGGCCAACGTCTACTTCAAGGACTCGAAGGTCGAGCTCGCCCGCCTGGTGCTCGAGAACGCCCGCACCATCGACCCCAACGACGCGGCGACCCACAACGCCCTGGGCCTCGTCTTCCTCCAGCTCAAGCAGCGCCCCCAGGCCCTCGAGTCGTTCCGCCAGGCGGCCCTGTTGAGCCCCGACTTCGCCGAGGCCCGCAACAACTACGGCTCGATGCTGAATGACGCGCAGGACTACGAAGCGGCGGTGAAGGAGCTCGAGGCGTCCGTGGCGGCGGCTCCCGGTTTCCTGCTGGCCCACCTCAACCTGGGCAACGCGTACCGAGGGCTCCAGCAGGTCGACAAGGCGCTGGCGGAGTACCGAAAGGTGCAGAAGGAGCGCCCCGAGCTGCCCGACGTCTATTTCAACCTCGGGGTCACGCACCTCGATCAAGACGTGCCTGGCCTGGACGCCACCGAGCGGCTCAAGACGGCCATCACCTACTTTTCCCAGTACAAGGATCGAGGGGGCAAGGACGACCGCGTCGAGCAGTACGTCAAAGACGCCAACAAGGGCCTCGAGAAAGAAGAGCGGCGCAAGGAGCGCGAGAAGAAGGACCAGCTCCGCAAGGTCGAGCAGGCCAAGAAGGACGTCGAAGACGCCAAGCGCAAGGCCGCTGAAGACGCCCAGGCCAAAGTCGAGGCGGAGGCCAAGGCCAAGACCGACGCCGAGGCCGCGGCAAAGAAGGCCGACGCCGACGCCAAGAAGCGCGCCGAGCTCGACGCCAAGGCCGCCGCGGAGGCCGCGAAGAAGTCGAAGCTCGAGGCCGAGAAGCGGGCCAAGGTCGACGCGGCCCGAAAGGCCAAAGACGAGGCCGAGGCGGCCAAACAGGCGAAGACCGACGCGGCCCGAAAGGCCAAGGACGAGGCCGCGGCCAAGCGGCAGGCCGAGCTCGACGCCAAGAAGAGCAAGAGCACGCGCCCGGCTTCGCGGCTCAGCGACGATGAACCGACCCCTTCCTCCCCCAAGAAGCCGTCTTCCGGTAAGCTGCAAGAAGACGACAAGTGAGCGACCATGCGCGCGTTGGCCTTCATTCTCTGCTTGTTCGCACTCCCCGCCTTCGCCCAGGCCACCTCGGGTGGTGCCGCCCCGGTGAAGAAGAAGAAGGTGCTCCGCCTCGACGTGATGACGGTAGAGGGTCGAATTCAGAAGCCCCAGGCGTTCTACATTCTGCAGCGCTCGAGCCTGAACTTCGACGAGCTCAACCGCGCCGAGACGTTCATTCCCAAGATCGAGAAGAGCGTCGAGAAGGACGCATTCTAGCCTCGACGTGGCGCTCCTCGTCGTCGGCCGGTATTGATCCTTGAGCACACCCGCGAGCCATGGCTAAATGCTCGCCATCTTGAAGGGTTTTGAAGCGCGGAACCGTGGAGGACCGGCGTTGTCCAACCAGGCAACCCGAGGGGTTTGAACGAACATGGCACAGCCGCCTCCATCGAAGCACCTGCGCGTCGCCCTGATTCAGGGCTCGAAGATCACCGAGGATCGCACCCTCAAGCGACGCACCTCGGTGTCGGTGGGGCAGAGCGCGACCAACACGTTCGTCGTGCCGGTGTCCAACCTCCCACCTACCTTCACGCTCTTCGAGTTGATTGAAGGCGTCTACTACCTGTCCTTCACGGCCAAGATGGAGGGCAAGGTCTCGGTGAAGGGCGTCGACGTCTCGCTCCAGCAGGCGCGAGCACAGGGTCTCGCCAAGCCGAGAAAAGACACCTTCCTGTTGCCGTTGACCGACGCCTCCAAGGGCCGCGTCGTCCTGGGAGAGATCTCGCTCCTGTTCCAGTTCGTCACCCCACCACCCGAGCCGCCCAAGCCCGAGCTCCCTGCCCACGTCAGAGGGTTCTTCTTCGACTCGACCGACCGGCTCTTCTTCACGATTCTGGGCATCTCGCTGCTGGTGCACTTTTCCGGGGCCACCCTCATCGCGATGCAGCCCATTCCGGTGGAGCACGAGGTGGCACTGGAAGACCTCCCCGATCGCTTCCTCAAGACGATGATGCCGCAGGAGAAGCCGCCGCCTCCCAAGCAAGAGGTGGCCTCCGGTGGCGAGAAGAAGGACGACAAGAAGGACGAGGGCAAGGACGTCAAGAAAGACTCAGGCAAGCCCACCAGCAACGCCAACGCCAAGGCTGAGCTCGCCGCCAAGGTCGCGAAGTCGGGGCTGCTCAAGGTGATCGGCTCGGGCAGTGGCGGCGGTGCCTTCGAAGACGTGCTCGGCGGATCCAACGGCGTCGGCGACGTGGCGAACGCGCTGTCTGGCGCCAGTGGCGTCGGCGTGGCGACCTCCGATGCCCTGGGTGCCGGCGGCCCCAAGGGAGGCACCTCTGGTTCGGCGGCCGGCATCGGCGACCTTCGCACGGGCGGCGGAGGCAACGTGGCGTTGGCGGCCAAGGGCGACGCGCAGATTCGCGGTGGCGTGTCGATGCAGGCCCCAGAGGTCGAATCGGCAGACGTCGATCGCGAGAAGCTCGCCGCCTATGTGCGGGGCCGCAAGTCAGCGATTCAACAGTGTTACGAGAAGGAGCTGAAACGGAACCCCACGCTCAAAGGCAAGGTCGTGGTGCGGTTCACCATCAGCACCTCTGGCCGGGCTATCGAGATCGACATCGAGGAGAATACCCTGGGCAACGAGGCCGTGGCCGCTTGCATCAAGACGGTCATTCGTGGCTGGGTGTTCCCGTTCAAGCCACCCAGTGACGTGCCCGTGGCCTATCCCTTCGTGTTCGCTCCGGCGAACTGAACGATCAAATTCTCCTGACGCTGACACCCCCAGATGAATTCGTCGGGGAGTGGTGGGAACGAAGGTGCAGCGCATCGGTATCGTTGACATACTAGTGCTGGGTCTATAGTTTCCGCGCACTTCCGCGGGTGAGGTGTCACGTGTTTGTTCGACAGGCGTTGATCATCGGCGCCCTCATCATCGCCACGTCAGCACTGGGCCAGGCGAGGCCCGCGGTCGGTGCTGGGCCCGCGGCAGAATCGGTTGGCGATCCATCGAAGGTGCCCGACCCCGAGAAGGTTCGGCAGTCAGCGGACGCAGTGACGAAGATGCGCGTGCAGTTGAAAGACGTGCTCGCCAAGCTGGAGGAAGCCCGCAACTCGAAAGACGTGGTGAAGCTGAACTGCGTCAACGAGAAGCTCACGCAGATCAAGGGGCTCTTGCGCATCTCCGAGCAGTCCGACATTCAGCTCCAGGAATCGGTCGCCAGGAAAGAGACGTCGACCGCTGAGCACGAGTTCACCAAGGTGAGCATTGCGCGCTCCAAGGTCGATCAGCTGCGAGCCGAGGCAGAAGACTGTATTGGGCAATTGGCCTTCCGTACCGACGAGAACCTCTCGGTGGAGGTCGAAGTACCGGACTACCTGCCCTCGGGAGACCCGACGCAGATTCAGAACCCGATTCCGATCGACACGCGGCCGGCGGCGGCCAGCGGCCCCTAGCGCATTGAACCTCGACATGGGACTTGGCCACGGACACCCGTGTGCTAAGCCGGCCACACACGAATGAGTTGGGAGCGGGGTAACATCAGGCACCGGTCCGTGCTGGCAGCAGGGCTGCTGGTGGTGGTGTGTGGGAATCCGGCCTGGGCTCAGCTCGCACCGGCGAGCGGCATTCGTATCGGAGAGGGGCGCCTTCACCCATTCCTCGAAGCCGACCTCCGCTATGACTCACTGGTGGGGTACTTCGGTGGCACCAGCGCCAACCCCCAGCCATCGGCGGACATCGTCATACACGCCAGGCCGGGCCTGAGGTTCGAGCTGGCGAACACCTCGACGGCCATCGCCTTCAACGGCTCGGCGGAGTACCTCTTCTACACCGGCTGGATCAGCCCTTCAGCGGTGCAGCTGTCGAAGTGGCCTTCAGGCCTTCGAGCCAACGTGGGAGCTGACGCGCGCTTTAACCAAGACGGTGCGGTCGAGGTACAGGTGGGTGACCTGCTGGTCCGGTCGGATCGCACCCAGAACCCCGCCGCCGGTGTCGGCGTGATCTCACTGTTCAACGACATTCACCTGGCGGTGCCCATTCACCCTGGCGGGAGGGCGCTGGAGATCACCCCTCGCGGGGCCTGGCAGGTGGAGTTCTTCGAGCCTTTGGCGGCCGGCACCATTCCCGGCTGCACCGCGACCGACGTGACGTGCAACCCGGGTCTCGTGTCGCGAATGAACTACAGCAACGTCAACGTCGGCCTCAACGGGCGCTGGCGGTTCCTCCCCAAGACAGCGCTCGTCGTCGATGTGGCGTCCGACATCCGCACCTACTGGGTCGTGGACCCCAAAGTGATCAACCCCCCGGCGACGTTGCTGCGCGCGCAGGCCGGGTTGGCTGGCCTCATCACCTCGCGGCTCAACGTCACGCTCCTCGCGGGCTATTCTGGTGACTTCGCCCCTGCCGCCACTGGCTCGACCACCAAGAAGCTGCAGAACTTCATCGGCAACGTCGAGGTCGGCTACACCCCGAATGAGATGATGAAGTTCTCTCTGGGCTACCTGCGCACCGCCCTGCCGGCGCCCATCTACGGTACCTACATGGACGATCGCGGCTACCTCCGCGGCACCCTCGGCCTGTGGGCGGGCCGGCTCACCTTCTCGGGCCAGCTGGGCCTCGACTACCTCACTTTCTACGACGCCAACTTCCGCAAGGACCTCGCGTTCAGCGGTGGAGCCAGCGCGACCTTCGCGGTCCTGTCCTGGTTCGACACCTCCCTCGCCTACGCCGCCAGTTTCCGCACCTCGAGCTTGAGCTCGCTCTCGTCGGTCAACTTCGTGCGTCACGAGGTCACGCTGCGGTTGGGGCTGCACTACTGAGTCATGCGCGGGTGGCTCTTCTTCATCATCGTCTGGGTCGCGTGCATTCCGCCACGTCTGGGTGCCAGTGCCGTGCGCCCCGAAGACGCCACCTCGGACGGAGGCGTGAACCCCAACACCTTGGCCGCCAACGACGTGTTGGAGGTACGGGTGTACCAGGAGCCCGACATCTCCGGGGTGTACCGGGTCTCGCCCTCGGGTGACGTCGACTTCCCCCTCTGCGGCAAGGTGGCCATCGGAGGGATGACCGCCAGCGAGGCAGCCGAGGCCTTCACCCGCTGTCTCAAGAACGGCTTCGTGCGCCGCCCGCAGGTCTCGGTGATGGTGAAGGAGTTCAACTCGAAGAAGGTGTTCGTCTTCGGCGAGGTCTCCAAGCCCGGCGCGTACACCTTCGAAGAGGGTATGACCATCATCCATGCCGTCTCCGCGGCCGGAGGCTTCATCAAGTCGGCGTCCAAGAACTCGATCAACGTGACCCGCGTGCTCGACGGCAGGGAGGTCAAGGTCCCCGTCAGGGTGGAAGACATCGTCACCGGCCAAGAGAAGAACTTCGCCCTCCAGCCGGGCGACATCATCTTCGTGCCCGAATCGTTCCTCTGACGATTCAGATCCGCGAAGGCAGCGCGCTCGGACACCGGGCCAGGGCAACCCCAGCCATACGCAAGCGTCCGGAGGCGAGCGGATCGATCCTCCGTAACCCGGTCGGCCACACTGTGGGCTCCTTGAGTGCATGCATATTCGAACCTGTAGCGCCGAATTCCCCGCAGCGGCTCATCTGAGCCGAGTGCATTCTCGTTTTCTTAACATCTCATTTTTTGCTGCATTGGTAGTGATGAGCTTGGCTGGATGTGAGCCCTTCGTAGACATATTCCCATTTCCCGGTCCGAGCGGTACCGGCGGAGGCACCGCGGCGACGGGCGG
>PMBV01000435.1 GCA_003153055.1 Myxococcales bacterium
CCCGGTGCTCGTCGTAGTTGAGGCCAACGCAGAGGATCTTCTCGGCGTCGGGAAGCGGCGGGAGCAGGCGCACCTTCGAGAGGGGGATGCGGCTCCCGCGCGGAGCCTCGGCGGCCGAGGCGAGCCCCGAGGGCGACCGCAGCAACGCCTTGAGCGACGCCCAGCGGCCTCCCAGGTCCACCACTTCGTCTCCCTCCACCAGCCCGAACGACTGGGCTCCCGTGGTCACTCCCTCATAGGTCGCGAAACGCATGGCCCAGGTCAAAACATGTGGCTGCTCCATGTGCCAGAGCACAGCTGCCGTCGGATCGGGTACACTTGATTTCAGTCACATTGCTTCGTANNGAGTGGACCCCCAACCCCAGCACCCTCAAGTACGTGGTGGATCGTTCGTTGCTCCCGAGGGGGGCGATGAACTTCACCGATCGTGAGATCGCGGGGCAGAAGTCGCCGCTGGTGAAGAAGCTGTTCGACATTCGCGGAGTCAGCGCGGTGATGCTGGGCACGAACTTCGTGACGGTGACGAAGGGTGACGAGGGCGAGTGGGACGAGCTCAACGATGGGGTGATGAACGCCATCGACCAGCACCTCACGACCGATGGCGTGGTGGTGGACCCCAAGGTGCTCGAGGAGTGGCAGACCCAGGTGGTGACCACCGGCGGCGACGTCGAGGCGCGAATCAGGGAGATCCTCGAGATCGAGATTCGGCCCGCGGTGGCCATGGACGGCGGCGACATCACGCTGGACCGGTACGAGAACGGCATCGTCTTCGTGCACATGCAGGGGAGTTGTTCGGGCTGCCCGTCTTCCACCGCGACCTTGCGCATGGGCATCGAGGCCCGCCTGCGAGAGGCCATTCCTGAAATCATCGAGGTCGTCCCGGTCTAGCGCCTGTGGCTGTCTTCGGCGCGCCCCTTGTGGTTGAAGGGCCACGCTCATGACTGCCAAGCCCCGCCAGACCGTCTCCGCCCGCCGCGTTCGTCGCGAGCTGCTCCCCAGTCAGTCCGTGGAGCTGCTCAAGGCGTTGCATCTGGTGACCCGCGACGGGCAGCTCAACGCCGACGCGCTCCGCAAGCTGAAGCAGGTCAATCACCTGGTGGGGCTCCTCCAGCCGGGCCTGGAGGACGTCTGGGAGCGCCACCCCGAGCCGGTGGTGGTCGACGTCGGCAGCGGCAACGCGTACCTCGGCTTCATCCTCTACGAGCTCTTCTTCAAAGACCGACCCAATGGAGACCTCATCTCGGTCGAGTCTCGGCCCGAGCTGAGTGAGCGCGCCCAAACCCGCGCGACCGAGCTCAAGTACGCGCGCATGCGCTTCCGTCCCCAGTCCATCGCCGAGGCCGAGTACCCCGAGCGCATTCACCTTCTGACGGCCCTCCATGCCTGTGACACGGCCACCGACGATGCGCTGGTGGTGGCGCTGCGCTGCAAGGCCGAGCACGTGGCCCTGGTGCCCTGCTGTCAAGCCGAGGTAGCCCAGCAGCTCAAAGACGTGCGCCCCAAGCTGACCGAGCCGATGCAAGCCTTGTTCGCTCACTCGTGGCACCGGCGAGAGTTCGGTTCGCACCTCACCAACGTCATTCGGGCGCTGGTGCTGGAGGCGAACGGGTACCAGGTGACGGTGACCGAGCTCACCGGGTGGGAGCACTCGCTGAAGAACGAGCTGATTCTCGCGCGCAAGGTTCATCGGGAAAACCGCGAAGCCCGTGCCCGCCTCGACGCGCTCCTCGAGTCGACGGGCGTCCGGCCAAAGGTCATCCGCCAGCTCGAGGCCGCTGGGTCGCTCGCGTGAGCGTCAACTCCAGGCGCCTGACACAACCCGTCTGCCCTCAGCCGGAGCCCGTTTCCCGTCAGCCGAAGCCCGTCTCCGGCACCCGTTCCCGCGCGCGCACCCGCTCCCGGCCCCGGCAGTTCCTCGCGGCACTTCCTCACGACTCTGACGGCGCACCGCACTCGCGAGAGCCAACGCCTTGGTGACCGAGACTCTCTTCATTCAGTGCGGCCTGGGCCTCGAGCCCGCGCTCCGCGAAGAGCTCGCCGACCTCGGGCCGTGGACACGTCTCACCACGGAGCGGGGTGGGGTGGAGGTGGAGGGCCCGCCGCTCGCCTACCAGCGCGTGAACCTCTGGAGCCGCGTGGCCACGCGAGTGCTCCTGCGGGTGGCGACGGTTGCTCAGCCCGAGGCGATGAGCCGGGTTCACCTCGAGCGCTTTGGCGCACGCTTCTCCGTTGAAGCGTCAGGCGATGGCGCGAGCAGGTGGCGGAGCGCCGCGGCCCGTGCCTTTGGTGATTCGAACGATGGGCTCGAGCTTCAGGTCCGGGCCGCTCACGGTCGAGCCACCATCAGCATCGACACTTCGGGCGAGCTCCTGCACGTGAGGGGGTACCGGCAGGAGATCGGCAGGGCCCCGTTGAGAGAGACCTTGGCCGCGGGCGTCTTGAGGTTGGCCGGCTTTGCCCCGCGCGAGCCCCTGTGGGACGTGATGTGCGGCTCGGGCACGTTGGTCATCGAGGCGGCCGAGTGGGCTCGAGGGCTCGCGCCCGGCCGAAACCGCCACTTCGCCTTCGAGTCCTTCGCCGGGCATGACGCGCCGAAGCTCGCAGCACTGGCGAAGCCGCGAGAAATTCCGCCAGCGCAGCCACCCATCTTCGGCTCGGACCTCAACGCCGGCGCCTTGGGGACGGCCCGGCGCAACGCCAAGCGAGCCGGGGTGCTCGACGCCCTGACGCTGGAGCGGCTCGACGCCACCCGGTTGGCTCCGCGATCTGGCGTGGCGGCGACGGGGTTGGTGGTGGCGAACCTCCCGTACGGCCGCCGGGTGGGCGAGGCGGGGGAGCTGGGGCGGCTCTACCGGCAGCTCGGCGTGGCGCTCCGTCGGGCGTGCAAGGGGTGGCGTTTCGGCCTGTTGCTCGAGGAAGGGGCCGAGGCCCTGGGGCTGCCCGTCGAGGCGACCTTCCCCGTCGTCAACGGTGGGCTCCAGTGCCAGGTGCTGGTGGGGCGCCTGTAGAACGGCGCTCCGCGCTCCGCCTCGTTACGGGAGCGAGCGCCATGAACGTCGAGTCAGCCCTCAGTCGCTTCTCCCAGCAGAAGAGCACCTACCTCGAGGATCTCAAGGCGCTCGTCCGCATTCCCTCGGTCTCATTCGCGGGCTTCGACCCCGGCGAGGTCCGTCGGAGCGCCGAGGCCACCAGCGCGCTGTTGACCAAGCGGGGCTTCAAGAACGTGAAGCTCCTCGAGGTCGAGGGGGCGCACCCCTACGTCTACGGCGAGCTCCTCGAGGCTACTGGCCGCCCCACGGTGCTGTGCTATGCGCACCACGACGTGCAGCCCGCCGGGGAGGCCGAGAAGTGGGCCACGCCACCCTTCGAGCCCACCGAGAGAAACGGGCGCCTCTACGGTCGTGGCACGGCCGACGACAAGGCCGGCATCGTGGTGCACACCTCGGCCGTCGACGCCTTCCTCGGGTCGCTCGGTTCGCTGCCGCTCAACGTGAAGCTCCTGGTCGAGGGTGAGGAAGAGATCGGCTCGGGCCACCTCACGGCGTTCCTCCGTCGCTATCGCTCACTCGTACAGGCCGACGCCATCATCCTCACCGACACGGGGAACTTCGAGACCGGCCTCCCCTCGGTCACCACCGCGCTCCGAGGCCTGGTGACGGTGGACGTCGAGGTGAAGGCCCTCAAACAGTCGGTGCACTCGGGCAGCTGGGGGGGCCCGGTGCCTGATCCAGTGATGGGGCTGTGCCGCATGCTGGCGACCCTCACGAACCCTGACGGGACCATCGCCATCCCCGGCATCATGGAGCACGTCCGGCCACTCACGCCGGCCGAGCGGGCCTCCATCGCCGCGCTGCCGGGCGACCGAGCGCGGTTCCGCGAGCAGGTGGGGCTCCTGCCGGGGGTGGAGTTGTTGGGCGGCGACCGGCACCCCTGGGAGACGAACTGGCGCCAGCCCTCCCTCACCGTCAACGCCATTCAGGCCAGCTCGCGACGCGACGCCCGAAACATCGTCTGCGAGTCGGCCTGGTGTCGGGTGGGCATCAGGCTCGTGCCCGACCTCGACCCCAAAGACGTGCGCGATCGACTGATCGCGGCGCTGAAGCGAGCGGCGCCGTGGGGCCTCGAGCTCGAGGTGCGCTCCGAGAACCTGGCGAAGTGGTGGTACACCGACCCGGCCGGGCCCGCGTTCCAGGCCGCCTTTCGGGCGCTGGAGAAGGGGTACGGCACCAAGGCCGTGGCCATCGGTGGCGGAGGCTCCATTCCCTTCGTGGAGCCGTTTGCGCAGGAGCTGGGGGGCGTGCCGGCGCTCCTCATCGGAGTCGAGGACCCGTACACCAACGCCCATTCAGAGAACGAGAGCCTCGACCTGGGCGATTTCGAGAAGTCGGTGAAGGCGGCGATTCACCTCTACGACGAGTTGGCCTCGGCGCTGGGTGCCTGACGTGTCGCCGCCCACCGGGGGGCGCCCGGGGGCAGCGAACGCACAGCGGGAGCCGAGCTACGGCGCGCAGCTGCCCGAGACGCAGCGCATGCTGGTGGGGCAGTCGCAGTTGGTGGTGCACACCACCGTGGTGGGCGGCAAGCAGTGGCCGACCCGGCAGATGGTACCGGTGGTGCACGTGGTGTCCGCGGTGCACTGGGCGCGGCAGGTGGCGTCCACGCAGTCGGAGCCGGTGGGGCAGTCACCGGCGCTGCTGCAGGTGCCGGTCACTCGGGTGCGGCACAGACCTGCCTGGCAGGAGTAGCCCGCGGCGCAGTCGGTGTCGGCAGTGCAGCCATAGAAGCACTTGCTGTTCACGCACCACCCACCCTGACCGCACTCGGCGTTGTAGGTGCAGCTCGAGGGCGGGTTCCCCAGCGAGGAGCCCCCGTCGGCTCTGGTGCCGGTGCCCGCGTCGGTGCTGGGGCCGTTGCCTTGGCCCGCGTCAGAGGCACCACCGTCGGTGGAGGCGGGCGGGTTGTACGTGCAGTAGTTGGCCTGGCAGGTGGAGCCTGCGCTGCAGTCGAGGTTCTGGGTGCAGGGCCGCACGCAGTAGCCGTTGATGCAGGTGTCGAGGCCGCACTGCTGTGAGCTGGAGCAGGCCTTGGCGTCGGAAGGGAGCGGCCGGCAGACGCTCGCCAAGCAGAACTCACCCGAAGCGCAGTCTTGGTTCTTGGTGCACGCAGCCTCGCAGTGCCCGCCGACGCAGCTGTTCGAGCCGCCGCAGTCGCTCGTGGTGGTGCACCGGGGCAGCGCCTCGCACACGCCGTTGTGGCACCCGCAGCCCGAGTGGCAGTCGGAGCTCACGGTGCAGGCCCATCCTGGACACCCGAAGTGGCATTCACCCACGCCGTCGTAGTCGACGATGGTGCAGCCACTCGCCGCTACGACCGGCAGCACCCACAGCATCAGTGTTCGCGTTCTTTCCATGTGGCTCTCTCGGTTGTGCGGCCGTGGCCGCGGTCAGCACCCTTCGATGCCGCCGGCTGAGATTTCGATCACGAGCCGCAACTGTCTGGTTTGCCTCGTGGTCGAGCTCCTTCGATCACTCGGCCGAGGGGCGGCAACGAAGGGGCATGTTCGCTTCTGCCTCTGCTCGTGCTGCCCCGCTCCGTCGTCCTGGGAACGAGGGCCCGCCGATGGGGCTCGACTGGAGGCCGACCGTGACCGCCGAGGCGCTGCCGCTCCCGCGACTCCTTCCGACACCCCAGCCGGCGACGCAGACCGAGGCCCCGCTGGCGCGACTCGTCGAGCGGATCAACGCCAATGACGTCGGGCGCCCTCGCTGGAAGGTCGGCCGCGGCCTCGGGCTCATCGCCGCGACGGGCCTGGCGCTCGTGTTCGCCTTTCGGCCCGAGCCTGACGCGAAGCTGTCTCGACCTCCGCTCGCCGAGGCTCCGGCCCGACCAGCGGCGCGGGTCTCCATGGCTTCGGGCCTCGAGCGGGTGGGTGGCCACCGCGAGGTGATGCACGTCGGCGCACCCCTGGCGGCTGGGGACGTCGTCGCCACGACGAAGGGTGGCCGGGCGCTGGTGACGCTGCCCGACGAGAGCATCGCGCGGCTCGGCGGGGCGACCGAGCTCAGGCTCAACCGCCTCGAAGCCAACGACGTGGCCCTCGAGCTCGAGCATGGCCAGGTCTTCATTCGCGCCTCGCACGTCGACTCGAGAGGCTTCGTGGTGTCGGCCGGCGGGCTCTCCGTCTACGTGGTGGGCACCGTCTTCGAGGTCGCGAACACCAAAGGGCTCACCGAGGTGGCCGTGTCGGAGGGCAAGGTGAGAGTCGAGCTGCCTGATGGGGAGCGCGAGGTGGTCTCGGCGGGGCAGCGGCTCACCATCGACGCGCTCGGGCGGCTGAGCCGGGCCAACGAGCTCACCTCGGCCCTGCGGCGAGCGTTCGACGAGGTGGCCGGCGTCGGCGACCCCGACCGGCCGCTCGCCTCGCTTCCGACGGTGGCGCCGGCGATCGGCGGAGTGCGCTCCGCGCCCCCTCTGGTGACCGCGCCGCCGCGGACGCTCCCTCGGCTCGATCCGCGGCAGGCCCGGGCCCGGCAAGGCCGACTGCCCGCCGAGGCCTTGGCTGGTGAGCCAGTCGTTGAGCGCCAAGCCCCAGTTGCCGAAGCCCCCGTCACCCAGCGCCTCGAGCCGCCCACCGAGCTCGTCGTGGAGCCTCCTGGCACCTCCGCCGCGAGCGCCCCCGAGCCGCTGGTGGATACGCAGTGGGCGCTGCCCCCGACGGCCACGGTCGAGAGAGCGCCCCGGCCGACGGGAGCCAGAGTCCCCGAGCCGGGCGCTGTGCGGAGCTTCGGTGGATCGCAACCCGATAGACAGGTCGGCGACCCGTCGGAGTGGTCCAGCCCACCCCCGAGCGATGTGGCTCCGGTCGCTTCACCGGCGGTGGTGAGGCGCGGCACGCCGGTCGGGGCCCCGAGGGCCAATCGTCCGCCAGGCCAGGACCTCGAGAGCCTTTTCATCGGTCGCGCCGAGGTGGCCCTCGAGCACGGAGGATGTGGGCGCTTCTTGGTGGGGCTCGAGGACATCGCTCAGGACGACACGCGAAGCCCCAAGAGCGAGCACGCTCGGGTGCTGCGGGCGCGGTGCTTCGACCTCGAGCTCCGGCCCCGGCAGGCGTCGAACGAATACCGGAAGTACCTCGAGGAGTACCCCCGTGGGCGGCACGTTCTCGAAGCCAAGGAGGCTCTCGGGGCGCAATGAGCTCAGCGCTGGGCTTTGGTCTCCGCCCCGTGCGCTCAGGCCGAGAAGTGGGTCCAGCTCAGCCCGACTACGTGCTTGAAATCGCCGTCGAACGAGAGGAGGCGCGCGCCAGTCGCCAGTGACACGGCGGCGATCCAGACGTCGTTCGTGGGGATGGGAGTGCCGCTCTTCTTGAGCTGAGCAAACACCTCGCCATAGCGCTCCGCGGACTCTCGCCCGGTGTCCACGACGGTCACGAACGGCTCCTCGAGAAGCCGATCGAGCACGGCCGCGTTGTCGAGGAAGTGGCGCCCACCCCGAAAGCCCGCGTGGAGCTCGCCCAGTACAACCACCGGAAGGAGGATCTCCGACGCCCGGTTCAGTTCTTCGTGGAGAGCCTTGTGCCCGAGTCGAAAGTGGGAGTAGGCGGACGTGTCCAGCACGACGCGTTTGCTCAGCGCCACAGCGCCTCGTCGACCTGTCGTTGGGCCTTCACGGCATCGTCGAACTCCCGCGCATCGGCCTGGGTCCAGGTCGAGTAGCGCTGGAATCTTCCGGCTCTACCCTTGAGGCCGAGGGCGTCGGCGAGGACCTGGAGCACGAGCGTGTTGATGCTCTTGCCGGTTTGGCGGCTGAGCTCGTCGAGCCGCTTGCCGAGCGGATCGGAGACATTGCGGATCGTCAGCTGGCGCATGCAGGCATGACTATAAATCGGTGCCTGCATGCCTGCAACACCTGACGGCCCTCCGAGTGAGGGGCCCGCGTGAATATTCCGCCGGGCGCTTCGTCGTTGGGCGCCATGCACCGTGTTTCTCTCCTCGTCTTGATAGCCGTGCCGGCTCTCGCTCAGACCGTCTATTCCTGGGAGGACGAGGACGGCGTCCACTACACCGACGACCCGGCCCAGGTGCCGAAGAAGGGGCAGCGGGTCGACGTGCAGTCAGCCGAGGGGGAGTCGAGGCCATCACGGCCGGCGACCATCGCCCCCTCCCCGCCCTCTCGCCCCGCGACGTCTCCAACGGGCCCGGACAATGAGCGCGAATGGCGCGACCGCTTCGTCACCGCCCATCGCCGCATTTCCACGCTCAAGCAAGAGCTCTCCGCGCTCGAGACGAGCCTCCCGCCCCCGACGCGGTGCGTGACCCAGCAACCGACAGCTCCCACCCAGGACCCCGATGTCGTGGTGTTGCCGAACCCCGCGCAGACCCGAACGCGCTGTGAGCCGAATCCACTCTATGAGCGCTTCAAGCTGAGCATCGAGCAGAAGAAGGTGGAGGTGCGTGATGCCGAGCTCGACCTCGAGCAGCTCGACCGGCAAGCATCGTATGACTCGGTGCCTCGTGAGTGGCGCCGGGGCTGGTAACCGCTGAGCCCACCGGATGCGCCCTGAGCCGTCCGTCAGTACCTGGTGAAGTCCTGATCGTCGGCCACGTCTTGGCTCAGCTTGATGGCTGCGCCCTTGGCCGAGGGAGCCGGGGCCGCGGCGGGCGCGCAGGTGTCCTTGTGGGCGCCTCGCGGGGGTCGGGCCACTGCCGGAGCGCTCCGTCGGGGCTCGGCCTTCGGGCGCTGGTCGCTCTCCACCTTGAAGAAGGTGATGGTGCTCTGGAGTCGGTCCGCCTGGCTCGAGAGCTCGACGGAGGTCGCCGACATCTCCTCGGCCGCCGAGGCATTCTGCTGGATGACCTGGTTGAGCTGCTGGATCGCCTTGCTGATCTGCGCCGTCCCGGTGTCTTGCTCCCGGCTGGCGGCGGTGATCTCCTGCACCAGCTCGGCGGTCTTCTGGACGTCGGGCAGGATGTGGGCGAGGAGGGCCCCGGCCCTCTCGGCGACGGCGACGCTTGACGCTGAGAGGTCGGTGATCTCCCCGGCGGCCTTCTGGCTGCGCTCGGCCAGCTTGCGGACCTCAGACGCGACGACCGCGAAGCCCCGTCCGTGCTCACCGGCTCGCGCGGCCTCGATGGCGGCGTTCAGGGCGAGGAGGTTCGTCTGTCGGGAGATCTCCCCGATGATGGAGATCTTGCTGGCGATCTGCTTCATCGCCGCGACCGTCTGGGTGACGGCATTGCCTCCCTCGATGGCGTCGGAGGCCGCCTTATTGGCGATCTTCTCGGTCTGGGTGGCGTTGTCCGCGTTCTGGCGGATGTTGGCGCTCATCTGCTCCACCGAGGCTGACACCTCTTCGATGGACGAGGCCTGCTGGGTCGCGCCGTGGCTGACCGTCTCCGACGTGGCGCTCATCTCCTTCGAGCCGTTGGCCACGTTCTCGGTGGCCGCGCGGACATCGCCCACCACCTCGGCCACGTTCTTCACCATCTCGGCGAGGGTCAGCATGAGCTCGTCGTGCTCCGAGCGGGGCTTGACCTTCACTACCAGGTTGCCGCCGGCGATGGTCTTGGAGACCTGCGTGACGGTCTCCATGGCGTCGATGAGGACGTTGAGGTTGGTCTTGATGGCGTTGAAGTCGCCTGCGTAGTTGTCGGTGATCTTCGCGGGAATGTCGCCCTTGGAAATGCGCTCCACGTAGCCGGCGGCGACCCCCAGCGGGACGGTCACCGCGTCGAGGGTTCGATTCACACCGTCGACGATCTTCCGGAAGTCACCGCCGTGTTTGCTGGCGTCCGCGCGGGTGTCGAGCTTGCCCTCGACGGCCGCCCGAGTCAGGGCGTCGGCATCGGTCACCAGGCCGGCGATGGCCTCCACCGTCGTCGCCAGCGCCCCGTTCACCTTGGTGAAGCTCTCACCAATGACTCGGGTGTGGGCGTCGGTCGTGGCGAGCTGGGTGTCGATGCTCAGGTTGCCCTTGGAGACATTGGTCAGGTTGACCAGGAGCTTCGCCACCGCGTCTGACTGGTACCTGGCCTGGCTCTCGGCTGCGCGGGTCGCGGTCTTGATCGCCGTGAGGTCGGTCACCACCTCGAGGGCCCCGACGATGGCTCCTTGCTGGTCCTTGAACGGAACGCCGGAGTACTCGATGTCGAGGCTCTTCCCGCATGGGTGGGCGTCGGTCTGACTGGTCGCGGGGGCGCCCATTTGCATCGCCCGGTCGCAGGCGCACGAGCTCGTTCTGCAGTCGCTGGTGCGGAAGTGCTGGTAGCACTTGGTGCCGATGAGCTGGCTCTTGGGCAAGCCGAGCACCGTCGCCCCGATGTTGTTGATGTAGCGAATGTTGAATTCCCTATCGATGATCACCGCGATCGCCGGCATCGCATCGAGGCTGCCGACCACCGTGTCGAGGGTGCTGTTGACGCCCTGGAGGATTCGCTGGAAGTCACCCCGGTGCTTCCCGGCGTCGGCGCGGGTGGTCAGCTGGCCCTCGACGGCCGCCTTGGCGAGGCTCGAGGCGTCGCCCGTCATGGTTCGCACCGTGGCCTGGAGCTGTCTCAGGGCCCGAGCCAGCGCCCCGACCTCATTGGTCCCGTCGAGCTCGAGCGTGAAGTCGAAGTCTCCGGCCGCCATCTGGTTGGCCACCGCGACCGCCGCGTTGATCGGCGCGGTGATGCTCCGGGTGATCCACATCGCGATGGCGATCGCCAGCAGCATGGCCGCCCCGCCCACGCCGAACATGAAACCGCGGGCGACCGTGTAGTCCTCCGCGTCGACCTTGGCGGCCTTGTCGGTCTCACCCGTCTGGAAGGCGTTCATCTCCTTGACGGCCTTGAGCAGCGCGCTGTCAGCCGGCGTCAGCTCGCGCGCCATGAAGTCGGGGGCTCGTTTCCGGTCGCCCTTGAGGAGCTCGTAGAGCGTGGGGTACTTGGCGTCGAGCTCGTCCCTCGCCGAGGTCACTGCGGCGAGGAGCGCCTTGCCCTTCTCGCTGTGCACCAGCGGCTCCATCTTCGTCAGGGCGGCCTTCATCTCGTCGCGGTGCTGGTTGATCGCCTGCCGTGCGCCGTCGCGCTCGCCCTCGTTGTCGAGCAGTATCAGGTCGCGCACCAGGCGCTCGTTCTCGAGCGACGCCTGGGCGATAGTGCTCCCCAGCGACATCTTGACCAGGCGCTCCTCGACGATCTTCCTGGTCGCGGCGCGCATGCTGGCCATGTTGGTGGTGCCGACCGCCACGGCGGTGAGCAAGAGCACGGCCATGCTTCCGAAGCCGAGGGCCAGCCACACGCCGATCTTCAGGTCCTTGAACATGGTGCTTCTCCCGGTCTCGCCCTCTGCGACCAATGAGCACATCGGTCGACCAGCAAGGGGCTTGCCACCGGTTCAAGGGCGATTTCTCCTAGGGAGGCGTTCGGCCAGCGAGCGGGTCGAACGCACCTCCAGAGTCATGGTCACCCCCACGGGCGATCTCAGGCGACGTGACGCCGAGCAACCCGGGACTCGCGGGGCCAAATCAGCGCGGCTCAGCGGGTGATCGTCACGGTCGTGTCTTGCTGCAAGCGGTGGACGCCGAGGACGACCTTCTGCCCCGCCGAGGTCGCCCCGTAGAGCCGGTTCAGGTCGTCGAGCGACACCACGCTCTGGCCCCCCAACTGGAGGACGACGTCGAGCGTCTGGAGCCCGTCGGTCGCAGCCTGGCTCTGGGCGGGGACGGAGGTCAGCAGGACGCCGACGTCGGCGCCGATGCCGGTCAC
>PMBV01000401.1 GCA_003153055.1 Myxococcales bacterium
GTAGGACGCGCAGGCGAAGTCTGGCGTACTCGTACAGCTCGAGTTTCCCGATGGTGTGCGCGCTCTGCATGTCCACCTCGAGCCAGGCGTTGGTCGTCCCGTCGGCCGTGGCCCAGCGGGTCTGCTGATCGTCGTCGAGCGCCCTGTCGCCTCCGACCACCGTCCCCGACGGGTGAACGTTGGACACGGTGACTGGCCTGTGGGCGAGCAGCGAGCCCGAGGCGAAGGTGCCCGAGTTGTCCGTTTGATGCACCGAGAGCTCCGCGATGGCGGGGGTGTCGCGAGCGCCTTCGATGACGAGGGCGATCTTCCGCGCCGTCTTCGCCCCCACCTGGAGCAGGTTGCGCTGGCCGATGACCGTGCCCGAGGCGATGGTCTCCCACGCTCCTGACTGCTCCACCTCGAGGTGGTAGGCCGTCACCCGCTCACCGCGCTCGATGGCCTCTCGGACGCTCACCAGGTTGAAGGCGGTGGGAGCGCCGAGGTCTAACTCGAGCCGCCCCTTGGTGCTGCCCTTCGCTGCCGCCCAGAAGGTCTCGACCTTCCCGTCCACGGCCATCGCCGCCGCGCAGCTGGGCGCATCGAGGAAGGTGGAGTCGGCGGAGGCAGCCGCGGCCTGACCCGAGGCGAAGTTCACTTGGTAGGTCCCATTGAGCGCGGTGCCGAATTCGCCCAACCGCGCGATGTCGGCGTCTGAGATGAGACCGCGTCGGTCCGGGGGAATGTTGAGGAGCAGGGTGCTGTTGCGCCCGACGGACTTGAAGTAGATGTCGAGGAGCTGCTCGAGCGTCTTCACCGAGCCGTCCTGGTTCGAGTGGTAGAACCAGCCCGGTCGGATCGAGACATCGCACTCCGATGGATACCAGGTGGGAGTGCCTCCAACGGTCTGGACGCTCGTCTCACCGAGCGGGGCAATGCCGGCTTCGTTACCGACCCAGCGAATGTCGGGCCCGGTGACCGCGATCAGCGCGTGGGGCTGGAGCTTCCGGATCAAGGCATAGAACCCGTCCCAGTCGTAGTGCTGCTGCTCCGAGCCCGCCCCATCGAACCAGACCTCGTCGATCACTCCGTAGTTGGAGAGGAGCTCGGTCAGCTGGTTCTTGAAATAGGTGTCGTACGCGTCGGACCCGAAGGTACGCTCGTGCCGGTCCCACGGCGACAGATAGAGCCCGACCTTGATGCCGGCGGCGTGAGCCGCTTGCGTGAGGTCCGCGACGACATCGCCCTGGCCGCCTTTCCACGGGCTCGATTTCACGGAGTGGGTCGTGTACGCCGACGGCCAGAGACAGAAGCCGTCGTGGTGCTTGGCGGTCAAGATGACCTGCTTGAATCCGGCGTTCTTGATCACGCTGATCCACTGGGCGGCATCGAGCGCGGTTGGATTGAAGCTCGAAGGGGACTCGCTTCCGTCGCCCCATTCCTGGTCGGTGAAGGTGTTCATTCCGAAATGGAAGAAGACCGTCAGCTCACGCCGCTGCCACGCAGCCTGGTCGACCGTCGGGGCAGGGGCCAAAGGCGGTAGCCCGCAGACCGCGACAGCTCCACCGCCGTCGCTCGTCGAACCGCCGTCGCTCGTCGAACCGCCGTCGCTCGTCGAACCACCGTCGCTCGTCGAACCGCCGTCGCTCGTCGAACTACCGTCGCTCGTCGAACCGCCGTCATTGTTCGCTCCCGAGTCGGCGCTCGACCCCGCATCGCTCCTCGACCCGCCGTCCGTCGACCCGTCGGTCGAGGCATCGAGCGGTGATACCTGCCCCGTGGCGCAGGAGAGCAATGAGAGCAGCGACCCCAGTGCCAACGACTGGGTCAGTCTTTCACCGAGCCAGCAGGTCATGTCGCACCCTCACCAAGCGTGAGGGCTCCGAGGTCCACCGACTCGGGCGAAAGAGGCACCATGTCTCCCTCTGATACCGCAGCGACGGATTCCGGGTTACGTCATTCCGGCACCGCTTTCGAGGGGGCGCGTTGGGCGTGTGAGCCACAACAGCCCACTTCACCTGACCCGAAAGCATCTCCTCGAGGTTCATTGTTCGGCAGGACGCAGATCAATCGTACCTGAGCGTGCACTGGGTGGCCTCATGGGAAGCTGTTGGAGACACAATGAATAATCGTGATGTGAATAGTTCTGTTGTCTGGGCTTTCTTCGTCGTCGGCGCGGCCACCGGCGGGCTCTTGGCGTGCGGAGCTCCAAACACCACGCCGGAAGGCTTCCCTGCCTGCGAGCCCGTTTCGAAGGTCATTGCCGACTTCGCCTCCGTCTCTGGGACGGACGGAGGAGCCAACTACGGCGTCGCGGGCAAGTCGTTCTCAGGCCAAATCAAGGCCTACGGAAAGGGCGTGACGGCAGACCTGACGGGCAATGACTTGCACGTGAGCGGCACCATCGCCGCGCAAGGAGCGGGGATCCAAGCGTATTTCGACAACCTCTGCGTAGCGGACGCGAGGGCGTACAAGGGGCTCTCCTTCGACATCTCCGGCACCATCGGCGACGCGGCACCCAACAAGGTCATCACCTTCTGGGTGGGCACGGTCGAGGACTCGGTGACGAGCGCCTGGCTCGCGACGCTCGACGCAGGCACCGCCGGCTCCACCTTGGCCAACACGCCCGGGTCGTGCACACCGACCTCGGGGGACCGAGTGACGCATCCGGGGTGCCGGAATCCCCTCTACACTTTCAACTTCGCCTCGCCGGAGAAGCAGACCGTGCGCGTCAAGTGGGAGGATTTCACCAACGGCCAACCCAGCATCACGGCGGCACCTGGCCGCATCACACTCATCGGCTGGCGGCTGCCGGTGCCGACGTCCACCGACGCGGGCGTGACCACTTACCCGCTCGACATCCGCATCGATAACCTCCAGTTCATCGAGTAGCACCGCGGCTCGGCTGAGGCGGGTGGTATTCGGCCCGCCCGCTCCCCCATGGGACTGGCGGCCTGCTTCGTGGTACGTGCCAGGACCGCATGCGCTCGGCCGCGTCTTGCTCACCCTTCGCCTGGCACTTCGGGTGCCTCCTCGCCCTGGGGCTCGTGGGCTGCTCACGGGGCCCGGATCCCAAGCTCGAAGCGGAGGGCAACTACCTCACGGCTCAAGCGGCGTACCTCAAGGGAGACTTCGCCGAGGCCCACCGGCGCTTCGCCGAGGTGCGCCGGTTGAACCCCTCCGAGCCACGGCTCCCTGCCGCCGAGGGTGAGGTCTTCTTGGCCGAGTCGCGCATCGACGAGGCCTTGTCCCAGTTCGAAGAGGCGCTCCAGCACGACCCTCAGCGAGGGACGACCTGGAGCCGGCTTGGCTACCTCTACGCGCTGAAGAAGCAGCCTGAGAAGGCCCAGAGAGCGCTCCAGATGGCCCTCGAGAAGAACCCCAGAGACTCCAACGCGCTCGAGTCGATGGCTGATCTCCAGCTCGAGCGAGGCGAGGTCGACGCGGGCATCGACGGGCTCCTGCGCGCCTCCGCCGTCGCGCCCGATGGCGCCCGAGGGGCGCTGGTGGTCAAGGCGACGGCCGAGTTGGGGCGGCGCGGGCGAGACGCCGAGGCCCTGGCAGTGCTGGAGCGGGCCAGCGCCGCCGGTATTCAGTCTGCCGAGGTGATGAGTGAGCTGGGCGATCGACTGGTGAGAGCGAGCCGCTTCGCCGAGGCGGTGCCGGCCTACACGTCGGCGGCCCAGCAGAGCCCGAAGGATCCCTCCCTCTGGGAGCTGGTCGGCGAGCTCGAGGTCAGGCAGGGCCATCACGCCGAGGCGAAGGCGGCGTTCACCCGCTCCCTCGAGCTCCAAGACCGGGCCGTGGTGCACCTGGCGCTGGCCCGCCTCTGCCAAGCGAGGGGAGAGACGGCCTGTCTCACGGCCGAGCTCAACCTCGCGCTCGAGCGGGCGAGCGGGGAGGAGCTGCGCGAATCGCTCGACCTGGCCGAGCTGCTCGGTTCGATGGGCCGCGAGCGCGAGGCGCTGGCCCTCTTGCGTACCGCGAGCGAGGAGCCTGAGCAGCGCGGCAACGTCGAGCTGCAGCTGAAGACGGCGCGGCTCGCGGCTCGGCTGAGAGAGACCGCCACCGTGAAGGCAGCCTGCGGCAGAGCACTCCACACGGCCGGCGTGCGCTGCCCCTGAGTCACATCTGAATGAGCCCCTTGCGCAGGCCTTCGGTGACCGCCTCGACTCGGTTGGTGACCTCGAGCTTGCGGTAGATGTGCTCGAGGTGGGTGCGGATGGTGGCCTTGGAGAGGCCGAGGACGCCGGCCGCCTCGGTGTTGGAGACGCCCTTGGCGATGAGCTGGAGGATCTCGGTCTCTCGCGCCGAGAGCTTCTTGCCGTCGCCGCTGGGCGCGAGCGGTGGGGTGCCAGGAGCCGGCTCGCCGACCCGGAAGTGCTTGAGGAGCCGTCGGGCGAGGTTCGGCTGAATGACGGTGCCGCCAGCGTGGACCTCCTTGATGGCCTCGATCATCTTGTTGGCCGGAGTGCCCTTGAGGAGGTAGCCCGAGGCCCCTGCCTGCACGGCCTCGAGGACTTTCTCCTCCTCGTCGAAGATGGTGAAGATGAGGATCTCCACCTCGGGGTGGGAGGCCTTCACCGCCCGGGTGACGTCGATGCCGCTCATGCGGGGCAGCCCGAGATCGAGGAGGATGACGTCGGGTCGTGCGCGAGGGAGATCCTCGAGGGCAGCCTCGCCGGACAAGGCCGTGCCCACGATGACGAGCTCGGGGGAGCTCTCGAGGAGCTTGAGCTGATTCCTCAGAATCGCGGGCTGGTCCTCCACCACGAAGACCCTCAGGGGTGGGCTGGGCTCCACGGTGTCTCCTCCAGAGTCAGTGGTACCACGAAGCGCACCTCGGTGCCCTTGCCTGGCGCGGCCTCGACGGTCACCGTGCCTCCGACCTTGTTCGCCCGCTCGCGCATGTTGTCGAGGCCGTAGTGGCCCGGCTTGGGCGCGCTGGGGTCGAACCCACGCCCATCATCGCTCACCTCGATTTCGACGGCGTCGCTGGGGAAGCGCAGCGTGACTCGCACGCAGGTGGCGTGGGCGTGCTTGAGCGCATTGGTGAGCGACTCCTGGAGCACGCGAAACAAGGCCAGCGCCGGCTCGGGCGCCAGCCGCCCCAGGAGTTGCCCCCGTCGCTCGAAGCGCACGTCAAGCTGGGTGCGCTCGGCGAACGTCTTGACGTAGTCCTCGAGGCCAGTGGCGAGATCGAAGTCTTCGCGCATCATCCGCAGGCTGCGACGGAGCTCCTCGATGGCGTCCTCCGCCGAGGCCTTGAGCTCGGCCAGCTCACTCACCACCGCGGGCTCCTTGGCCAGGTGCGAGACGTACTCGGCCTGAATGATGAGCGCTGAGAGGCTGGCCCCGAGCCCATCGTGGATCTCCCGGGCCAGGCGCCCACGCTCCTCGACGACGGCCAGCTCCTTCAAGTCGCCTTGGAGCTCGACGACCTCTCGATGAGCCGCGAGCTCTTGCTGGTTCAGGTAGACGAGCACGTAGACGATGATGAAGTTGAGGCCGAGGTACCAGGCGAGCGTCAGCACCTCGATGGCCGTCGGGCTTCGGTCGAGGAGCTGATCGAGCCTGGCGGTGATGGGCAGGGCCAGCAGCGGCGGAAGGATCGCCAGAGGCTTGGGGTACAGCAGCGCGAAGAGGGTGGTGAAGAGGAGCTGGGCGGCGAGGAGGGGGTTCTGGAGCCCGCCGGTGACGTGCGGCTTGGCGACGACGTACACCATCATCAACAGATCGGCGCACAGGGTGACGTAGGTGAAGACGCGGCCGATCCGGCGCTCGCTCAGCACCAGGTAGTTGGCCACGCTGTAGAGCAGCACGAAGAAGTAGCCGCCAAAGGCGAGGGGCGTGAAGCCGAAGTAGTTCCGCCACACGGGCACTGCGAGAATCAACAGCCCCAGGGTCAGGAACATCAGCCGCGCGTAGAAGAGGGCCCGCGCCCGGGCGGTGAAGCGCTCCTCGATCCACGACTCGGCGGTCGTGGCCGGAGAAGGGGCCTGATCAAGCCCCCGCTTGTCCAAAATGGAGCGAACGCGTGCTCGGCGAGCGTCGGTGAGCAGCAAGGTGTCCGGGACGCTACTGGTTCGACCCGAATCTTTCCAATGGGTTGAACGCAGCGCTCCTCGATGCTTGGGCCAGAATCCCAAGAGAATTCTCGCACCAACGACTCCCCTATTCAGAAATTGGGCTTTTGGACTATAAAGCGCCGACATTTTTCATCCTCTGGCTCTCAAGATGGGGTCGGAGCCACGAAGCGGAGCGTTCCTCGATGGCGCAGAACCTCGGATTCACGGTCTGGCTGACAGGTATGTTGGGGGCGGGGAAGTCGACGGTTGCGAACTACGTGGCGGCACGATTGAGGCAGGTGGGGCGGAACGTCGAGATCCTCGACGAAGACGAGCTCGGCGAAGCGCTCTGGTCCGAGATGGACGGCTCCACCAAGGAGCAGCGCATTCTCATCTCGCGGCGCATGGCTTTTCTGGCCGAGCTGCTCACTCGCAACGGAGCGTGCGTCCTGGTGGCCTGCACCAGCCCGTACAAGACGCAGCGAGACGAGGCGAGGAGGCTGATTCAGCGCTACGTCGAGGTGTACGTCGACTGCCCGACCGATGATCTCATCAAGCGGGACTCCACCGGCAAGTACAAGAAGGCGCTGGCAGGAGAGATCCCCAACTTCGTGGGCATCACCGAGCCCTACGAGCCGCCCACCTCCCCGGAAGTGGCGATCCAGACCAACACCGAAGCGGTCGAGGCTGGTGGGCTCCGCGTCTTCCAGTCGCTCCTCGACCTCGCCTATGTCTCGGCGGAAGAGGTGAAGGTGATCACCGGCAGTCGGCTGAAGGCTGGGGGCAAGCCCCGGAGGCCCGGCAAGGTGGCGGCGCGAGCCCGCGCTTCGACCCGAGCCGCGGGCAAGTCCAAGGCGCGCAAGCACTGAGGCGCGGTACCGCTCGCCCCGCTAAGGTAGACCGAACATGGTTGCTCCCCCGCTCTCGGCCCAGCAGATTGAGGCGCTCTGTCAGGCGTCAGAGGTCCGCTTCGAGGGCATGCGGGCCCGCGTTCGCGAGGCCGGGTCAGCGCTGATCGCTTTCTCGGCGGGGGTCGACTCGACGCTGCTGCTCAAGGTGGCGGTGCTCGAGCTGGGAGATCGCGCGGTGGCGCTCACGGCGATCTCCGCCTCGGTGTCACCCGATGAGCTGGCCGCGTCGCGAACCCTGGCCCGCGAGCTGGGGGCGCGCCACGTTGAGGTCGTGTCCAAGGAGCTCGACGACCCTCGGTACGCGGCCAACCCTTCGAATCGCTGCTACTTCTGCAAGAGCGAGCTGTACGCCATCACCACTCAGCACTGCGCCGAGCTGGGGCTCGCCGTGGTGATGGATGGCTTCAACGCCGACGACAAGAAAGACCATCGCCCCGGGCACCAGGCCGCCCGTGAGCACCGCGTGGTCTCGCCGCTCGCCGAGGCGGGGTTGACCAAGGCTGAGGTTCGGGCCTGGTCTCATCGACTCGGCCTCAAGACGTGGGACAAGCCCCAGATGGCCTGTCTTGCGTCGAGGCTCCCCTACGGGACCGCGGTCACCCTGGAGCGCCTGCGGCAGGTGGCTGCCGCCGAGAAGGCGCTGCGAGAGCTGGGCTTCGTCAACTTCAGGGTTCGGCACCACCTCGAGGTGGCCCGGCTCGAAGTGTCCGCCGAGGAGCTGCCTCGACTGTTCGAGGGCTCGCTCAGGGCCCGTGTCGATCAGGCCCTCAAGCAGGCGGGCTTCACCTTCGTCGCCCTCGACCTCGAGCCCTTCCGCTCAGGGCGAATGAACGACAGTCTGGTGACCGGGCAGGCCCTGCCGGTGCTGGCGACGCCGAGCTGCTAGGGTCCGCTGGTGGCATTGAAGCGCCCCGTCGTCGTGCTCGCGCTGGCCCTCGGCGCCTGGGGTTGCTCCAGCACCAGCCTTGCTCCCATACCGTCTGGGCAGTTCTCGGGTCCGAAGGCCGATGAGGCGCTCGGTCTGAGGCTTGCCCCGTCGGGCCTCGCGTTCATCAACCAGCACTGGCCGTTGTTGGCCGAGGCCCTTGCCCCCGGAGGCACCATGACGGTGCCCCTCGCATGCACCCAGCAGCGCTTCACCTTGCCCGTCATCGGTCCCACTGACGTCTTCGTGGCCGATCAAGGTGGACCAACGGGCGGGCAGAACGACGGCGCGTGCGATGGGCGAGACATGCCCGCCCAGGTGCAGGCGAAGGTGACAGGGCTCTGGGTGGTGACCCACCCGCCCGCGCAGATCGAGCTGGCCTTCGACCTCACCCTCGACACGGGGAAGATCTTCGTCACCAACCCTCACACCGCTTTTGGTCTCACGTGCGATCTGAAATGCAGCCTGGCGTTCGCCACGGGGGGCCACGGCCCCGGAGACAACGCCCTGTCGCTCGGGGTGCGGCTCCTCATCGACACGACGTGGGATCGGCTCCTCACGTTCGAGGTCGACTCCATCGGCGGCGCGAAGATCTGCGGCGCGACCGGCGCTGGAAGCCCGCCCGGGTGCCTCGACCCCATGGATCTCTCGATGAGCGACGAGGGGAGCTGTCTCGCGTTCGGGTGGGCGTGTGACCTGCTGAACGTGGAGGCGGTGAAGACCTTCGTCTTCCAGCAGCTCTCTCCGGCGCTCGAGGCGAGCCTCACGTCGCTGATGACCAACCAGCGCTGTCGGCCGTGCTCCGCTCTTGGCGCGAGCTGTCCGGTCTCGACCGATGGGACTGGCACGGCGAGCGTCTGTAGCCAAGGCCTCTGCGTCGACCCGCGCGGAGGCTGTGCTCCGCGGCTCCTCGGCGTGGAGGGTCGGGCAGGGGCCCAAGGAAGCCTCGCGGCGGGCATCGACCTGTCCATCGCCGCCGGCAGCACCGTGACGGTCGACGACGGGGTGACGCTGGGCACTCGAGCCGGCATCGAGCCAGTGGCCAAAGCGAGCTGCGTGCCTGAGCTGGACCCACCCACCGCGGGCTCGTCACGCCCCGCCGACTTCGGTGGCGAGGCAACTGGGGGGCTGTCGTACGATCTGGCGCTGTCGGTCTCGGGCGCGTTTCTCGATCGAGCCCTGTGGGCGGCCCACCAGGCCGGAGCGCTGTGCCTGACGGTCGACGGCCAGAGCACCGGGGGCCTCGATACGAGCGTCGTCCAGGCGTTTCTTCCCTCGCTCGGGCCCTTGGCCGTTCGCGACGGGCGAGACGCACCGATGATGCTCGTGCTCCGGCCGCGCGCCGCGCCCACTATGAGGGTCCGTGAGGGTGGGGTCGACGCGGCCTCCGGTCTTTCCCGGCCAGTGCTGGTGGTGACGCTCGTGGACCTCGCCGTCGATCTCTACGCGTTGATCGATGATCGAATGCTGCGGGTACTGACGGTGACCAGCGATGTGTCGGCGCCGGTCGCGTTGTCCTTCCCGGGCTGCGACCGGATGAAGCCCGAGCTCGGTCAGCTCGAGCTCACCAACGTTCGAATCACCGACGCCGAGGCGCTCGCGGAGGACGCCCAGGGGCTCGCAGCGCTGCTCCCCGGCCTGCTCGCCCTGGCCAGCCCGGCCATCGCCCAGGGCCTGGGTGAGCTGACGCTCCCGATGGCCTTGGGCCTGCGAGTCGAGCCGCTCGAGGCCAAGGGCCTGGGGCTCGTCGACCCAGCTCAGACGACGTACGCTCACCTCGGGCTCTACGCCCGCCTGCTGGCCCCCGGCGACCCGAGCTGCGCCGCGCACTGAGCGAGCGGCACCTTCGAGGTTGCGCCCCGCAAGGCGCCGCCCTTTTGCTACGAGAGGGGCATGCGCGATCACCCCCGTCACTTCGGGCCACTGGGCCGTGGGCAGATCGGCCGGTGGGCGATGCTCGCCGCGGTGCTCGTGGCCGTGCTCGGAAGGGCAGACGAGCCAGTCTGGGGCCACCGAGGCGCGCTCGGCCTCACGGTGTCAGCCGGCGGTGAGTTCCTCACCGTCATCGCTCCAACTGGCCAAGGCGACAACGGCCTGCGCGCGCCCCTCGAGCTGGGGGGGACGCTCAGCCTGACGGATCACACCGAGCTCTTGCTCGCGGGCCGCGTCGCGCCTCCGGGCCCACGACCCGAATGGGCCGCCTTCGCCGGCATCCGCAACTCTCGAGGAGACCGGGTGAAGACCTTCTTCGACCTGCTCCTCGCCGCCACCCTCTCCCCAGTGTGGACGCTCGGCTTTCGCCTCGGCCTCGGTGTTCAATACGAGCTCCTCCCGGTGATGGGGGCCTACGCGGTCGCCGGAGTTCAAGGGGGCTTCGGCGCCGGCCTCCGCCTCTCCTTCGAGCTCCTCCTCGGGCTCCAGTTCCGCACCTACCTCTTTCAGTAACCCGGTTATTTGACTGGGTGTGAACATGTGCGACCATGTGTGTGTCTGTATGAGGGAGACCTGCACATGAACGAGAACAGTCGGCTGACGTCGGTGGTCTTCAGGTTGAATCGGGATCGCCTGGAGGCACTCAAGGACCTCTCGCGGGAGACGCGGGTTCGGCAGAGCGAGTACCTGCGCGAGGCCATCACGGATCTGCTCGAGAAGTACACCGCCAAGGTGGAGTAGGGCGGTCAGTCGCAGAACGGGGGCCCCAGTGGGAGGCCGCTGGGGAGGCCGCGTTCGGTCGCGAAGGGGTCGTCGTGGGGTGGGTAGAAGACCTCCCACAGCGTGAGGCCGCGGGCAGGGGCCCTGGTGGGGCGAAGGCGGCCGGTGCCGTCGAGAGCCGCGGCGAAGGCCTCGAGGGTGCAGGTGCCGCTGGCGACGTCGACCAGGCCGCCGACCAACTGCCGCACCATGTACCGACCGAAAGCGTCGCCCTTGAGGCGCACCTCGAGGCGGCCGTCGGTGGCGACGAGGCGGGCCTCGGTGATGGTCCTGGGTCGAACGGCGCTCGACGAGTCGTGAAAGACCGAGAAGTCACGGGTGCCAGCCACCAGGGCGAGGGCGCGCTCGAAGAGGCCCACGTCGAAGTTGACCTTCCACGCGCCATCGTCCCAGCGCGGGTCGTCCTCGAGGAGCAAGCGGTACCGGTACTCCTTGCCGACCGACGACCAGGCAGCGTGGAACTTGGGCCCGGCGAGCCGCGAGAAGGCCACGCCCACCGTCGGCGGGAGCACCGCGTTGAGGCGCGAGGCCATCTCCTCGGGGCGCCCACTTTCGACCACTCTGAGCGACAGCACCTGCATCCTCGCGTGCACACCTCGGTCGGTTCGGGAGCACACGACCGGATTTCGGGAGAAGCCCGCGGCGCGAAGTGCGGCTATGACTGTATCTTGAACGGTGGGGCCCACCTGCTGCGACTGGTAGCCGCGAAAACCACCGCCGTGATACCAACACCACAGCGCGACTCTGGAGGGCATGGAGCACATGAATCAGGAACCGGGGTGGCTGTACCGGCAGAGCGATCTGATCCTTGGGCCCGTACCCGCGAAACAGATCATCGACAAGCTCTACAAGGGCGAGCTGGGCGCGTCGAGCGAAGTCCAACTGATGGGATCAGGGGCCTTTCGCCCCCTGTCCGAGGTCGCCGAGTTCAGGATCCACCTGGCCAAGGCGGCCGCCAAGCAACGAGTCGACGCTCAGGCCGAGGCCCATCAGGCGACCCAGAAGAAGCGCCTGGTGCGGGCAGTGGTGGGGCTGGCGGTGGTGCTGCTGCTCATCGGCGCGGGGGTGGCGGCGGTGGGGCGGTACCTGGCGGTGCACTCGCTCACGGGCAAGTCGACCGAGGAGCTCGCGTGGGGCGACATCACCGTCGACTCGCCGACCATCAAGCGGGCCAAGCGCACCCTCGACGACGAACTGGTCGTCTACAACGACTCCCACGGCACCAAGAAGCCGCCGCCGGTGGCCCAGGCCAACGTGCCCAGGCCCGAGCGACCGACTCCTGGGCCTCAGCCCACCGGGCCCAAGCCCAAGCCCGGCGCGGAGGACCCGGAAGGCCTCTCGATGGGCGAGGTCGACGAGGCTGGCATCAACGCGGTGGTGGCGCGGCACAAGCCCACGCTCGTTCCCTGCATTCGCCAGGTGGCCAAGCCGGGCGTGGTGGCGAAGATTCCCATCGAGTTCGCCATCTCCGAGAACGGCAAAGTGACCAAGGTGTGGGTCGACAACACCGACTTCAAGGACTCGGGGCTGACCGAGTGCCTGTTGAAGGAGCTCCAGAAGTGGCCGTTCAAGGCCGGGGCCGGCGCGTCGGTGAATTTGTCCTTCAATGTAGGAAAACGCGGTTGATGCCTGGCCGGCCCTGGGCGAAAAGCCCACCATGGTTTCTGCCGAACAGCACCCCGACATGAAAAGCCGCGAGATTCCCCCGGACACCTTCCGCCACACGGTGCTCGCGTCGTCCCGGCGCTTCAAGTCCACCTGGGTCGAGCTGGGCAAGCTCCTGGTGAAGGTCCGTGACGAGGCGCTCTTCGAGGGCTGGGGGTATTCCTCCTTCGAGGGCTACTGTCTGGGCGAGCTGAAGATTCGCAAGCAGACGGCCCTCAAGCTCACCCGCAGCTTCAGCTTCCTCGACCGCCACGAGCCCGAGGCCATGAGCGTGCCCCAGGCCACCGAGTCGGCCCCTCCCTTCGAGGTGGTGGAGGTCCTCGCCCAGGCCGAGGAGCGCGGCCAGTTGTCGGCCCAGGAGTACAAGTCCATCCGCGACTCCATCTGGAGCGACGCCAAGCCCACCAGTGAGCTCCGGCGAGAGCTCACCGAGCGCTTTCCCGCCCCGGAGCCCAAGGTGAGCCAATCGGCCGAGCTCAAACGACTCTGGTCCCTGGCGAAGCGGCTGCATGCCGAGCTCATCGCGAATAAGAAGGTCCCAGGGGCCGTGGCGGAGCGGGCGGAGGCGGTGGCGGCGGACCTCGAAGAATTGGTCACCCAGAAGGCCGAGGCCTAAGGTGGACGTAGGGAAGCGTCAAAGAACCCCTTCGGGCAGGCTTGCGCTTGTGAAGGGGTGGTGCGACATGGCTATAGTTTCTCAGGCGCGCTGGTGTGGCGCTGAGGCGGCTGTCAGGAGGCCTGCTTGAAGAAGGGTGAGCACCACGTCAATCTCTCGTGCTCCTTCTGCGGCAAGTCGCAGCGGGAAGTGCGGAAGCTCATCGCGGGCCCGACGGTCTACATCTGCGACGAGTG
>PMBV01000448.1 GCA_003153055.1 Myxococcales bacterium
GCCAACGGGCGCCGAGCGGCGAGCACGCATTGAAGGTCGAGGGTGGGGCTACAGCCCAACCACCAAGGCCGTCTGGCCAGCGCCTCGCCCCGAGACCTCGGTGAGCACAGGGGCAACGAGCCCGGCCCTGCACCACTCGACCGACCGGCCGAGGGGCTCGTGGTGCTCGCCGGTGCCACCCGCCTCGCTCGCAGCCCCCGAAGCCCCAGGGCAGTGGGCGCAATCATCGAGACATAGCCGCAACTCACTCGAGAAGGCGCTCTCTCGAGGCCAGGTCCGTGGCTCGCGGGTATGCGACGAGGGAATTGCGCCCGATTGCGTGAGCCGAGAGCCTCGCGGAGTTGCTGGCGACGCCGGGACGTCGCGACCGCGCCAGATTGCGCCGTCCTGGCACACATGAGACTGGCCAAATTCTCGATGCCCAAATTGTTCGCCTGTTGGGCGAGGCCTCTTCCCTCGACGGTACCGCCATAGAGCGGAGTTTTGGTCGAGCCGGGAGGTGGTGGACCCCAGGTCTCCTGGCCGCGTCACCCGCGTCCGCCTACGGCACGAAGTCCGGCCCGCGGATCCCGAAGCGCTTCATCTTGAGGTGGAGCGTCTTGTAGTCGGTGCTGAGCGCACGGGCCGCGCGGCTCTTGTTGCCGCGAGCCGTTCGCAGGGCTGCCGCGATGGCGCGCCGCTCCGCTGCCTCGGAGGCCTCGGTGGCGACTTCCTTCAACGACAGGCCCGCGAGTGCCTCACCGCCAAGCTGCACGAAGGCCTGAGGTTTCCCGAGCAGCGCGCGGACGACTGCCCGACCGATCATCAAATCCTTCGTCATCAGCACCGCCTGCCGGATGACGTTGCGCAGCTCGCGCACGTTGCCGGGCCAGGGGTGAGCCGCCAAGAGCTCCATGGCGTCGGGGACGATCTGCTGGATCGGTCGCCGCAGCTCGACGCTCGCCTCCTCGAGAAACCGGTGCGCCAGATAGGGTATGTCGACCGGCCGAGCCTTGAGCCCCGGGAGCGCGATGGTGTACTGCGCCAGCCGAAAGTAGAGATCGGCCCTGAACTGCGCCGACGCGACGCGCCCCTGCAAGTCATCGTTGGTGGCCGCGACGAAGCGAACGTCCAGGGTGGCAGCCCGGTCAGCCCCGACCGACTGCACCTGCCTCGACTCGAGCACCCGCAGGAGCTTGGCCTGGAGATGCATCGGCAGGTTTCCGACCTCGTCGAGGAAGAAGGTCCCGCCCTGCGCGAGCTGGAACCGACCCAGCTTCTTTCGCTCGGCGCCGGTGAAGGCGCCCCGCTCGTGACCGAACAGCTCGGACTCGAGGAGCTGCTCGGGAATCGCACCGCAGTCGACGGCGACGAAGCGCTTCGCCCGCCTGGCGCTCTCGCGATGAATCGCCTGCGCCACGAGCTCCTTCCCGGTGCCCGTCTCTCCGGTGATGAGCACGGTGTAGCTCGTCTCCGCGACCGACCGAACCTGCTCGATAAGGGCTCCCACCTGAGGGCTCGGGCCCATCTGCCACGCCAGGCCGCCGCCTGCTCCGAGCTGCCGACGGAGCTCTTCCACTTCGAGCTCGAGCGCCCTCGTCTTGAGCGCGCGGCGCACCACCACCACGATCTCCTCGAACTCGAACGGCTTGGTCAGGTAGTCGAAGGCGCCGAGCTGCGTGGCCTTCACAGCCGCCTTGATGTCTCGATGGCCGGTCAGCATCACCACCGGAAGGGCCGGGAACTCTTGTTTGAGCTTGGCCAGCACTTCCAGTCCATCGAGCCCCGGCAACCCCAGGTCGAGAAGCACGACGTCTGGTGGCGCGGCCCGGGCTTGGTCCAACCCCGATTGGCCGTCGCTCGCCACCGCCACCTCGAGGCCCTCTTTGCTGAAGAGGGCCTTGATCAGCCGGCAATTGGTGTCGTCGTCGTCGATGATGAGGAGAGTGCCTGCCATGACGGCCCCGCTCTGGTGCGCTTACCATGGTTCTGGCGCGGCGACCCTACCCGGGCCCGAGCGAAGACCCCATGGGCCTAGAATGGTTGCTGTTTTCTTTGCCGCCGGGTCGCCCGGTGTGGGCACGGAAGCCGCAACGTCCACAGGCCAGACAACCTGAGGAGCAAGCATCACAGCACGTCGAATCGCCCCGCACACCATTCTCACTCGAAGTCCAAGGTATCCGCTTATGACCTCCATGTCCCGTCTGTCCATCGTCTCACGAGTTCCCATCCTCGCTCCGCTTGTCCTGTTCATCCTCGCGGCCTGCGGTTCTCCGCCAATCCCATCAGGGAAGTCCCTCAACTCTTCGGTCGCGCTGTCGCTAGGCACCGCGGCTGGGTTCGCGGTCCTCGGGGGCTCGACGGTCACCTGCACCAACGCGTCGAGCGTCACCGGTGATGTCGGAGTCGCCCCGGGCACGGCGACCACGGGCTTCAACCCCGACTGCACCGTCTCGGGCACGATTCACGCTGGCGACGCCGTCGCCGTTCAAGCGCACGACGATCTCGCCGCCTCGTACGGGGCGCTGGGGGCCGTCGCCTGCGAGCACAACCTGACGGGGCAGGACCTCGGTGGCCTGACGTTGGCGCCAGGCGTCTACTGCTTCGACTCGTCGGTGGGCCTGACGGGCCAGCTGACGCTCGACGGAGCCGGTGACAGCAGCGCGGTGTGGATCTTCGAGATCGGCAGCACCGTCACGACCGCGGCCAACTCCTCCGTGGTGATGGCCGGCAGCGGTCAGCCTTGCAACGTCTTCTGGCGCGTCGGCAGCTCCGCCACCCTCGGGACCGGGACTGCGTTCCAGGGCAACCTCCTGGCTTCCGCGAGCATCACGCTCATGACCGCCAGCACCCTCACCGGTCGCGCGATGGCGGTCAACGCCGCCGTCACGATGGATCGCAACGACGTCTCGCTGGGCAGCTGCGCAGTGACGCCCGTCCAATCACCCGACGCAGGCGTTTCTCCGGTCGACGCGGGCTCACCTGCCAGCGCGCCTGACGCCGGTCTCCCGATCGCCTCGTTGGCGCCTTCACTGGGCGCGGCCACCCAGTTCGCGGTCCTCGGGACCTCCACGGTGACGTGTACCAACGCCTCGACGGTCAAAGGTGACGTCGGAGTCAGTCCTGGCACAGCCATCACGGGCTTCAACCCCGACTGCACGGTCGCGGGGACGATCCACGCCGGAGACGCCGTCGCCACTCAGGCGCACAGCGATCTCGCCCTCGGGTATGCCGCGCTCACCGCCGCCACCTGTGAGCACAACTTGACCGGCCAGGATCTCGGTGGCTTGACGCTGGCCCCAGGGGTCTACTGCTTCGACTCGTCGGTCGGCCTGACCGGCCAGCTGACGCTCGATGCCGCTGGAGCCGCCAACGCCGCCTGGATCTTCCAGATCGGCAGCACCATCACGGCCGCCGCTAACTCGTCGGTCGTCATGGCCGGCGGTGGGCAGCCGTGCAACGTGTTCTGGAAGGTCGGCAGCTCAGCCACCATCGGGCAGGGGGCGGCCTTCCAGGGCAACCTCATGGCCTCGGCGAGCATCACGCTGGTGAACGCCAGCACCCTGGTCGGTCGCGCTCTGGCCGTCAATGCCGCGGTGACCATGGATCACAACGACGTGATCGTGGCGACCTGCGCTCCGTAGGACACTCGCGGTCGTGAGCTCAGCCCGTGAGGCCACCCCGGTCTCGCGGGCTTTGAATCAATCGTCGAGTCGAAGCACCCGAGTTCAAGGAGGGAAAGCCGGCCATGCGCTTACGAGGATGAAGTCAGTTTCGCATGAACTGAGCTCGACGCGACAGGCCCGTCTGGATCGATCGGCACCCTGAAAGGAGCAGCATGCTTCAACACCTCGCCGCCTCGACCAATCTGAGATCGCTCTGTGAATCGCGCGAATGAATCAGCGCCCCACCTGGAGCAGCTGGGCCCAGGGGACGCGGAACTTGGCGGCATGAGAGAGGTGTTGGTGGCCTCTCGTACCGGCCGCGTGGAGCATTGACGTTTGCGACGTCGCGACACTCCAAGAGTGCTCAATCATTGCCGGCGCCAACTCCTTCTTTCATGAATTGAGGATTCTCGAGTTCTGGGAGTCCGCCTCAGCCTTGCCATGCGCTCGGGCCATCTCCCGGTCGTGCTCGCTTGAAGAGGCCTTGCTCGCGTCGACGGTCGGAGGGGCTTCCATAATTGATGAAATATTCTGCTCTTGACGCGATATGACCGGCCGGAGTAGGCGCCTCGCCGTGCAGTCGCTTCGCTCGAGTTCATTGTCTGGTGCTCTTCCGCAGCTTCGGTCGAAAAGCACCTGGGCACTCTTCGTCGCAATCTTCACGTCATTGGGATGCGGCGGGTCTGGAACCGGCGCTCCCGACCCGTGTTCTGCGGCCAATGGTGGCTGTGATCCACTCGTAACCTGCGCGCCAAGCGGCGCTGGGACGCGAGTTTGCGGTGCTTGCCCTGGGGGCTACACCGGCAATGGCGAAGCTGGCTGTCATGACATCGACGAATGCCTCACGGACAACGGCCATTGTGACCCCCTGACCGTCTGCTCCAACACGCCCGGCGGCAGAGCGTGCGGCCCTTGTCCAGTCGGCTACGACGGCGACGGTGTTTCGGGTTGCCATGGAACCGGTCCCTGTGCAAACAACAATGGCGGTTGCGACCCACGTACAATCTGTAAGGCATCGGGGGCGAACGTAGTCTGCGGAGCGTGTCCGGCTGGGTATTCTGGCGACGGTTCGACCGGTTGCGTCGACATCGACGAGTGCGCGCGCGACAACGGCGGGTGCGATCCGCTATCGACCTGCACCAACACGCCGGGCGACAGGACCTGCGGCGCGTGCCCGGCTGGCTACGTCGGCTCCGGGGCCACGGCCTGCACCGACATCGACGAGTGCCTCACCGCCAATGGCGGGTGCGATGCACTGACGACCTGCGCGAATACGCCGGGCAGCAGGACCTGCAGCGCCTGCCCCGCCGGCTACGACGGCTCCGGCACCACGGGCTGCGCCGACATCGACGAGTGCCTCATCGCCAATGGTGGGTGCGATCCAGTGTCGACCTGCACCAACACGCCCGGCGGCAGGACCTGCGGCGCCTGTCCCGCTGGCTACGACGGCACCGGGACCACGGGGTGCACCGACATCAACGAGTGCCTCACCGCCAATGGGGGCTGCGACCCACTGACGACGTGCATGAATACGCCGGGCAGCAGGACCTGCGGCGCTTGCCCGGCTGGTTACGCCGGCTCTGGGGCCACGAGCTGCACCGACATCGACGAGTGCCTCACCGCCAATGGCGGGTGCGATCCAGTATCGACCTGCACCAACACGCCTGGCGGCAGGACCTGCGGCGCTTGCCCTGCTGGCTACGCCGGCACCGGGTCCACGGGCTGCATCGACATCGACGAATGTCTCACCGCCAATGGCGGGTGCGACCCGCTGACGGCCTGTACGAATACGGCCGGCAGCAGGACCTGCGGCGCCTGCCCCGCGGGTTACTCCGGCACCGGGGTCACTGCCTGCACGGACATCAACGAGTGCCTCACCGCCAACGGGGGCTGCGACCCACTGACGACCTGCACGAATACGCCGGGCAGCAGGACCTGTGGCGCTTGCCCGGCTGGCTATGCCGGTACCGGGGCCCCGGGCTGCACCGACATCGACGAGTGCCTCACCGCCAATGGCGGGTGCGATCCACTGACGGCCTGTACGAATACGGCCGGCAGCAGGACCTGCGGCGCGTGCCCTGCTGGCTACGTCGGCTCCGGGGCCACGGGCTGCACCGACATCGACGAGTGCCTCACCGCCCATGGCGGCTGCGACCCACTGGCGACCTGTACGAATACGCCTGGCAGCAGGACCTGCGGCGCCTGCCCTGCTGGCTACGCCGGCTCCGGGGCCACGAGCTGCACCGACATCGACGAGTGTCTCACCGCCAATGGAGGCTGCGACCAACTGACGACCTGCACGAATACGGCCGGCAGCAGGACCTGCAGCGCCTGCCCCGCTGGCTACGCCGGCACCGGGGCCACGGGCTGCACGGACATCAACGAGTGCCTCACCGCCAATGGCGGCTGCGATCCTCTGTCGACCTGCACGAACACGCCCGGCAGCAGGACCTGCGGCGCCTGCCCTGCTGGCTACTCTGGCTCCGGGGCGACGAGCTGCACCGACATCAACGAGTGCCTCACCGCCAACGGCGGTTGCGATCCACTGACGTCCTGCACGAATGCTCCCGGCAGCAGGATCTGTGGCGCCTGTCCTTCGGGCTATTCGGGTACCGGCGCCGATGGATGTAAGGACATCGACGAATGCCTGACGAACAACGGAGGGTGTGGCAACACCTCGACGACGCGCTGCTTCAACCAGATAGGCGCGCCGCCCATCTGTTGTGTGGATGAGGACCACGATGGCTACGGCCAGTGCTCACTCATGCAGCCCGATTGCGACGACAAGAATGCGCAGCATTGGAGCGACTGCGGACGATGCACCGACGAGGATCATGACGGCTATGGTCAAGGCTGCGACCTCGGGGCCGACTGTGATGACGCGCGCAAGGCGGTGCACCCGAACGCGGTGGAGGTCCCGGGGGACGGCCTCGACAACGACTGCGACGGCGCCTCGGCGGACGATCTGATTTACGTTGCCAACCTCGCAGGCGGGAGTGCCCGAGCAGTTACATATTTGGGCACGCGCGTCGTGGCGGCGATCGGTTACACCGTGGCGTTCTTCGACAGTGACACGGTCAGTGCGGGGCCATCACAGACCTTCGTCTTCCCCGACGTCGTCAGCTCACTCGCAGTCTCGCAAAATATCCTGTACGCCGGCATCAACCAGGTAGGTTTTGCTCGCTTCGACGTGTCGAATCCAGCCGTCCCTGTGTTCCTCGATACCTTCCGCTATCTGCCAAACGGGTCGACTGAGCTGCCACGCTATCCGGCGATTTCGTTCTCAGGCGGTCTCGCGGCCGTGTGCGACGCGCTCCCCAGAATGGTCAACCTCGGTCTCTTCGATGCCCAAGCGGCCGGCTTGCACCGGCGTGGGAGCTGGGCAGGGTTTGGCACGTCGCTTTGGCCATCGCAGGATCACTGCGACGCGGCGATCTTACCGAACGCTCAGGTGGCCGTCGCCGCCACGCCTTCTGGAAGTGTCATCCTCAAATATGGCGAAGGCGGCCTCAACTATTCGACGTTCTCCACTTCGGAGTACCTGGTCTGGCCCATGACCTCCGTAGGCGACACGCTGTACGCGCGGTACTACGATCGGTGGTACGGCTTCACTGGCATATACAGTGAGACGTATTCCGGTAATACGAGCTGGGGGGGGTCATACTGGAACGCCGACCAGGTCACGGGGACCATGAAGGCACAAGGCGGTCTTCTGTCCTTCAGCGCGAAGTCTGGCACAACGTCGTGCCTCAAGGCCATTGGAGTGCCGGTCGCGGGAGCTCCGAGCCCAAGCTGTGCGCCTCTGCCCGACCCGCTCGAGGACATGGACAGGTCGGGCAATCGCCTCCTGGTTGCTCATGCGCGAGGTCTCAATCGCTATCAGGTGAACGCCGCCCGTGTCTTCACCTCGGACGACGGCTACCCATCGATGGGTGGTATGAGCGACATGGTCGTGCAGCCTCCTTACGTCTATTTGGTCGATGCGAAGAGCGGCTTCGAGATTTGGCACCTTGATGAAATGACCGGAAGTGTCACCAGGCTTGGCCGCTTGGCCAGCGCGACGGGCGTGAGGCTCGCCGTGAGCGGAAATAGAGCGTATCTTGCCGCTCCCGCGTCTCCCTCCGGGTTGATGGTCATCGCGGTTGATGTGACGGTCCCGAGCGGACCCATCGAATTGGGAAGATATACTTCGGGTCCCGCAACGTGGTGGGACGTCTGGGGCGTCGAGCAGCGGAATGACTATGTTTACGTGCTTGGCCGCTACGGCCCTGTACAGGTCATCGATACTCGCAATCCGAAAGCGATGACGACCGCCGGAATATTCTATCCGGGAGTCTATGACCAGTCCATCGCCGTTTGGGGGGATCGGTTGGTCGTGGCTGGGAACGAATACCCGCCAAATCCCTATCTGAAACTCTGTGATCTCACTGCTTCCCCAACCTCGCCTCCGTGTTCCGATCGCATCGCATTGACGCGCGGACCCTCGGCCCTGACCATCTCTGGCGACTTGGCGATTGCCGTGGAGGGGGGGAGTGGAACCAGCATCATCGACCTGCCGACCCGGACAGTGATCTGGAGCGGCCCGAGCCCGGCAGGCACGGCCGTGACCGTTCGTGACGACACCGCATATGTGCTCGGCGGCAAGGGAGACGTCCACATGGTCAGCCTCGTGAACCCGTATCAGCCTACGGTCGTGACCAAGGTCGGCGGTGGCCATCTGCCGGGCCGAGTGGGGAGCGCAGCCGTCAGGGCCACGCCTTCGTCGCTGCTCGTCCTCGATCCAGCGACGGGCGTTACAGTGTATCGCAGACCTTCCCCGGCGAGCACTCCACTGACGGGCCCTTGAGGGCCGAGGTCGCGCGCCCACCATCAGAGGAGCGAGGCGAGCACCTCCACCTGGAGTCTCAGCGTGCGGGCCTCCTCGTCCCGGCCGAGGCTCGCGTAGGTGACCGCCGCGTCCCGTCGCTCCTGCAACTCGCGCTGGACGATGGCGCGCACCGCTTCAGGGCTCAACACTCGTCGCGGGACCTCACCAGCTCCGAGACCCGCGACACCTCCGGCGATGACCCCCGCCTGCACGGAAGGCGCCGCGCTCACGTCGGCCGCCTCGGCATTGTCGATGGCCGCCAGCGTCTCGCGAAGGACAGCCACCTCGTGACGTCGCCGGGCCCGAAGTGCCTCTCCCAGCGCCGCGCGCAGATGGCTCTTCCATTCGCCAGCGGTTCTCATCTCGCTCTGCTCCCTCTGCCCAAGACCCACTCTACCGGGGCCGGAGGGAGACCGAACGTCTTCGAGGCACTTCGGGCCACCTCTGCCTTGATTACTGCGAGCCCGTCGACGGGTTCCAGGGTTGCATATGGTGTTGGCTTTCGCTGGGGGGGCGCATCAAGGCGTGAGCTCGTGGTTGGCGCGTTTCGGGCGCGTCATGCCTTCTTCCTCCTCTTGACCCGCGGCAGAACCGGCTTCTTGAGCTGCTTCGCCACCTTCTCGAACGCGGCGTCGATGCCGCGAGGCTGGGTGTCGATGAGTGTGCGGTACCGCGCATACTCCTGCTCGGCCTTCGTCTTGGCGGCCTCGGCTGAGATGGTCCCCGCGTGCTCGAGTACCATCCGGCCCGAGACCTTGAGGAACTCGTCGAGCTTCGTGAGCCAGTCCTGCATGGTCATTGGCCCGCGCTCGAAAGCCTGCAGCTCAGCGTACTCGATGTACAGGCTGACGATGCGATTCAAGACCTGCAGCTCGGCTTCCGTGAGGTAGTTCTTCGCGATCGCGGCGTCCTCCTTTCGCACGAGGCCGCCAGGGCGCGTGCTCCGTATGCCCATGTAGGGCTTGGTCCCGTCGGCCCGCTCGTGGATGACAGGCGCGCCGTCGCCCACTGCCGGAACTGTGTGCCGCGAAGGCTACGAACGCGGAAGCCGACGGCGAGGATCGCGTCGAGGTTGTAGTGCTCGATGTCGCGCGAAACCTCGCGCACTCCCTCTGTTCGAACTATCCGGAATTTCCGGATAGTTGCCTCTCGGCTCAGCTCGCCCTCGTCGAAGAGGTTCACGAGGTGCTCGTTGATCGTCCGAACATCCTTCTGGAACAACTCGGAGATCTGGGCTTGGGCGAGCCAAAGCGTCTCGCCCTCGAAGCGGCACTCGAGGCGCGTTCGCCCGTCCTCGGTCTGATAGAGGAGGAGCTCAGAGGCCGCCTTGGAAGCGTCGCCGGTGCGTCCTGGGTTCATGGCCGTCGATCGTATAGAAGGCGAGCTTCGCCTGCCACGGCGTGCTGGAGGCTCTCCAGGCCCGGCCTCGACTCGGGGGGGCTCGGGTATTCCCGCTGGTGTGTCACGCCGGGAGACCCTTAAGAAGCTCTCCATGCGCCAGCTTCGTGTCGTGGTTGTGGGAGGCCTCCTGCTCCTCGGGGCTGCCGGCTGCGTTCGCCGTGCCGGGAATCCCCTCTGGGTCCTCGACGGAGCGGCTCGCTCGGTCGCCAACGGCTCGGCCGACGCCATCGAGCGCTCCCTCGCGGGGTTCCGTGCACTCCTGGTCGACGGCGACGCCGCCAAGGCCCGCGAGCTCTTCGAGGCGTCACTCACCCAGGCGCCCGGCGAGCCCTGGGCCCTGTATGGGAAGATGACGCTGGCGACCCAGGCGGCCCACCCGGAGCGAGCCCTCGCCGCCGCCCTCGAGCTCCTCGAACACCCCACGAGCCACCCCCTCAAGGTCGTCGCGGCCCGGCTGGCCCTCGACCTCGCCGGTCAGGCCAGCGCCTTCGACGCGGCCATCACGCTCCACGCTCCGCGCATCTTGGCGACGGAGCTGCCGGCCGACGCCGCGCACCTCTTCCGCGCGGCCCTGATGAACGTGCACCTCGGAGCCGGCGACTCGGCGGCTCAGGCCACGGTCCTCGCCGACATGGGCATTCCCACCGTGGGGACGCTGGTGGGGCCCTTCTCTGCCTGGCACCAGTTGTCGATGGCCGAGGTGACGACGGTGGAGAAGACCGGGAGCCTCGACGGGCCGGCCGCTGGTCCCTTCGGCCCATTGGTGCCCCGGGCGCTGCGCTTCGCCGACGGCCGCTTTGCCCTCTCGGGAGAGCCGGCCTCGGGCGACGTCTACCTCCTCGCCGTCGACGTGCAGGTGCCTGAGGCGACGACGTGGGTGCTGCGGACCGTGACGTCGATGGACCACGTGGCCGTCATCGACGGCACCCGAGTCCTCTCGCGCCTGGGGTGGCAGCGGCCGGTCCCCACGTTGACGACGCAGGCGCTCAAGCTGACCCAGGGCACGCACCGCCTCGTGCTCCGCATGGCTCGGGGCACCCAAGCGGGCCACTTCACCGTGGCGCTCCACCGCCTCGACGGGCAGCCCGCGCGGCTGACCTTCACGCCTGCTCGCGGGCCGGCGCAGCGGTGGACCGGCGTCGACCTGGTCGAGGGCTCCGGCCTGTTCGCCTCGGCCGACGCCCTCATGCGCGCCCTCGAGCCGTCGGCAGGTGAGGCGCTGGCTCGAGTCGTCGCCGCTCGCGATGCTCTGGGCCGCGACGCCGATGGAGCCGCCACGCTGTTGGCTGGGTTGCCGACCCTCGACACGCCCACCGTGGCGCTCCTTCGCGCCGACGCCGCGCTCCAGAATCACCTGGTGCCCACCCGGGTCGGTCGCGGCCGGGCCAATCGTGAGCTGGAATTGGCGCTCTCCAAAGACAAACATCTCGTGGCCGCGCAGCTCGCCGCCGCCCGCCTGGCCCTCGACGACGACCGGCCCCTCGATGCGCTGGAGCAGGTGAAGGTGGCTCGAGGAATGGATCCAACTCCGGGCGCCCCGGTGTACGCCTTGGAGGCACGGGTCCAGCTCGCCCTGGGGCTCGACGCCGCCGCTGCCGGCACCGCGGCTCAGGCGACCCAGGCCGTGGCCGGGTACTGCGACGCCGCCCTCCTCCAGTACGACGTGGCCCGCCGCCGTGACGCCATCGCCGACTCCGATGCCTTGTTGGCCCGGGCCGCCCACTGCAGTGGCGCCCTGACCCGCGCCGCGGAACACGACCGTTCCAGGGGCCGCGCCGAAGAAGCGCAGAAGGCCTACGCCGCGCTCCTCGAGCAAGACGAGAGCCAGACGGCCGCCGCCATTTCACTCTCGGGGCTCCTCGCGGCTCGCCGACACTACGACGAGGCCGTCGAGGTGCTGACCCGCATGCGGGCGATGTGGCCGAGGAGCACCCCGGTTCTCAAGGCGCTGGGCGATATTCTCGAGCAGGCCTCCAGGCCGGCCGAGGCGCTCACGGTCCGGGAAGCGGCCCTGGCGCTCGAGGGCAGCGACTTGAACCTGCGCCGCCAGGTGGAGCGGGCCAAGACCGGCAAGGAGCTGCTCGACGAGGAGGCCATCTCCACCGAGGAGGGCGTGGCGTCCTACCAAGCGGCTCAGGGCTCCGAGGATGCCACCAGCAGCTTCGTCCTCGACTTCGCCGCCATCCGCGCCTACCCCGACGGCTCGATGGTGGACCGAATCCACGTCATCCAGAAGGCCCTCGACCAGCAGGGGGTTCAAGAGGTGGCCGAGGTGCAGATTCCCCAGGACGCCGTGGTGCTGAAGTTGCGCACGTTGAAGGCCGATGGACGCCGCCTCGAGCCTGAGTCCATCGAGGGCAAAGATGGCGTTTCGCTCCCCGGGGTGCAGGTCGGAGACATGGTGGAGTACGAGTACCTCCTGGCGCACCCGACCCGCGGCCCCGGACAACCTGGCTTTACCGCCGCCAACTTCTATTTCCAAATCGCGAGGCAGCCCAACGCGCGAAGCACGTACATCGTCAAGGCACCCAAGGGCACCGGGCTCAAGGTCGACGCCCACAACGTCAAGGCTCCAGCGCCCAAGGGAGAGGGCGACCTCGAGGTCTTTCGCCATGAGGAGCGCCAGGTGCCTCCGTACATCCCCGAGCCGAGCGGGCCGCCGTCGGGCAATGAGTGGCTCCCCTTCGTCGCGGTGGGCGCGGGCCAGGAGGGCAGCGAGGGCGTGTTCCGAGTCTACGCCGACTCCTACCTGGATCGCGGCGTCGTCACCGGCGAGGTCGAGCGCTTCGCCACTATCGCCGCCGGGACGAGCACCGGCCTCGAGCGGATCCGCGCAGTCTACGCCGCGGTGATGGAGAAGCTCTCGGGTCGTGACGCGGGGCTGACGGTGTCGGCGGCGGCCAGCGTGGCGCAGGATCGCGGGAGCCGCACCTGGCTGCTCTACTCGGCGCTCCGGGCCCTCGGCGTCGACGCCCGGCTCGCGGCGGTGCGCACCTTCACCGCCGACCCAGCGCCCTACGTCTTCCCCAGCGAGGGCCTGTACAACTACGTCTGCGTCTTCGTGCGCCTGGCCGACGGCGCGCCCCTGTGGCTCGACCCGCTGGTGCGCTACGCCCCCTTTGGCGAGCTGCCCGAGGTCGCCACCGGTGGGCGGGAGGCGTGGCTGTTACCCGAACCTGGCCGGCCTGCCGAGCGCCTCTCCACGCCCAAAGCGAGCACCGCCGTCACCAAGGACGTTCGCCTGACGATGTCCCTGTCGGAGGACGGCCAGTTGAGCGGCGACGGCGTGGAGACGTACTCGGGCTTCGAGGCCGCTCAGCTCGCCGAGGCCCTGGAGTCGCTCTCGGCGGACCAACGCGAGCAAGCGCTCCAGTCGGCCCTCTCCCGGTACTTCGGCGGCGCAGACCTCTCGAACCTCAAGGTCGATGGCGAGCGTCGCGTCGGCGGAACGGCGGCTGTGTCGTACCACTTCGTCGCCAGCCGGTTCGCGCGGCCGGAGGGCCCTGGGCGCCTGGTGGCCGGAGCGCTCACCTTTCCCCATCTCTTGGGCCGTCGCTACCTCACCACCCCCACCCGCGTCACGCCGCTCTTCATCGAGGGCAGCGAGACGGGCCATGTCTCAGCCAGCCTCACCCTGCCGGCCGGGTGGCAGCTCGTCGACCCCTTGGGTTCCATCGAGCGCGATGGGCCTTCGGGCCACTACGCCCGCACCGAGCGCCAGGACCACGACGTGCTCTCCGTCACCGAGGACTTCCGGCTCTCCCAGTCACGCATCGGCCCGGCCCTCTACGAGGCCTTCGCCCAGTTCGCCGGCGAGGTCGACCTGCTCCAGCAGCGAGAGGTCGTCTTCCAGAAGGACGCCAAGGCCGTTGTTTCAACTCGGTTGTAGCAACGTCACACTTGCGAAAAGGCCGACCGGCGGCTAACCGTGAGTCGGTGTCCGCCCCCGCTTCGACGACCACAGAGCACGCCCACGAGCCATCAGATGTCGTGGGCGAGGTGTTGTCGGCGGTGTGCGCGGTGCACTGCGTGGCCACGCCGCTGGTGCTGACACTCTTGCCCGCGGCCGGCTCGGTGCTGGGCGGGGCGCACCCGGTGCTCTTCTTCTTCGTGGTGGTGGTGGCGGCGTGGGCCTTCGTGCGGGGCTACCGGTGCCACCGTCGGCTCGTTGTGCCGGCGCTGGCGCTGACGGGCATCGCCCTGTTGGGGTTCGCCGCCTTCGTGCTCCACGGAGAGTTGCTGGCCGACACGGCCGTCAGCCTGGTCGGGGCGGGGTTCATGATGGCGGCGCACGCGAGGAACCGGGCCCTGCTTCGCTCGTCTCACCACCACGCATGAAGAAGCGGCGGGACCCGATCCAAGGGCTCCCCGACGTGCGTGACGGGCTGACCCGGGTCGAGCGCGTGGTGTTGGCGACGCTGGCGACGCTGCAGGCCGAGCGAGGAGGCCGTTTCGTGCCCACCGTCGAGCTCTGGGGCCGGGTGGCCGAGCAGCTCGATTTGAGCCAAGATGAGCTCCAGCGCATCCTCCTGCGCCTCAAGGGCCGATGAGCTTCCTCACCCCCTCGCGACGCGACGTGCTGGCTGCCTTTCTGGGCTCGGCGGCCCTGGCATCGTGCCGAAAGCGCTCCACCCACCTCGAGGCGCCGCGGGTGAAGGGCGCATTCATCGACGACCTCCACCTCGTGGGACATCGCCTGCGCGAGCCCGGGCCGCTCCCTGCCTCACCGCTGGTCGAGCGGGTCGACGTGGCCATCGTGGGCGCGGGGGCGGCTGGGCTCTCGGCTGGGTGGCGGCTGGCGGGGGCGGGGTTCTCGAGCTTCCTGGTGCTCGAGACCGACGCTGAGCTCGGCGGCACGGCGAAGAGCGGGCGTGACGCCGTGACCGCCTTCCCCTGGGGAGCGCATTACCTCCCCGCGCCTCTCACCGTGAACGGCCCGGTGCCGCGGCTCCTCGGCGAGCTGGGGGTTCTCATCGGCGTCGACCCGTCGGGGCGGCCGGCGTTCGCCGAGGAGGCGCTGGTCCGCGAGCCCGAGGAGCGGCTGTTCTACCGGGGCCGCTGGTACGAGGGTCTGTACCTCCGTGCCGGCGCGTCGGCGGAGGACCTCTCGCAGCTCGAACGCTTCGAGGCCCTCTGCCAGGTCCTCGCCGCCGCCGTCGATGGCCGAGGGAGAAAGGCCTTCGCCGTGCCCCTCGAGACGGGGAGCGACGACGCCGAGTGGACGAGCCTCGACACCCAGCCCATGGCCCAGTGGCTCGATGCGCAAGGCTTCACTTCGCCGCGGCTGAGGTGGCTGGTGGAGTACGCCTGTCGCGATGACTTCGGCTCGGGTCTCGCCACCACGTCGGCGTGGGCCGCGCTCTGGTACTTCTGTGCCCGGCAGTCGGGTGAGGAGCGCAACGACGGCTACCTCACCTGGCCCGAGGGAAACGCTCACCTCACGGCTCACCTGGCCGGCGCCATCGGTGAGGGGCGATTGAGACGGAGGACACTCGTTCACAGCGTCTCTCGCTCGCCCTTTGGCTGGCGCCTCGACGGCCTCGACACGGTGACGTCGGCTCCGGTGAGCTTCGAGGCGAGGCAGGTGATTCTCGCCACCCCTCGCTTCGTCGCCGCCCGTCTGGTGACGGAGTGGCGGGCCTCGCCGCCTCCCTTCGTCGCCGAGTTCACCACCAGCCCATGGGTCGTCGCCAACGTGCAGGTGTCCCGTCGCCCGGTGTCGCGGGGGGTGCCGCTGGCTTGGGACAACGTGGGCTACGACAGCAAGAGCCTGGGCTACGTGGTGGCGACGCACCAGCGGCCCCGCGCCGAGGAGTCAGGCCCGACGGTGCTGACCTGGTACTACCCGTTGGTTGGGCCCAAGCCGCGGGAGGAACGCGAACGGCTGCTGGCGACGACGTGGGAGGATTGGAGGAGCATCATCCTCGCCGACCTGTTGCCGGCCCATGTGAACCTCCACACGCTGGTGGAGCGCATCGACGTGCAGCGCTGGGGCCACGCGATGGTTCGGCCGACGCCCGGCTTCCTGTGGGGAAAGGCCCGCCGCGAGGCAGCAGCTCCGCTCGGGGGCTCACTGCACTTCGCTCACTCGGACCTGGGGGGACTCGCCCTGTTCGAAGAGGCAAACTGGCACGGCGTGCGTGCCGCCGAGGCCGTGCTGAAGGGGCTCGGCTCGAGCACCATGAGCTGGCTGTAGAGCGCCGAACAGGTTGCCCGACC
>PMBV01000376.1 GCA_003153055.1 Myxococcales bacterium
TGCCGTACACCATCGGGCACTACCTCGCGACGGCCAAGCCGGCCGGCCTCGACACCCCCGCGGTGAAGGCGGCCTTCGAGTCGGCAGCCCGGGAGGCCGTGGAGCAGGTGCAGCAGCGCACCACGAAATTCTTGTCGATCAAGGGCAAGCGCACCGTCGACAGCTTCCACCGGGAGCTCGGGCTGGTCCTGTGGGAAAAGTGCGGCATGGCGCGCAACGCCAAGGGCCTCACCGAGCTGCTCCAGCAGATTCCCGCCATTCGCGAAGAGTTCTGGAAGAACGTGTCGGTGCCCGGCAGCGGCTCGGATCTCAACGTCTCGCTCGAGAAGGCAGGCCGGCTGGCCGACTTCCTGGAGTTCGGCGAGCTCATGGCTCGCGACGCCCTCGACCGCGACGAGTCGTGCGGCGGTCACTTCCGCGAAGAGCACCAAGACGAGGAAGGCGAGTGCGTCCGCAACGACGAGCAGTTCATGCACGCCAGCGTGTGGGAACACCGCGGGGAGGGCCAGGCGCCGGTTCGCCACAAGGAGCCCCTGTCGTTCGAGTACGTCAAGCCTGCCAAGCGGAGCTACAAATGAGCGCCACGAAGTCGATGACCCTGAAGCTGCACGTGTGGCGCCAGGCCGGCCCGAACACCAAGGGCAAGCTGGTGGAATACACCGCCGAGAACGTCAACCCCGACATGTCGTTCCTCGAGATGCTCGACGTGGTGAACGAGAAGCTCACCATCAAGGGCGAGGAGCCGATCGCCTTCGNNGCGAGGGCATCTGCGGCATGTGCTCGATGGTGATCAACGGCGTGCCTCACGGCGGGCAGCAAGGCGTCACCGTGTGCCAGCTCCACATGCGGCACTTCAAGGACGGTGACGAGATCTACGTCGAGCCGTGGCGGGCGCGCGCCTTCCCCCTCATCAAGGATCTGGTCGTCGACCGGAGCGCCTTCGATCGCATCATCGCCGCCGGCGGTTTCGTCGGGGTCGACACCGGTGGCACGCCCGACGCCAACGCCCTGCCCATTCCCAAGAAGGACGCCGACGCGGCCTTCGACGCGGCGACGTGCATCGGCTGCGGTGCCTGCGTGGCGGCGTGCAAGAACGCCTCGGCGATGTTGTTCGTCTCGGCCAAGGTCGCGCACCTCGCCCACACGCCCCAGGGCCAGCCCGAGCGCTACGAGCGAGTGAAGAACATGGTGGCCCAGATGGACAAGGAGGGCTTCGGGAACTGCTCCAACCTGTCTCAGTGCGAAGCCGTGTGCCCCAAGGAGATCAGCACCAAGGTCATCGCCGGGCTCAACCGCGATCTGTTGAAGGCCCAGACCAAGGCCGAGTGACGGCCGTTCGTTTTCGTTGGTGGTCGAGCCCTTTGGAGCTACGAAGGGCCCGACTCTCGACAGAGCTCACCAAGGGGATTCGCCGTGCGCATCATCGTCACCGGCTCGCTGGCCTACGACTACATCATGAACTTCCCCGGGAAGTTCTCGGATCACATCCTGCCCGACAAGGTGCACATGTTGACCGTGAGCTTCCTCGTCGACTCCATGCGACGACTGAGGGGTGGCACGGCGGGAAACATCGCCTACAGTCTGGCCCTGCTGGGGGCGAAGACCTCGGTGGTGTCAGCCGCTGGCCAAGACTTCGGCGAGTACCGTGACGAGATGAACCGGGTGGGCGTGGACACCGCGAGCATCAAGCTGGTGCCCAACGAGTTCACCGCCTCGTGCTTCATCAACACCGACACGATGAACAACCAGATCGTCGCCTTCTACCCCGGCGCGGTAGTGCACGCCCGCGAGGTGACGCTGGAGTCGGTGGGCATGCAGCCCGACGACTGGGTCATCATCTCGCCCACGGACCCCGAGTCGATGCTCCGGCACACGCAGGAGTGCAAGAAGGCCGGCGTCTCGTACATCTTCGACCCCGGCAAGCAGACCCCTCGCCTCGACGCCAAGCAGATTCTCGGCGGCATCGACGGCTGCGCGGCGCTCATCGGCAACGACTACGAGTTCGGCATGATGGCCCGTACGACCGGGCTGAGCGAGGCCCAGCTCATCGCCATGGCCCCGCTCACCATCGTCACCCGGGGTGAGGAGGGCTCACGCATCTACGCCCGCGGCCAGGAGCCCTTCGAGGTGCCGGTGGCCAAGCCGACGCAGGTGGTCGACCCCACCGGCGCCGGAGACGCCTATCTCGCCGGGCTGACCTTCGGGCTCTCGCACAAGGTGCCGCTCGAGGTGGCTGGTCGCATCGCGGCGCTGGCCGCCACGTACTGCATCGAGCTCAAGGGGTGTCAGGAGCACCGGTACACCCCGGCCGACTTCCGCCGTCGGTACCTGGAGACGTTCGGGCAGAGTGTCGACGGGCTCTGGTAGGGGCCTCAGGGACCTGGTTCGTTACAGGTGCGAAAATCGGGGCGCAGGAGAGCAGCGCAGAGGCGTTGAGGGAGCCTGAGGCACCTCATTGCCGCAGAGGTTTCTTCTTTCGTCCTGGGCGGACGGCCGTCCCCACTCCCCCGCCTCGCCCCAAGGGCGAGGGGCCCGCTCTGGCGCCGCGGGGCGAGGACGACCGCTGGGGCGAACAACGTCCCTTCCTACGGCCAAACGCTGGAGGGGCGTGGCGGCTCGCCCCACCGTTCACGTGCCGCACTCGTTGACTCTGACTCCGGGTGTCCACCTCGGCACAGCGTGAAGCTGTCACCACTCTGCTGATCCAGCGCCCGGGCTGGACACCGAACAACGCGAGGCTCGAGGTGGCTCCCACGGACAGGGTCCTCGGTGTCCACGGGTGTCCTTGAC